>JBBQYB010000022.1:0-31503 GCA_038209095.1 Rhodobacterales bacterium
GGTGTTCTCGTCGGGCGTCGGCCCGCCCAGATCGAGGCCGAGAAACCGCATCCAGGACAGCCGGTCGCGGATCATGAACTCCATCCGCGCGTCGCTGAGATTGTGCTGGGTCTGGAGGATCAGCGCCTTGAACATGGCCACCGGATCGAAGGGTGGCCGGCCTCCCTTGACGCCATCACCATATCCGAGGCCCTCGACGAGCCAACCTCGGAAATACTCGAAATCGACGGTCGCCTGGAGCACCTCCTGAGGATCGCCATGCTTGCTCAGCTTCTCAAGTTGCTCCGACAATCCGAAAAGCGACCGCTGCTCCATCCGACCCTCCCAATCCCGATCACATCAGTGACTCATGACAGGCCCAAAAAGGGGAGGGTTTTTGCGAGTGTCCAGCTCATAGGGGTGGCGGTCTGTCCCGCAGAATTCGGTGTCATGACACCTTCGGAAAGACGGGCTGACGGAGGCCATGGCCGACTGCGTAGCCGTGAGGTGAGCGCAGCAAGCGGCCAGGGTCGGGCCTCGGGTCTCCACGGTGGCTTCGCGTGAACCACACTGCAGAGGAAACCAACCATGACCGCTCACCATCCTGCACGATCCGATTTCGTCCTCGTAGGCATCGACATCGCCAAGCATCGCTAAGAGGTTCTGATCGCGACACCCGGAAAGGCGCGACGTCGGTGCCTGACGGTTCCGGACACCCGCGCCGAGTTCGATCGGATATCCAAGAGCCCTGTCTCGAACCTGTGCAAAGATATCGACGAAAGGGCTGGAAAGTTCCTAAATCGGCCGCTCACCGGTGACCGGCCTTACGTCTGGCTCGACGCCACATACCTCAAGCAACGCCAGGGCGGACGGATCGTGTCGGTGGCAGCTATAATGGCAGTGGCCGCCAACACTGAAGGCCGCAGGGAAATCATCGGCCTGGGCATAGGGCCGGCGGAAGCCGAGACGTTCTGGACCGACTTCCTGCGCTCGTTGAAAGCCCGTGGCCTCGGCGGCGTCCGGCTGGTGATTAGCGATGCCCACACCGGCCTGAAAGGCACCATCGCCCGCGTCTTCGAGGGTTAGGCCCAAAGCCGATCTGGGGGATCGGCGACGGCCGGACGGGCAGCGGTGCCGGGTTCACTGGATGCGTAATGCACTGGCCCACGTCTCGAAGGGCCAGCACACGGTCGTGGCGGCCGCGATCCGTCAGGTCTTCGAGCAGCCGGACCGCATCCAGGCCGCAGAGACATGGCATCGCGTGGCAGATCAGGTTCGTCCCCACTGGCCCAAGCTCGCCGATTTGCTGAATGCCAGCGAGCACGACGTACTGGCCTACACGGCCTTCCCCTGCCAACACCGAACCACGTTGCATAGCGCCAACCCGATCGAGCGCCTGAACGGGGAGGTCAAACGCCGTGCAGATGTCGTTGGAATCTTCCCCAACGTGGCCTCCATCATGGGCCTTATCGGAGCGGTGCTGTTCGAGCAGAATGACGAATGGCAGACCTCGAGCCGATACATGATGGTCGAGGCGTTCGCACAGATCGACAAGGACGAGGTCGACCCGCTTCTCAGCATCACCACAAAAGCCGCCTGATCATGACCTCAGGCCATCTCGCAATTTACACCACCTTGACGGACGTGACCCGCCATGCGCGTTCTTCGTGCTTGTTATGGGAGAGACCGCTCGTTGACCCGGATGCCGCCTGCCGCAAACTGACGACGCAACAGAGATCGCCGATGCGAACACGATCCGACGCTCAAATCAGTGCATCGTTCCGAACCTAGGCCATTGTCGGTCAGTACCGCCTTCACCGGCTGACGGAGAGTGCGGTAGAGGCAGCACGTCGTTGTGCAGCACCGCCACGGCCGCCTCGGGCTGCTTCGAGACATAAGGGAACCCGAAGCCGTAGCTGCCGAAGGTGTCGACCACCGCGTGCAGGTGGACCTCGCCCACGCCCTTCGGGCTGCCGGACGAAGAAAGTATCCGGCGACAGCGGATCGCCCGGTGACGCGATCTCCACATGGCGTTCGTGGTAGCAGGGATTGAGCTCTCCGAGGAATGCGGCCTGTTCCGGATTGATCTCGACGGCATGCTCGGCGTTCCGCTGTTCCAGCGCAAGCCACCGCTCGACCTTCGTGCCCAGACCGTTCTTGTTGAGGATCTTCCGGATCGTGATCGCAGACATGCGTATGCCCTACAGCGCCAGCACCGCCTCTTGCCGGTTGCAGCCATAGGCGGGAGGCGTCAGCGCCAGCACCTTGATCTTTTCGACCGTCTCCGGCGACGTGGTCTGGGGATGGCTCTTGTGGATCGGTGGAAGGTCCTTGAGGCCTTCGAAGCCCTGCGTCTGGATCCGCCGCTTCCATTCGGAGAAGCTGGTCCGGTCAAGTCCCCGCTGGCCTGCACGCCTCGGCGACGTTGCCAAGCTCCCGAGCCAGGTCAATGAGGCTCAGACGGCTCTGAGCGACCTTCGTATCGGCATCCCGCTTCCGCGGCGCGCCTGCGCTTGATGATCGTCCCATGGTCGGATCCTGCTCCTCAATAATAGCATGGAAAGAAGGTTAAGTGGACCGGTAGAGACGAAGCCGTTGTGGATGGAGTCTGCCCAGAGCTTTGAACCGGCAAAGAAATTCACCACGGCTAACCGGCGCTGTCGAATTAACGTCGATGGCTCGGTGCGCCCCCACCACCCGGTTCGGCGGTGCACGTTCCCGACTGGGCGGATCAACCGCGAGTGCTCTCGACCGACGGCGGGCCACTCGGCACTGTCCAGGCTGCGCTCAATCCACGGCGAGCCGGACTACTTCGAGCGCAGGTCGCCCAGGACGTCAGCAAAATCGATCTGACCTATCTGGGGCCGGGCGATCTGGCCGGGGCGAGACGACGCTCCATACACATCGTATCCACGCCTTTCCACAAATCCTGAAAACCGTCATTGCGAACGATCTCTATTCCTCGCTCGATTTCGGATAACGGCCATACTCAAACTCAAGGCGCAGAGCATCAAATGGAGCAGGTTGAACTCCTTGCGCCCGACCTTTCAGCTCAACCGGTTGAGGATCAGCGTCACCGGCCCTCTCAGCCCCGCAAGACCAGCCACCACGGGCGCTGCCCGATCAGCGCCGGGATCAGCGTGCTGGAAAAATTGCTTGAGCCGGCGATACGTCGAGGCCGTGCTCGCCGGCGCGGAGCGCTCATAGAAGCCCGCTCAGACTCGTCGTGTGCGCGCAGAGTATGGACAGCGTCAACAGGCTCAGCGTCTCCCGAAGGAAGTTGCCGAGATCAACACAAATCTATGTCACGCCCTCGCGAACCTAATGTCGTGTAGCTTGGGAATTGAACAAATCTTCGCCTCATTCTGCCGAAGGGGCAAAATTGGCTCTCCAGAGACATTCGCCCAATCTTCCACGAACGACGGCAGCGAAAAACCCGACAAGCATCGCCGACTGCCCTGGTTTTCCGGGCGCGCCCACTCCGTCGAATGAAATCAAAATGGCTTAAAGTCGGGAACTATCTGGCACGTATCAGCCACAAGAGTGGTGGAGCCTAGCGGGATCGAACCGCTGACCTCCTGCATGCCATGCAGGCGCTCTCCCAGCTGAGCTAAGGCCCCAAGGGCGGACGACGCCGCGCTCGGTCTTTACGGGCGGCACCCGGCCAGTTCAAGCGGAAACTTGCGGCTGCGCGAGCTTGTCAGCCTTCTTCCTCGTCGCCTGCCACGTCGGCGATTTCCTCGAGATCGACACTGTCTTCCTCGTCCTCGAGGATGTCGTCCGCAAGATCGTCATCCTCCGCGATCACATCCTCGTCGGCCTCGATGTCGGGGAGGTCCTCGATATCGGCGGGCTCGGGCTTGACCTTCTCGGGCCGGGCGACCTTCGCCTTGACGGCGGTCAGGCTCTCGAGCGTGAAAGTGGTACCGCATGAAGGGCAGGTCATGGGATCCGTGCGGAGATCGTAGAACCGCGTCAAACAACTCGGGCATACGCGTTTTGCGCCCCATTCGTCCTTGGGCATATCCAGTCCTCAACTTTCGGGTATTTCGACTCGCCCGCCGATTGCCACGGTGGGTAATCAATGTCAAAGGAATTGCCGCTAAAGCCATCGTTAAGCAAATGTCACATGAGTTTGCAAATTGTACATTGCTCCCTTGATGCAGCGCGAGAAAACGATACCTTTTACAATTGGGCGAGCCTTTCAGATCGCCCGGGGGTCGAGAATGCTCTATCACGCTTACGAGATGACGCATGCGGCGATTTCGCCGATGCGGGCAGCGGCCCGGATGGGCCAGCAGGTCATCAATCACCCGATGAACGCGCATCCGGCGAATTTCGGAGCCCGGACCGCGTCCGCTGCGCTCGAGATGTTCATCAACGCGACCCGGCGCTATGAGAAGCCGAGTTTCGGGATCGAGACGACGCTTGTGGACGGTGTGGAGACGCGGGTCGCCGAGGAGGTGGTCTGGTCGCGCCCGTTTTGCGAGTTGCGCCGTTTCCGTCGGACAGGGGCGGAGGCGGAGGCCCGCAAGGATCCGGTCGTCCTGATCGTCTCGCCGATGTCGGGACATTATGCGACGCTGCTGCGCGGGACGGTCGAATCGATGCTGCCCGAGCACGAGGTCTACATCACCGACTGGATCGATGCGCGCAGCGTGCCCATCTCGGATGGATCCTTCGATCTCGACGATTACACCGATTACGTGATCCAGATGCTGGAGCATTTGTCCGGTGGCGGTGAGCGTGTCGCGGTCATGGCGGTCTGCCAGCCCGGGATTCCGGTAATGGCGGCGGCCGGGCTCATGGCGATGGACGGCAATCCCGCGCGGCCCTCGGCGATGGTGCTGATGGGCTCGCCGATGGATACGGCCCGCAACCCCAAGCAGCCGAACGAACTCGCCAACCAGAAGCCGCTGAGCTGGTTTGAGACCAACGTGGTCTCACGCGTGCCCTGGCCGAACCGGGGCTTCATGCGGCGGGTGTATCCGGGCTTCCTGCAGCTCTCGAGCTTTCTGGCAATGAACGTGAACCGGCACATGGACGCCCATGTTACGCAGTTCCACGATCTGGTGCGGGGGGACGGCGAGAGCACGGAATCCCATCGCAGGTTCTACGACGAATATCTCGCCGTGATGGATCTGACGGCCGAATTCTATCTGCAGACCATCGAACGGGTGTTCCAGAAGCGGCTGATGGCCTGCGGCCGCTACGTCTATCGCGACCGTCCCCTCGATCTTGCGGCGATCACCGACATCGGTCTGATGACCATCGAGGGCGAGAAGGACGACATCACCGGGCTCGGCCAAACCGAGGCCGCGCATGACATGCTCGTCAACGTCGCGGCCGAGGATCGGCTCCATTACGTGGCCGAGGGCGTCGGGCATTACGGCGTGTTCAACGGCTCGCGCTGGCGCAGCCTGATCCAGCCCCAGGTCCGCGACTTCATCAGGGCCCAGCAGCGCAAGGTCGCCTCCGCCTGACGGTTGGCGCGATGGAAGCGATCCGCATCGGCGATCCGGAGATCGAGGTTTGGCTCCGGCGCAATGCGAATGCCAAGCGCATGCTGCTCCGTGTTTGCCAGACCCTTGGGACGCCGGTGCTGACCTTGCCGCCGCGCGCGTCTTTGGCGGTGGCCCGGACGTTCGTTCTGGAACAGGAAGGCTGGCTCCGGCGGCACGTTGAGGCGGTGCCGTGCCGGACGGTCGTGGGGGCGGGGACGGTGCTGCCGTATCGTGGCAAGAGCCTGACGGTTCTCGAGGCACCGGGGCGCACCTCCATTCAGGACGGGTTTCTTCGCGTCGCGGGGCCGGCCGGGCGCATTCCCGCCCGGGTGCTGGCCTATCTGCGCGAGGCAGCGCGGCAGCGCTCACTGGCTGGCGTCACGCGGCATGCGGGCACGCTCGGGGTGCCGTTCGGCCGGATAACCCTGCGGGACACCCGCGGGCGCTGGGGGTCGTGCACCGGGGCCGGTGATCTGATGTTCTCGTGGCGGCTGATCCTCGCCCCCGACGCGGTGCTCGACTACGTGGCGGCACACGAGGTGGCGCATCTGGTGGAGATGAACCATTCGGCGCGGTTCTGGAAGACGGTGGCCGGGCTCTGTCCGGATCATGCGGTCCAGCGGACCTGGCTGCGCCAGCACGGACGGGGGCTGATGGCGTTCGATTTCATGCCGCCCGCTTGACGGAGGCCCGACCTGCGCGCACTGCTCGGGCATGATCGAACGCGACCGCCTGGCGGGGGATGTCTCGCTCACCGCCCACGAGCGGCTCTATCGCACCTTGCGCGCCCGGGTCATGTACGGGCTTCTGAACCCCGGCCAGGCGCTGACCCTGCGCGGGCTCGCGGCGGAGTTCGGGGTCAGCATGACACCCGCGCGGGAGGCGATCCGGCGGCTGGCAGCCGAAGGGGCGCTGAAGATCACGCCGTCCGGGCGCGTGTCGGTGCCGGAACTGACCTCCGAGCGGATCGAGGAGCTGGCGGCGCTGCGGGCGCTTCTGGAGCCGGAACTGGCGAGCCGGGCGCTGCCGCGGGCGCATCTGGCGCTGATCGACCGGATGGCCGCGATCAACGGGGTGATCGACGAGATGGTCGTCAAGGGGGACGCGGCGGGGTACGTGCGCAGCAACCTCGAGTTTCACCGCACGCTCTATCTGCGGGCGCAGGCCCCGGCGATCCTGGGGCTGGTCGAGACGGTCTGGCTCCAGTCGGGCCCGACGATGCGGCTGCTCTATGAGCGGCTCCGGCGGCAGCAGGCGACCGACAATCACCGCAGGATCATCGCGGCACTTCGAGCGGGCGACGAGCCGGGCCTGCGCCTCGCGATCCGGCTCGATGCGACGCAAGGCTTGCGCATGCTGGCCGTCTGAGGCGCCGTCCGCGTTTGTCCACGCGTGGACAAACCAGCAAGTTTCTGATAAGACGTGAAATTCCTACGCGCGTCAACGTATTTTTCAGAGAGGTTAAGACACCGGACGCCTCGGGATCCGCGTCACAGGATCATGGCGCGAATGGCATAGGCGACGGACCCGAGGGCCGCGACGGATCCGAGCCAGATCGCGATGAACCAGCCGATCCGGCGCAGGGTGCCTCGGGGTGGGGCGTTCCGGTCCATCAGTGGTATCCGCTGTCGGCATCGACCTTGCCGCGGAAGACCCAGTAGGCATAGGCGGTATAGCCGAGGATGAGCGGTATCAGGACGCTGGCACCGACAAGCATGAAGAGCTGGCTGGCATAGGGAGCCGCAGCCTCCCAGATGGTGACCTCCGTCGGGACGACGTAAGGAAACATGGAGACACCGAGCCCGATGAAGCAGAGCGCGAACAAGGCCAGCGCCAGCACGAAGGGGCGATACTCGTGGCGATGGACCGTCAGGGAGCGGAACATCAGGAACGCGAGGAGGAGAACGAGAAAACCCACGGCCCCGGCGACGGCCAAGCCCCAGCCCACGAACCAGCGGTTGTAGTAGCCCTCCTGGAGAAACGGCGTCCAGAGGCTGACAAGACCGATGAAGGCGAGCGTCAAGGCCCCCAGCGGCCAGGCCCGCATGCGCATGCGCTCCTGCAGGTCACCGGAGGTTTTCATCACGAGCCAGGTGGCTCCGAGGAGCATGTAGCCGATCACGACCGCGACGCCGACCGTGACCGAGAAGGGCGTCAGCCAGTCCCACCAGCCGCCGGAATAGGCACGGGCGACCTTGTCGACCTCGATCCCCTGGAGAAGCGCGCCGAGGGCGATGCCCTGCGACAGAGCCGCGACGGTCGATCCGCCGATGAAGGCGATGTCCCAGACGCCGCGCCAGCGTTCGGTCCGCCAGCGGAACTCGAAGGCCACGCCCCGGAAGATCAGCGCCAGCAGCATGGCGATGATCGGCACGTAGAGGGCCGGCAGGATGAGCGCATAGGCGAGCGGGAAAGCGGCGAAGAGACCGCCGCCGCCGAGCACGAGCCAGGTCTCGTTGCCGTCCCAGACCGGGGCAACCGTGTTCATCATCACGTCCCGGTCGCCGCGCTTGCGCTCCATCGAGAAGAGGATACCGAGGCCCAGATCGAACCCGTCGAGGATCACGTAGACGAGAACGGCGAACGCGATCAGGAAGGCCCAGATGACCGTGAGGTCGAAGGAAAAGCCGTCAACGAGGGGCATCGGTCACTCTCCTGCGACGGGGTTGGAGCGCGGGATCTTCTGGTGCGGGCCGGGCGTGATGCCCGCCGTGCGGGTCGGCCCCGCACTCACATCCTTGAGGCGCGGCTCGTCGAAGGCGGGTGCGCGCGACATCAGCCGCAGGATGTAGTAGGTGCCTGCGCCGAATACCGCAAAATAGATTACGATGAAGGCTACGAGTGACGCGGCAACGGCCGGTGCGGCCAAGGGTGCCGCGCTGTCGG
Source organism: Rhodobacterales bacterium (assembly GCA_038209095.1). Classification (GTDB taxonomy): domain Bacteria; phylum Pseudomonadota; class Alphaproteobacteria; order Rhodobacterales; family Rhodobacteraceae; genus Amaricoccus. Next base: position 8,370 of record JBBQYB010000022.1, read on the forward strand.
CGGTGCGCAGCATCCCGTAGACCGTGTAAGGCTGGCGGCCCACCTCGGTCGTAACCCAGCCCGCGAGGACGGCGATGAGGCCGGACGGGGCCATGGCGAGAGCCGCGCGGTGCAGCCAGGGGGCCTCATAGAGACGACCGCGCCAGCGGGCCCAGAGCGACCAGAGCCCGACGCCGAGCATGGCAAAGCCAAGGGCCACCATGATGCGGAACGACCAGAAGACGATGGCGACCGGCGGCTGATCGGCATCCGGGATCGTGTCGAGCCCTGCCAGCGGCGCGTTCCAGTCGTGCTTGAGGATCAGGGACGACAGGTTCGGGATGCCGACGGCATAGTCGAGCGTCTGCGTCTCGTCGTTGGGGATGCCGAAGAGATAGAGCGGGGCTCCGTCGGGATGGCTCTCGTAGTGGCCCTCCATCGCCATGACCTTCTGCGGCTGGTGCTCGAGCGTGTTGATGCCGTGCAGATCGCCGAGAAAGATCTGGAGGGGAGCGAAGATCGCCACCATCCACATTGCCATGGAGAACATGGTCAGCGTCGCCGCGGACGGCGTCTCGCGCGTGCGACGACTGCGCAGCAGATGGAGCGCGCCCACGCCGCCGACGATGAAGGCCGTGGTCAGGTAGGCGGCCGTCACCGTGTGCATGAGGCGGTAGGGGAAGGAGGGGTTGAAGATGATCTCCCAGAAGTTCTCGGGCAGGAACTGGCCGGTGTCGGCGTCGATGGAAAAGCCGGCCGGAGTGTGCATCCAGCTGTTCACCGAAAGGATCCAGAACGCCGAGAAGAACGTGCCGAAGGCGACCATGGCGCAGGCCGTCATGTGCAGCTTCTCGCCGACTTTTTCGCGACCAAAAAGCATGATGCCGAGGAACCCCGCCTCCAGAAAGAAGGCCGAGAGGACCTCGTAGGCCATGGGCGCGCCGATGACCGGCCCGGCCCGGTCCGCGAAGACGGACCAGTTCGTGCCGAACTGGTAGGACATCACGATCCCCGAGACGACGCCCATGGCAAAAGCGAGCGCGAAGATCTTCACCCAGTAGCGGAAGAGGTCGAGGTATTTCTGATGGCGCGTCTTGAGCCAGAGCGCGTTGAGGACGGCGAGATAGCTCGCGAGCCCGATGGTGAAGGCGGGAAACAGGAAGTGGAACGAGACAGTGAACGCGAACTGGATCCGGGCCAGAAGCACTGCGTCGAAGGATCCGAGCATGGGATGCTCCATCTGATTAAGGGCGTCTGCGTTCGGACTGGATCAACGCGGCGCGTGGGAAAGAGTTTCATCGCCGGGCGCGCCGGCCTCCCCGCCCGTCGAAGACGCGTCCTCGCGTGCAGGCATGCAGGTTCATCTAGTGCGAAAGTCATAGCGCGCAGGCGGTGCATTGTCGCGTGCCGTGGGCCGCCGGTCGCGAGACCGGTCGCAACCCCCTCACGCCTGCAGAGGGAGCCGTGTAGGGTGGCCCCAGAGACAGCGGCGGGAGGATGCACCGTGACGGACTGGACCCAGCAGTTTCCGGGGATCCGCGGGCTGAGCGCGGGATTGCGGGGCGATCTCGAAGGAGCAGCCTCGGTCGTGTCGATCCCGGCGGGGACGGTGATCTTCGGGCCCGGACAGCCGGTGGAGAGCCTGCTTCTGCTGCTGGAGGGCCGCGTCCGGGTGCAGCAGACCACCGAGGGCGGGCGCGAGATCGTGCTCTACCGGGTGCATGCCGGCGAAAGCTGCGTGCTCACCACGGCCTGTCTGCTGGCGTTCGAGGATTACACGGCCGAAGGCGTGGCCGAGACCGACCTCGAGGCCGTCAAGATCCCGCGGGCGGCGTTCGACAAGGCCGTGGCCACCTCCGCGGAATTCCGGCGGTTCGTCTTTGCGGCCTATGCCAAACGGATCACGGATCTTTTCCTGACCGTCGAGGAGATCGCCTTCGGGCGGATGGACGCGCGGCTGGCGCACAAGCTGCTGGAATTGTCGGACACGGGCGGAGCGATCGCCGCGACCCACGGCGATCTCGCGGTCGAGCTCGGGACGGCGCGCGAGGTCGTGTCGCGCCAGCTCGCGGAGTTCCAGCGACGCATCTGGATCGAGCAGCGGCGCGGCGCGGTCCGGATCATCGACCGTCCGGCGCTGGAGCGGTTCGCGGGGGCGAACCCGGTTTGAGGCTCGGTGACAATGTCACTGATCGGGCCGGTGGGAAGGTGTAGGGTCGCGTCGTGACTTCATCCGGAAGGAGACGTGTGATGCCTGTGAACGAGGGTTTTGTCGATCGCTCCGTGCGCGGATCTGTGGGCCTGGTGCTGGTGGTGCTGGCGCTGGCCACGACGTTGTTCGCGGCCCCCCTGCTGTGGTGGGGTGCGCTGATCGTGGGGGCGGTGTTGCTGGTGACGGCGGTGACCGGGTTCTGCCCGGCCTACCGTCTGATCGGCATCAAGACATGTTCGGATTGCTGAGCTGGAAAGGACTTGCCCGATGGATTATCCCGTGAACATGGAGGCGCATCCGGATGTCCGGGCGCGCTTTGACGAGCAGACGAACACCATCAGCTATGTCGTGGCGGACACGGCCTCTGGGCGCTGCGCCATCGTGGATCCGGTGCTCGACATCGACTATGCCGCCGGCCGGATCGCCCATGTGCATGCGGATGCGATGGTCGCGGACGTGCTGGCGCGGGGTCTGACGCTCGAGTGGATCATCGAGACCCACGTCCATGCGGACCATCTGTCGGCGGCGCCCTACATCCAGGGCAAGCTGGGCGGGCGGATCGGCATCGGCGCGAAGATCGTCGAGGTGCAGGAAACGTTCGGGAAGGTCTTCAACGAGGGCACCGAGTTCCGGCGTGACGGGTCGCAGTTCGACCGGCTGTTCGAGGATGGCGACACCTACCAGATCGGGGGGCTGACGGCCTTCGCCATGGCCACGCCTGGCCACACGCCGGCCTGCATGACCCATGTGATCGGCGATGCGGCGTTCGTCGGCGACACGCTGTTCATGCCCGACGGCGGCAGTGCGCGGGCCGATTTTCCCGGCGGGGACGCTGGCGTGCTCTATGACAGTATCCAGAGGGTGCTGGCGTTGCCGGACGCGATGCGGCTCTTCATGTGCCACGACTACGGGCCCGACGGCCGCGAGATCCGGTGGGAGACCACGGTTGCGGAGGAGAAGGCCTCCAACATCCACGTGGGCGGCGGCACCTCGCGCGCGGACTTCGTGAGGATGCGCGAGGAGCGGGACGCGACGCTGGGCATGCCGCGGCTGATCCTTCCGTCGCTGCAGGTGAACATTCGCGCGGGGGACCTGCCGCGCGACGCCCAGGGCAACCGCGTGCTCAAGGTTCCGGTGAACGGGCTATAGGCGTGGCAGCGCAGGCGATGAGGATCGCGCGGAATTTCCCCATTCTCGGCTGGGGGGCGCGGTACGACCGCGCGGCGTTCGGGGGCGATCTGCTCGCGGCGGTGATCGTGACGGTCATGCTGATCCCGCAGTCGCTGGCCTATGCCATGCTGGCCGGCATGCCGCCCGAGGCGGGGCTTTATGCCTCGATCGTGCCGATCGTGCTTTATGCGGTCTTCGGCACCTCCCGGGCTCTGGCGGTGGGTCCGGTCGCGGTGATTTCGCTCATGACGGCCTCGGCATTGGGAGAGATGGCGGCGCAGGGCACGGCGGGCTATGCCGCCGCGGCCCTGACGCTCGCGCTTTTGTCGGGCGTGATGCTGATGGCCATGGGTCTGTTGCGCCTCGGGCGGCTGGCGAGTTTCCTGTCGCATCCCGTGGTGAGCGGTTTCATCAGTGCCTCGGGTCTTCTCATTGCCGCGGGCCAGCTGCGTCATGTCCTCGGGATCGAGGGCGGCGGCGAGACCGTCCCGGCCATCGCGGAGGGGTTGATCCGGCATGTCTCCGGGACGAACGGCCCGACGCTCGCCCTCGGTGTCACGGTGCTGGTGCTCCTCGTCTGGGTGCGCCGGGGGCTCGGGCCGCTGCTCGGGCGTCTGGGGATCGGGCCGGGTGCCGCCGGCATCGCGGTGAGGGCCGCCCCGGCGCTCGCGGTCGCGGGGACCACCTGGGCCGTCTGGCAGTTCGGGCTCGACGGCCGGGGTGTGGCCATCGTGGGCGCGGTCCCGCAAGCCCTGCCGCCCCTGACGCTGCCGCCGGTCTCGCTCGATCTCGTCCGCCAGCTTGCCCTGCCGGCGGTACTGATCTCGATCATCGGGTTCGTCGAATCGATCTCGGTGGCCCAGACCCTCGCCGCGCGAAAGCGCGAGCGGGTGGATCCGAACCAGGAGATGCTGGGCCTCGGGGCCGCAAACATCGGGGCGGCGTTCACGGGCGGGTTTCCGGTGACGGGCGGTTTCTCGCGTTCGGTCGTCAATTTCGACGCGGGGGCCCGGACGCCGGCTGCCGGGATCTTCACGGCGCTGGGGCTCGCCGCCACCGCCGCGGCCCTGACCCCGCTGATCCATTTCCTGCCGAAGGCCACTCTCGCTGCGACCATCATCGTCGCGGTCCTGAGCCTCGTCGATCTGTCGATCCTGCGCCGGGCCTGGGTCTATGCGCGGGCCGATTTCGCGGCGGTGGCGGCGACGATCCTCTTGACCCTGCTTGCGGGGGTCGAGGCCGGGGTGACGGCGGGTGTCGCCTTGTCGCTGATCCTGCATCTCGATCGCACCTCGAAGCCGCATATCGCCGAGGTGGGGCGCGTGCCGGGCACAGAGCATTATCGCAACGTGCTGCGGCACAGCGTGGAGACCGATCCGCGCATCCTCGCCCTGCGTCCCGACGAGAGCCTCTATTTCGCCAATGCCCGTATCCTGGAGGATGTCGTGCTCGACCGCGTGGCTGCGGACCCCGCGATCCGGCACGTGGTGCTCCTGTGTTCGGCGGTCAACGAGATCGACCTCAGCGCGCTCGACTCGCTCGAGACGCTGAACCGGCGCCTCGGCGAGATGGACGTCCGGCTGCATCTCTCGGAGGTGAAGGGTCCGGTGATGGACCGTCTGCGCCGCTCCGATCTGCCCGGAATGCTGACCGGGCGGATCCATCTGTCCCATCACGCGGCGATCCGGTCTCTCTCGACCACGCCGCTGCCCACCGCCGCCTGATCCCGAGGAGATCCGCATGCTTTCCATAGCGACCGAATTCACCCCCTGGGCGTCGCTCGGGGGAGGCATCCTGATCGGCCTCTCCGCCGTGATGGTCATGGCGGGCCTCGGCCGCATCGCCGGCATCGTTGGTATCACGGCGGGTGCCGTGGCGAGCCCGGATCGCGGCTGGCGGATCGCCTTCGTGGTCGGGTTGCTGGCGGCCCCCCTGTTGTGGCGCGCGCTGGCCGGGGCCTATCCGGCGCAGAGCGTCTCGGCCGATCTGCCCGCGATGGCGCTGGCAGGCCTCCTGGTGGGGATCGGCACCGCCCTCGGCTCGGGGTGCACGTCGGGGCACGGGGTCTGCGGGCTCGCACGGCTGTCCGTCCGGTCGTTTGCGGCCGTCGTGACCTTCATGGTCTGGGCGGCGGGGACGGTTTTCGTGCTGCGCCACGTCCTTGGGGGGGCGGTCTGATGCGGGCGGCGTTCGGGTTTCTGGCCGGGCTGGTCTTTGGGCTGGGGCTCCTGATGTCGGGGATGGCGGATCCGGCGAAGGTGCTCAATTTCCTCGATGTCGCGGGGACGTGGGATCCGAGCCTCGCCCTCGTGATGGGCGGGGCTGCGGGCACGGCCTTCGTGGGATACCGTCTCGCGTGGCGGCGCGAGGCCCCGCTGTTCATGCCTGAATTCGATCTGCCGGGGTCGTCGGCCATCGACCGCCCCCTGCTCGCCGGGGCCGCGGTCTTCGGGATCGGCTGGGGCATCGGGGGGTTCTGTCCGGGCCCGGCCTGGACGGCGCTGCCCATGGCAGCCCCCGGCACGCTGGTCTTCGTGCCCACGATGCTGATCGGCATCTGGCTCGGGCGGCGCGGCAAGTCCTTCGCGCCGCTGCGGGGGGCTGCCTGACTTCGCCCGCGATAAGCCGACCTTAAAGGAAAGCGTCCAAGGTCGTCCGGCGCCCCGTTATCGGGCGAGGCATCGGGGCGGTGGACGATGGAGGTCTTCAGGGAAGCGGCACTGACCGAAGCGGCGACGCTGGTCGCACGCGGACTGAAACGGCCCTCGCTGCCGGCGGTCGTGCTCTCGCTTCTGGCATTCGTTCTTGACGCGCTGGCGATCGCCTTGGCGATCTGGTTCGCGGAATTTGCAGCCGCGGGTCTGGTGCTACAGCCGGGCCCGGCCGCCTTGGCCGCAACCGGCGTGGCCCTGACGGCGGTCGGAGGGCTGGCAGCACTTGGCGGGTACCGGCCGGCGCTGTTGCGGCGGTTCTGGGGAGGCTGGGGAACGCTGGCCCTCGCCGCGGGTGTCGTGGGCACGGCGGCCCTTCAGCTGGAGCTGCTGTCGGGCTGGGCGACGGTGATGGCACCCATGCTCTTAGCCCTTCCGGGCCGGGCCTTCGCGGCCGCAGCGGCAGACTGGACGCTCGCGAGCGGGCTGATCGAGCGGCGCGCGGTGGTCGTGGGCGGCGGAGGCGAGGCGGAGCGGCTGATCCGGGGGCTCGCCACGCATGCGGGGGGCGATATCCGCATCTGCGGGCTCTTCGACGACCGCGACGACGAACGTTCGCCGCAGCTGGTCATCACGGTGCCGAAGCTCGGGACGATCCGGGAGCTGCTGGCATTCTGCCGTCTGGCGGAGATCGACATGCTGATCATCGCGCTGCCGCTCACGGCGGAGCGGCGGATCCGGGAGATCCTCGATCTTGTGAGGGTCCTGCCCATCGACGTGCGGATCTCGACCTACAGTTCCGACCTGGCATTTCCGCGGCGGTCGGTGTCGGACGGGCTGCTGGACGTGTTCCGCAGGCCGCTGGCGGGGTGGCGGTGGCTCGCGAAGCGCGCGATGGACATCGGGGTGGCGAGCGTGGCGCTGGTCGTGCTGTCGCCGGTGTTCGTCGCGGCGGCCCTCGCGATCCGGTGCGAGACGACGGGGCCGGTGTTCTTTCGCCAGACCCGGCACGGCTACAACAACCGACCCATCCGGGTGTGGAAGTTCCGGTCGATGTATGCGGATCAGTGCGATTCGACGGCGCGAAGGATCGTGACGCGGCATGATGCGCGGGTGACGCGGGTGGGGGCTTTCCTGCGCCGCTGGTCGATCGACGAGCTGCCGCAGCTCCTCAACGTGCTGCGGGGGGATCTGTCGGTGGTGGGGCCGAGACCCCATGCTGTGGAGGCGGTGTCGAGCCGGCAGAAGGCCTTCGAGGAGATCGTGGAGGGTTATGCCGCGCGCCACCGGGTTCCGCCCGGGGTCACGGGCTGGGCGCAGATCCACGGCTGGCGCGGGGAGGTGGACGACCCGGCCAAGCTGGAGGCGCGGGTCGCGCACGATCTCTATTACATCGAGAACTGGTCGTTCTGGCTCGACCTTTATATTCTTGCGCGGACGCCCCTGAGCCTGTTCGACAAGCGCGGCGCGTACTGAGCTCAGGCGTGGATGGCCCCGTCGCCGCAGGCGAGTGCGGCCTCGCGCATCGCCTCCGAGAAGGTGGGATGGGCGTGGCAGGTGCGGGCGAGATCCTCCGCGGAGGCTCCGAATTCCATCGCGACACAGACCTCGTGGATGAGATCGCCCGCCATGGGGCCGATGACATGGGCCCCGAGGATGCGGTCGGTGGCGGCGTCGGCGAGGATCTTGACGAAACCTTCGCCGGCGAAATGGGACTTGGCCCGCGCGTTGCCCATGAAGGGGAACTTGCCGACCTTGTAGGCGTGGCCGGCCTCCTTGAGCTGTTCTTCGGTGGCGCCGACGTTGGCAACCTCGGGGGAGGTGTAGATCACGCCGGGGATGACGCCGTAGTTCACGTGGCCGTGCTGGCCGGCGAGGGTCTCGGCGACGGCCATGCCCTCGTCCTCGGCCTTGTGGGCGAGCATGGGGCCGGCGATGACGTCGCCGAGGGCGTAGAGGCCGGGGACGTTGGTGCGCCAGCTTGCATCGACCTCGATCTGGCCGCGCTTGGTCATGGCGACACCGAGGTCTTCGAGGCCGAGGCCCTTGACGAAGGGTTTGCGGCCGGTGGCGACGAGGACGACGTCGGCCTCGACGGTGGCTTCGGTGTCGTCCTTGCGGAGTTTGTAGGTGACCTTGGATTTGCCCTCGGCGGTCTCGACGCCCTGGACGGCGGCGCCGAGGATGAAGGTGAGGCCCTGTTTGGTGAGGAGCTTCTGGAAGGCCTTGCAGACCTCGAGGTCCATGCCGGGGGTGATCTGGTCGAGGTATTCGATCACGGTCACCTGCGCGCCGAGGCGGGCGTAGACCGAGCCCATCTCGAGGCCGATGACGCCGGCCCCGATGACGACCATGGATTTGGGGACCTCCGCCAGGGTCAGGGCGCCGGTGGAGGTGACGACGGTTTTCTCGTCGATGGTGACGCCGGGGAGGCTGGCCGCCTCGGAGCCGGTGGCGATGACGATGTTCCTGGCCTTGTGGGTCTCATCGCCGATCCTGACCTCGCCGGGGGCGGGGAGGGTGGCCCAGCCCTTGAGCCAGGTGACCTTGTTCTTCTTGAAGAGGAATTCGATGCCCTTGGTGTTGCCGTCCACGGAGGACTGCTTGTAGGCGAGCATTTTCGGCAGGTCGATCCTGGGGGCCGCACCCATGAGGCCCATCTTCTCGAAGTTCTCGGTGGCCTCGTGGTACATCTCGGAGGCGTGGAGCATGGCCTTGGAAGGGATGCAGCCGACGTTGAGGCAGGTGCCGCCCAGGGTCTCGCGGCCCTCGACGCAGGCGGTCTTGAGGCCGAGCTGGGCGCAGCGGATGGCGCAGACGTAGCCGCCGGGGCCGGCGCCGATGATGATGACGTCAAACTCGGCCATGGGTGGTCCTTTCGATGCGCAGCGGAGGCGTCACACGATGTGACGCCCATCAAGATATTGTAATCGTTATATAAAAGACGTGATCGCGTTTGCCAGTCCCTCAGACGAGCGCAGCCGAGATCATAACAGCCGTGGCGAGGAAGCCAACCAGCCAGATCACCGACCGCCAAGGCACCCAGCCGAAGGTGTAGGCGGGGATGTAGAGAACGCGTGCGGCGAGGAAGATCCAGGCGCAGGCGGCGGTGACGGGGGTGGAGCCGGTGGCGGTGGCGAGCCCTGCTGCGATGGCAAACGGGAGGAGCCATTCGCGCATGTTCTTGTAGGCACGCTCCAAGCGGGCCGTGCGGGTGGAGAGCGGGCGGTCGGGGGCTGCGTCGCGCGGGCCGAGGAAATAGCCCTGGCCGATCTCGAGGTTCGCGAGGGTGGCGACGTGCAGGAATTGCGCGAGCAGGAGCAGGGTGGCGAGGGCGAGGGCGGTGAGTTCGGGGGTCATGTTCGGGCTTTTCGGCTGTCGCTTCCCGGAAAGCATTTGCCGCAAGAGACGCGAATATGAAAGCTGTATCGCGGCCTTTTCGCCTGTTGCGCGTCAATGGGGCTCGAAAAGTGGAGGAAAGCATCAGTCGCCCTGATCTGTGATGTGAAAGCAAATTTCTGATGGACTGTTGGCGCCTATCTGGATGTCGCAAGGATCTGATGGCGGTGGTAGGATGATCAATCGACAGAGCGGAGGACAGGCGATGGAACAGCCGAGACAGACCGAGTTCACCGCCGATGAGTTCATTGCCTGGGCACTGGAACAGCAGTCGGGTCGGTTCGAGCTCGACAATGGCACGGTCGTCGGGATGGCTCCGGAGCGGGCAAGCCACAATCTGGCCAAGCTCAACACGGCGATTGCCCTGTCCGGTGCCATCGGCGCGCGAGATCTCCCGTGCAGGGTCATGACTGACGGGATGGCGGTCAGGATCGACGACCGGACCGTCTATGAGCCTGACGCAATGGTCCGGTGCGGAGCGCCCCTGCCGGGAGATGCGATCGAGGTCGTGGACCCGATTATCGTGGTCGAAGTGGTTTCTCCGTCGAGCCGCGGAGTGGACCGGGGCGTCAAGCTTTCACGCTATTTTATGCTGCCGAGTGTGCGGCATTACCTCATCATCGACACCGACACGCAGGTTGTCATCCATCATCACCGTACCGACGAGGGTCGGATCGAGGTTGAGGTCCTCCATGATGGCGCCCTTGTGCTTGATCCGCCGGGACTGGCAATTGCCATTCGTGAGATTTTCAAAGACCTCTGAAGTCGGGAGAGGCTCCGCATCCTTTGCCGAAGGCTCTGGCCGGAGGGCCCAGCGCGGGTGCGCCGGGGCAGGTGATCTCGCTCCGCCGGCGCGGTCCGGGAGCGTCAGAGATCCATCAGCAGCCGCCGTGGATCCTCCAGCGCCTCCTTGACGCGGACGAGGAAGGTCACGGCGCCCTTGCCGTCGACGATGCGGTGATCGTAGCTGAGGGCGAGGTACATCATCGGGCGGGGGACGATCTGGCCCTTGAGGACCATGGGGCGCTCCTGGATCTTGTGCATGCCGAGGATGCCGGACTGGGGCGGGTTCAGGATCGGCGAGGACATGAGGCTGCCGTAGACGCCGCCGTTGGAGATGGTGAAGGTGCCGCCCTGCATCTCGGCCATGGAGAGCTTGCCGTCGCGGGCGCGCAGGCCAAGCTCGTTGATCTTCTTCTCGATCTGGGCAAAGCCCATGCGGTCGGCGTCGCGCACCACGGGCACGACGAGGCCGGTGGGGGTACCCACCGCGATTCCCATGTGGACGAAGTTCTTGTAGACGACGTCGGTGCCGTCGATCTCGGCGTTCACCTCGGGGACCTCGCGCAGGGCGTGGCAGCAAGCCTTGGTGAAAAAGGACATGAAGCCGAGCTTGACGCCGTGTTTTTTCTCGAAGAGGTCCTTGTACTCGGTGCGCAGCTCCATCACGCCGGTCATGTCCACCTCGTTGTAGGTGGTGAGCATGGCGGCGGTGTTCTGCGCCTCCTTGAGCCTGCGCGCGATGGTCTGGCGCAGGCGGGTCATCTTGACCCGTTCCTCGCGAGCGGCGTCCTCGGCGGGGATGGGGGCGCGGGGGATCGCGGAGGGTTCGGGCGCGCGGGCGGGCGCGCTGGCCGGGCGGGCCTCGGCCTTGAGCACGTCCTCCTTCATGATGCGCCCGTCGCGTCCGGTGCCCTTGATGTCGGCCGGGGTCAGCCCCTTGTCGGCCATCAGCTTTTTCGCGGCCGGGGCGTCCTCGATGTCGCGGGCCTTCGGCTCCTCGGGGCCGGCGTCGATGGCCTTGGGGGCGGGCTTGCTGCCGGTCCCGGCCTTGGCATCGGTCGCGATGAGGCCGAGCTTGCCGCCCGCGCCGACCGTGGCACCCGCCTCGGCGAGGATTTCGGAGAGCACGCCCGCGGCGGGCGAGGGCACCTCGACCGAGACCTTGTCGGTCTCGAGTTCGCAGAGCATCTCGTCCTGGGCCACGGTGTCGCCCGGGGCCTTGAACCAGGTGGCGACGGTCGCCTCGGTGACGCTCTCGCCGAGGGCGGGCACGAGGACGTCGACGGTCCTGGCTGCGGCCTCGGGTTCGGCCGGTGCGGAAGCCTTCGGGGCAGCCTTGGGGGCGGGCATGGCATCGGCCTTTTCGGAGATGGTGGCGAGGAGGGCGTCGACGGCGACGGTGGCACCCTCGGCCGCGACGATCTCGGAGAGGACGCCTGCGGCGGTGGCGGGGACCTCGACGGTGACCTTGTCGGTTTCCAGCTCGCAGAGCATCTCGTCCACGGCAACGGCATCGCCGACCTTCTTGAACCAGGTGGCGACGGTGGCCTCGGAGACGCTCTCCCCCAGGGTTGGTACGCGAATGTCGGTCATGGGGTCAGCGTTCCTTGGTCACGGTGAGGGCTTCGTCCACGATGGCCGCCTGCTGCTCCTTGTGCAGCCGGGCGAGACCGGTGGCGGGCGAGGCCGCGGCGGGCCGGCCGACATAGACCGGGCGGGTGTGTTTCGAGCCGATGCGGCCCTGGACCCATTCGAGGTTCGGCTCGACGAAGGTCCAGCCGCCCTGGTTCTTGGGCTCCTCCTGGCACCAGACGACGCGCGCGTCCTTGAAGCGGCTGAGCTCCTTGGTGAGCGAGAGGGCTGGGAAGGGATAGAACTGTTCGAGCCGCAGGAGGTAGACGTCGGTGATGCCGCGGGCGTCGCGCTCCTCCAGGAGGTCGTAGTAGACCTTGCCCGAGCAGATCACGACCTGGCGGATCTTGTCGTCGGGGGCAAGTTCGGTCTCTGAGTTGCCGTATTGCGCGTCGTCCCAGAGCACGCGGTGGAAACTCGACCCCTTGGCGAGGTCGGAGGTTTTCGAGACCGCGAGCTTGTGGCGCAGCAGGGATTTGGGCGTCATCAGGATCAGCGGCTTGCGGAAGCTGCGGTGAAGCTGGCGGCGCAGGATGTGGAAGTAGTTGGCGGGCGTGGTGCAGTTCGCCACGATCCAGTTGTCGCCGGCGCACATCTGGAGAAACCGCTCGAGGCGGGCGGAGGAATGCTCGGGGCCCTGGCCCTCGTAGCCGTGGGGCAGCAGGAGCACGAGGCCCGACATGCGCAGCCACTTCGATTCGCCGGAACTGATGAACTGGTCGATCATGATCTGGGCGCCGTTGGCGAAGTCGCCGAACTGCGCCTCCCAGAGGACGAGGGCGTTGGGTTCGGAGAGCGAAAAGCCGTACTCGTAGCCGAGCACGGCATATTCCGAGAGCATGGAATCCACCACCTCGTAGGCGGCCTGACCCGCGTCGATGTGGTTGAGCGGCAGGTAGCGCTCCTCGGTGTCCTGGTCGATGATGCCCGAATGGCGCTGGGAGAAGGTGCCGCGCATCACGTCCTGGCCGGAGAGGCGGACCGGGTAGCCCTCAAGCAGGAGGGTGCCGAAGGCGAGCGCCTCGGCGGTGGCCCAGTCGATGCCCTCGCCGCTCTCGATCATGGTGCGCTTGGCCTCGAGCATGCGCAGGACGGTCTTGTGGGCCTTGAAGCCGTCGGGCAGGCGGGTGAGGGCGGTGCCGACCTTCTTCAGCCGGGCGGCCTCGACTGCGGTCTTGCCGCGCTGGTAGCGGCCTTCCTGTTTGGCGAGACCGGCCCAGCGGCCGTCGAGCCAGTCGGCCTTGTTGGGGCGGAAGTCGCGGCCGGCCTCGAATTCCTGGTTTAGATGGGCCTGGAAGGCGGCCTTCATGTCCTCGATCTCGCCCTCGGGGATCAAGCCGTCGCGCACGAGGCGTTCGGTGTAGAGTTGCAGCGTGGTCTTGTGGGCCTTGATGGCGGTGTACATCTGGGGCTGGGTGAACATGGGCTCGTCGCCCTCGTTGTGCCCGAAACGGCGGTAGCAGAAGATGTCGATCACCACGTCCTTGTTGAACATCTGGCGGAATTCGGTGGCGACGCGGGCGGCGTGGACCACCGCCTCCGGATCGTCGCCGTTGACGTGGAAGATCGGGGCCTCGACCATGAGGGCGATGTCGGTGGGGTAGGGCGAGGAGCGCGAGTACATCGGCGCCGTGGTGAAGCCGATCTGGTTGTTCACGACGAGGTGGATCGTGCCGCCGGTGCGGTGGCCCTTGAGGCCGGAGAGGCCGAAGCATTCCGCGACCACGCCCTGGCCCGCGAAGGCGGCGTCGCCGTGCAGCAGGACAGGCAGGACCCTGGTGCGGTCGGCGTCCTGGGCCTGGGCCTGCTTGGCGCGGACCTTGCCGAGCACGACGGGGTTGACCGCCTCGAGGTGGGAGGGGTTGGCGGTGAGCGAGAGGTGGACCGAATTGCCGTCGAAGGCGCGGTCCGAAGAGGCGCCGAGGTGGTATTTCACGTCGCCGGAGCCCTCGACCTCCTCGGGCTTGAAGCTGCCGCCCTGAAATTCGTTGAAGATGGCGCGGTAGGGTTTTTCCATGACGTTGGCGAGCACGGAGAGCCGGCCGCGGTGCGGCATTCCGATGACGATCTCCTCGACGCCGAGGGCGCCGCCGCGCTTGATGATCTGCTCCATGGCGGGGATCAGGCTCTCGCCGCCGTCGAGCCCGAAACGCTTGGTGCCGGTGTACTTGACCTGGAGGAACTTCTCGAAGCCCTCGGCCTCGACGAGCTTGTTGAGGATCGCGCGGCGACCGTTCTGGGTGAAGCGGATTTCCTTGCCGTAGCCCTCGATCCGCTCCTTGAGCCAGGCGGCCTGTTCAGGGTTGGAGATGTGCATGTACTGGAGCGCGAAGGTGCCGCAATAGGTGCGCTTCAGGATCTCCATGATCTGGCGCATGTTGCCGGTCTGGAGGCCCAGCACGTTGTCGAGAAAGATCGGGCGGTCCATGTCGGCTTCGGCGAAGCCATAGGATTCCGCGCGCAGTTCGGGATGCGGCACAGACTCCGCGAGGTTCAGCGGGTCGAGATCGGCGATGAGATGGCCGCGGATGCGGTAGGCGCGGATGATCATCAGCGCGCGCAGGCTGTCGAGGACGGCCTGCTGGACCTGGGCCTCGGAGAGGGAGAAGCCCTTTTCCGCGGCCTTTGCCTTGACCTTGCCGGCGATGCCCGTGGCGGTGTCGGGGCCCCACTGGCCGTCGAGGGCGGCGGTGAGTTCGTCGTTCGGGACGGGCGGCCAGTCGGTGCGCGCCCAGCTCGGGCCATGGGCCGCGGCGGCGGCATCCGCGCCGGTCTCGTTCAGGCCCGCGAAATAGGCCTGCCAGCTTTCGTCCACGCTGGCGGGATCCTCGGCGTAGCGGGCCTGGAGCGCCTCGATGTAGTCGGCGTTGGGGCCGGACAGGAAGGACGAGGAATGGAAGACCGCGGTCTGGGATTGTTCGGTCATGGCGCCTTCTCGGAGCTGGATGGGGTCGGGGACCGGGGATAGTCGAAATTGTCGAAGACCCAGGCCATCCGGTCCCGGACGATCTGGATCGCGTCGTCATCGTAGTAGGCGTCGATGGATTTCGCCATGCGCCGGGCCTTGTGGTCCTTGGCATGTGGCAAGTCGCCGAGGTCGATTTCAAGGCCGAGCCGATCGGCGACCATCGCGAGATCCTCGCGGATGAATTCGAAGCGGATGAAGTGGTCCACGACCATCCGGCCGTCGACGGAGACGATCACGTCGTCGTTGGGCCATTTGCCGCGCAGGAAGTCGCGGAACTGGTCGGGGATGCCGCGCGCGGGATCGAGATCCGGGGTGTGCCAGTGAAAGGCCGAGACCATGCGGTCGAACGGGTCGCGCACGCTCGAGATCTTGGTGTAGCGGTTCCATCGGCGCGGGCCGAGCAGCTTTGCCACGTGCACGGCCGCCATGTGGTTGCGCCAGTCGGGAAAGAAGCGGCGGAAGAACCGGCGTTCCGGGGCGGGCAGGATGCGCCGCCCGACGATGCCGGCGCGCGTGCGCAGGCAGGGCGTGGCCTCGGTGACGACGTGGCCCTTTGGGGCGCAGAAGGGTTCGAGCAGCATCTCGATGGAGGTGCCGGCCGTCTTGCGCGTCTTGAGGAAGACGAATTCCCGGTCGTGGCTCACGAGGACCATGGCTATGTGCCTTCGGTTAGCGCCCCAGCGCCTTGAGCACCGCCTGGCCGAGGCCGGCGGGGCTGTCGGCGACGATCATGCCGGCGGATTTCATGGCCTCGATCTTGCTCTCGGCGTCGCCCTTGCCGCCGGCGACGATGGCGCCGGCGTGGCCCATGCGGCGGCCCTTTGGCGCGGTGCGCCCCGCGATGAAGCCCGCCATGGGCTTGGAGCGGCCACGCTTGGCTTCGTCCTTGACGAACTGGGCGGCTTCTTCTTCGGCAGCACCCCCAATTTCGCCGATCATGATGATGGATTCGGTCTCGTCGTCCGCGAGGAACCATTCGAGCACGTCGATATGTTCGGTGCCCTTGATCGGGTCGCCACCGATGCCCACGCAGGTGGATTGCCCGAGGCCCGCGGCGGTGGTCTGGCCCACGGCCTCGTAGGTGAGGGTGCCCGAGCGCGAGACGACGCCGACGCTGCCGCGCTTGTGGATATGGCCGGGCATGATGCCGATCTTGCAGGCGTCGGGCGTGATGACGCCGGGGCAGTTCGGGCCGATGAGGATGGATTTCGAGCCCATGAGCGCGCGCTTGACCTTCATCATGTCGAGCACCGGGATGCCCTCGGTGATGCAGACGATCAGCTCGATTTCCGCGTCGATGGCCTCGAGTATGGCGTCGGCGGCGAAGGGGGGAGGCACGTAGATCGCGCTGGCTGTGGCACCGGTTCTCGCGCGGGCCTCGGCCACGGTGTTGAAGATCGGCAGGCCGATATGGGTGCCGCCGCCCTTGCCGGGGGTGACGCCGCCGACCATCTTCGTGCCGTAGGCGATGGCCTGCTCGGAGTGGAAGGTGCCCTGGGAGCCGGTGAGGCCCTGGCAGATGACCTTGGTGGTTTCGTCGATGAGGATGGCCATCTAGATTTCCTTGAACGGGTTTGTCACCGTGACGCTGCCGTAAGTCCGGCCATGGCTCATGTCTTCGCTGAGGACGGTGTCACAGCCAAGACGCTCGGCGGCAGCGAGGATCGCGCCGTCGTAGTAGTTGAGTTGATGCTCGGCGGAAATGGCGCGACCGCGCATCACGATCGCTGCGTCGACGGGCAGCGGGTTCTGAACTTCGAGTTCCGACAGCCAGCGCTCGATCTGGTCTTCGCCGAGAGCCGGGGTCGTCTTTCGGCGCGCGACGCTAACGAATTCGGCGAGAACCTGCGCGGATATGCCGAAAGCCGGACCTGAAACGAGGTCTGCGGCGATGGCGTGCTTTGCGGGCGCGTCACTCATGCCGGTCGCCGCGTAGATCACCACGTTCGTATCCAGAAACATCACGGTCGTAGAGTTCCTCGCGTGTCCAGGGGATCATCCGCCGGGGGATGTCCGTTTGCCGCGCCATCTCTCCCATGCGCCGCCGCGCATCGGAGCCAGCGTCCTTGGCCGCGCCGGTCTCGCGCGCCAGCAGATCGTGGAGCATCGACCCGATGCTTACCCCACGCTCGGCAGCTAGCCGCTCGGCCTGCGCGAGCAGCGCGTCGTCGATATCGAAGGTCACCCGTTTCATCGAATCTAGCCTATTCCCTTCACCGCCTTGACGATCTTCTCGGCGGCGTCCGCCAGATCGTCGGCGGCGATGACGGCGAGGCCGCTCTCGTTAAGGATCTTCTTGCCGAGTTCGACATTGGTGCCCTCGAGGCGGACGACGAGGGGGACGGTGAGGCCGACTTCCTTGACGGCGGCGATCACGCCTTCGGCGATGACGTCGCAGCGCATGATGCCGCCGAAGATGTTGACGAGGATGCCCTTCACCTGGGGGTCGGAGGTGATGATCTTGAACGCCTCGGTGACCTTTTCGGTGGTGGCGCCGCCGCCGACATCGAGGAAGTTCGCGGGCTCGGAGCCGTAGAGCTTGATGATGTCCATGGTGGCCATGGCGAGGCCCGCGCCGTTGACCATGCAGCCGATCTCGCCGTCGAGGGCGATGTAGTTGAGGTCGAATTTCGAGGCGGCGAGTTCCTTGGGGTCTTCTTCGGTCTCGTCGCGCAGGGCCATGATGCCGGGCTGGCGGTACATGGCGTTGCCGTCGAAGCCCATCTTGGCGTCGAGGCACTTGAGATCCCCGGCGTCGGTGACGATGAGCGGGTTGATCTCCAGCATCTCGCAGTCGCGCTCGACGAAGAGCCGGAACAGCTTGTCGATGAGATCGACGCATTGCCTGATCTGACGGCCCTCGAGCCCGAGGGCGAAGGCGACGCGGCGGCCGTGGAAGCCGGAGATGCCCGACGCCGGGTCGACGGAGAAGCTGAGGATCTTGTCGGGGGTCGAGGCTGCCACCTCCTCGATGTCCATGCCGCCTTCGGTGGAGACGACGAAGGAGATGCGCGACGTGGCGCGGTCTACGAGGAGGGCGAGATAGAGTTCGCGGGCGATGCCGGCCCCGTCCTCGATGTAGACGCGGTTGACGACCTTGCCGGCGGGGCCGGTCTGGTGGGTGACGAGGGTGCGGCCCAGCATCTTCTGGGCTTCCTCGGCGGCGTCGGAGACGGATTTGGTAATGCGCACGCCGCCCTTGTCGCCGGCGGAGGCTTCCTTGAACTTGCCCTTGCCGCGGCCGCCGGCGTGAATCTGGGCCTTGACGACCCAGACGGGGCCGTCAAGTTCGCCCGCGGCGGTCTTGGCCTCGTCGGCCTTGAGCACGATCCGGCCGTCCGAGACGGGGGCACCGTAGGTCTTGAGGAGCTGTTTGGCCTGGTATTCGTGGATGTTCATCTGTCGCCTCTCGACCCGGTGGGGCACGACTTCCTGCACTGGCGGCGTTCTAAGGCCTGCGGGGGGCGTTTTTCAAACGAATAACGCGGGGTCGGGCTTGAAGTGCGGGAAAAGGGGTTTTCGTGATCACAGCAAAAAGTCGTGTGATCACAGAGATAGCAAGCGGCTCCCGGGGTAGCACCTCAGGTGATTCGCAGCGGTGGGTCAGTCGCCGGTGAGCGCATCGGGGTTGAGCAGATCGGTGGCTGAGCCCGCGCGGCGGTCGGCATCGACCTTGCGCTCGATCGTCTCGTCCTTGGGGGCTGCGGCGGAGGCGGGGTCGGGCGGCGGGGCGGGCGCGGGCCTGCGCGTCGGCTCGGCGGGGTTGGGCGCATGGGCTGCAGCGGCCTGGTCGAGGCGGACGCGGTAGATCGGCTCGGGCAAACCGAAGCCCTGGGCCTCGAGGGCCTTTTTCGCGATGCGGATGGATTCGCCGCGGGCCTGCGCATAGTCGGTCTGCCGCTGGTCGATCCAGCCGCTGAACTGGAGGACGACGTTGCTGTCGCCCACGCGCTCGATCCAGGCGGCGGGGGCTGGCGTGTCGAGCACGAAGCTGAGCGCGCGGATCGCCGCGAGGCCGGTGTCGCGGGCCCCGGCGAGATCCGCGTCGGAATCGACGCCGAGTTCGAACAGAAAGCGGCGCTGGGGCTCGCGGGTGTAGTTGATGATCTTGCTCTTGAAGACCGCGGCGTTGGGCAGGCGGACGTGGTTGCCGTCGGGGGAAAGCAGGATCGTCGCGCGCGAGGTGAGGCGGATGACGTTGCCGGTCTCGCCCTCGATCTCCACGAGATCGTTGGGCGAGAAGGGCTGGCGCACGCTGAGCATGACGGAGGCCACGAAGTTTTCGATGGTGTCGCGCACGCCGAAGCCCACCGCGAGGCCGATGATGCCCGCGGCCCCGAGCAGCGTGCCGAGGAGTGCCGTCGCCCCCATCAGATCGAGGGCCACCACGATGCCCGCGAAGACGAAGAAGAAGCGCACGACGGTGCGCAGGATCTCGGCGATGAAGGCGTTGGGGGCCACGCGGGTGAAGAGGCGGTCGCTGCGGGTCAGGAGCCAGCCGAGCGCGCTGATGGCGAGGAGCGTGCCGAAGCCGATGGCAAGGAGCGGCAGGAAGGCGATCGTCTGGCGCAGGCGCTCGCCGATGCGCCCGATGGCCGGGGTCAGGCGCTCAGTCACGTCGCTCGAGGCCTCGACGGCGTTCTCGACGGCGACCACGCCCTCGATCCGGCCGACGATGCCGTCGAGGCGGTCGATGTCGGTGGTTTCCGGGACCGTGCCCGAGAGGGTGACGACGCCGGAGGAGACATCGCGCGTGACCCCGTCGAAGGCGGTCACGGCGTCGAGGATGCCGTCGATGCGGTCGGCGATGTCGGCGTCGGAGACGGTCCCGGTCCCGACCGGGATCGCGGGGCCGGAAGCTTCGGGCGGCTGGGGCTGATCCTGGGCGTGCGCGGGCGGGCCTGCGAGGATTACGCAGGCCGCAAGGACGAGGGCCGTGGCGATCCTGCGGGATCTCATGGCCCGCAGGGTCAGGTCAGCGTCGGGTCGATGGCCTTGCAGGCGTCGACGAGGCCGCGCACGGCGTCGACGGACTTGTCGAACATCGCCTTTTCGGACTTGTTGAGGGCGATCTCGACCACGCGCTCGATGCCGCCCGAGCCGATGACGGTGGGCACGCCCACGTACATGTCCGAGAGGCCGTACTGGCCGTCGAGGTTGGCGGCACAGGGCAGGACGCGTTTCTGGTCCTTGAGATAGGCCTCGGCCATCTCGATGGCGGAAGCCGCGGGGGCGTAGAAGGCGGAGCCGGTCTTGAGCAGGCCCACGATCTCGGCGCCGCCGTCGCGGGTGCGCTGGACGATGGCGTCGAGTTTCTCCTGGGTGGTCCAGCCCATGCTCACGAGATCTGGCAGCGGGATGCCCGCGACGGTGGAATAGCGGGTGAGCGGCACCATCGTGTCGCCGTGGCCGCCGAGCACGAAGGCGGTGACGTCCTTGACCGAGACGTCGAATTCGTCGGCGAGGAAATGGCGGAAGCGCGCGGAATCGAGCACGCCCGCCATGCCGCAGACCTTGTGCCGGGGCAGGCCGGAGAACTCGCGCAGGGCCCAGACCATGGCGTCGAGCGGGTTGGTGATGCAGATGACGAAGGCGTCGGGGGCGTGGGCGGCGATGCCCTCGCCCACGGATTTCATGACCTTGAGGTTGATGCCGAGAAGGTCGTCGCGGGACATGCCGGGCTTGCGCGCGACGCCGGCGGTGACGATGCAGACGTCCGCTCCGGCGATGTCGGCGTAGGCGTTCGCGCCGCGCAGGCCGGTGTCGAACCTGCCCACCGGCGCGCTCTGGGCGATGTCGAGCGCCTTGCCCTGGGGGGTGCCTTCGGCGATGTCGAACAGGATCACGTCGCCAAGTTCCTTGATGGCCGCGAGATGGGCGAGCGTGCCGCCGATCTGCCCCGCCCCGATCAACGCGATCTTCGATCTTGCCATTTGCCCATCTCTCCCGTTGAGGTGCGAAAACCGGGGCTGGCTAGACCCTTGCGCCGCACAAAGCAAGCCGGAAAGCCGAAGCGTGCGGGCGCGGGATCCCGAGGGCGGCGGAAGAAAAACGGGACGAAACCCTGGAACTCGACGCCATATTCTTTGCCTTCGCCGTGCCGGCGGTCCTGTTCGCGGGCGTCTCGAAGGGCGGTTTCGGCTCGAACGGGGCCTTTGCCGCGGCCCCGTTGCTGGCCCTGGTGATGGAGCCCGCGCAGGCGGTGGGGCTGATGCTGCCGCTTTTGATGATGATGGACGTGACCGGGATGCGGTCCTTCTGGCGGCAGTGGAGCTGGCCGCATGCACGGGTGCTGATGGCGGGGGCGATCCCGGGGATCCTGGTGGGCTGGGCGGTGTTTCATTCCGTGAGTACCGACGGCGTGAGGCTGATCGTGGGGACGGTCGCGATCGGGTTCGTCGTGTTCCAGATGCTCAAGCAGGCTCGGTGGATCACGCCGCGCGCCGGGGCCGGCAGTCCGGCGCAGGGTCTGTTCTGGGGTGGGGTCAGCGGGTTCACGAGTTTCGTGAGCCATGCGGGCGGGCCGCCCGCGTCGATGTATCTGCTGGCCAATCCGCTGGACAAGACGCAGTATCAGGCGACGACCGTAGTGGTGTTCTGGTGGGTCAACCTGCTGAAGTTCGGCCCTTATGTGGCCCTGGGCATGTTCACGGCGGAGACGGCGCGCGCCAATCTCTATCTGGCGCCGGTGGCCGTCGGCGGCGTCGTCCTCGGGGTCTGGGCGCACCGGGTCGTGCCGGAGGTCTGGTTCTTCCGGATCACCTACGCGCTGTTGCTCGCGACGGGATCGAAGCTGATCTGGGATGCCCTGACGTGAGGTCCGGCCCGGGAGGCACCGGGCCGGGGCGGGGGATCAGGCGTCCTTGCCGGGCTTCGTCAGCGGGGTCACGTCGTTTTCCCACATCTGGCCCGCGGCGATCAGGCAGGTCTTGCCGTCGGGGCTGGTGACGAGGATCGTCCAGCTGCCGGTCTTTTTGGAGGCATAGACTTCGAGGACGCCGTTGTTGGAATGCATGCCGACGCTCTGGAGGGTCTCGCCGTATTTCTCCGCGAGGCGTTCGACCACCTGCGTGCGTTCAGCACAGGGCTGGGACCGGCCTTCGGCGACGGCGGGGAGGGCCGAGAGGGCGGTGAGGGCTGCGGCGGCGCAGACGGATTTGAGAGAGGTGTGCATTCGATCGGCGTCCTTTTGCTTCGGGCGGGGACGCCGCCGGGCCAAATCGCCCGGCGCAGACCCCCGCGGGGCTGCAGTGTCTTCGCCGGGCTGGAGGCATCCTTCGTGAGAGCGGCCATCCCGATCCGGGGCCAGTCTGCCCGCGATTAACCAAGATTAAGTTAACGCGGGCGGGGCGGGCTTCGGGCCGGGGGCGGGTCCCTTGCGGGGCGTCATCGGAGCGTGCTTTGGTAACCGGCGGAGGAATTGCCGTCACGAGAGGGTCCGATGGAGCATGAGATCCAGCCCTGGCGGTCGGTTCTGTACATGCCGGGGTCCAATCCGCGCGCACTCGGGAAGGCGCGGGATCTGGCGGCGGATGCGCTGATCCTCGATTTGGAGGATGCGGTCACGCCGTCCGAGAAGGCGCGCGCGCGGGATCTGGTGGCGCAGACGGTGCGCGAGGGCGGCTTTGGCGGGCGGCGGGTCCTGGTGCGGGTGAACGGGCTCGGGACCCACGACTGCGCGGCGGACATGGCCGCGATCTGTCCGGCCGGGCCCGACGGGATCCTCGTGCCGAAGGTGGAGGGCGCGGACGACGTATCGCAAAGCGTCGCGCGGATGGAGGCAGAGGGGGCTGCGGCCGGGGTGCGGCTCTGGGTCATGATGGAGACGCCGCGCGCGGTGCTGAGGGCGGCCGAGATCGCGGCATCCCATCCGCGGCTCGCGGGGTTCGTGATGGGCACGAACGATCTCGCGAAGGATCTCGGGGCCGGCGACGGTCGCGGGCCGCTCGCGACGGCGCTTTCGCTGTGTCTGCTGGCGGCGCGGGCGGAGGCGCTGGTCTGTCTCGACGGGGTCTTCGGTAAGTTTCGGGACCTGGAGGGGCTGCGCGCGCATTGCGTGGAGGGCCGCGCGATGGGGTTCGACGGGGTCACGCTGATCCATCCCGGCCAGATTGCGGTGGCGAACGAGGTTTTCGCGCCGAGTGCCGCGGAACGGGCGGCGGCACGTGCGGAGGTCGCGGCGTTCGAGGCGGCACGCGACCAGGGCGAGGGGGTGGGCGTCGTCGACGGACGGATCGTGGAGAACCTGCATGCGGATCGAGCGCGGCGTCTCTTGGCTCGCGCTGCGGCGATCGACGCGCTAGAAGCAGACCGGGCGGACGGACCGCCGGCACCACAAGG
>JBBQYB010000023.1:0-31132 GCA_038209095.1 Rhodobacterales bacterium
ATCACGCATCTCCACAACCATTTCGGCGATTCGAGCTGCACGGTCGCGATGCTCGCGAGCGTGATGTCGGGCATCCCCTTCAGTTTCACCGAGCATGGGCCCGCGCTGTTCTTCGCGCCGGAGAAATGGCGGATCGATCTAAAGATCGCGCGAGCGGCTCGGGTGGTGGCGATCAGCCATTTCTGCCGGTCGCAACTCATGCTGTTCTCGGATCCTATGCATTGGCCGAAGATCGCCATCGTTCATTGCGGAGTGGACTCCGCGCGCTATGGGACCAAGCCGCGGGAGGGTTTCGGCAAACACGTCCTGTTTGTCGGGCGTCTCGATCCGGTGAAGGGGGTGCCCTTGCTCCTCGAGGCGTTTGCGCAGGCGGCTGCGGCCCATCCGGATGCGCGGCTGACGATCGTGGGCGATGGCGCGGGGCGAAAGGGGCTCGAGGCGCAGGCCGCGACGCCGGACCTGAGCGGGCGGGTCGATTTCGCGGGATATCGCAGCCAGGACGAGGTCGCGCGTCTGCTGGAGGTAGCCGACATGCTGGTGCTCCCGAGTTTCGCCGAAGGGGTGCCGGTGGTGCTGATGGAGGCGATGGCGAGCCGGATCCCGGTGATCGCGAGCCAGGTAGGCGGCGTGTCGGAGCTGGTGCGCGACGGCGAGACGGGCTTTCTGGTTCCGCCCGGGGATGTGGCGACGCTCGCTGAACGGTTGGGGCGGCTGTTGTCCGATCCGGAGATGTGCCGGCGCATGGGCCTTGCGGGACGTGCGGTGGTGGAGGCGGAGTTCGACGTAGCGCGCGAGGCGGCCTGGCTCGCGCAGGTGCTGCGCGGGGAGGCGGAGCCGGGGCGGCTGCGGCCGGAACAATCGCCTGCGTGAGGCGAACGCATCGCGAACGCGGGCTTTCCTTTCGGCGCGCGGTGCCCTAGTTTTTAGCCATGTGCCCTTTCGCCCCAGATGAAGCGGACGCTTTCGAGGCTGCGGTCGTGCCGCTGTCCCAGCGCGCGGCCGCGCGGCCGACGCCCTATCTCGATGCGCTCAACCCCGCGCAGCGCGCCGCTGTCGAGACGCTCGACGGCCCTTTGTTGATGCTCGCGGGCGCGGGCACGGGCAAGACGCGGGCGCTGACGGCACGGATCGCGCATCTTCTCAACACCGGGCGGGCGCGGCCGAACGAGATCCTGTCGGTTACCTTCACCAACAAGGCCGCGCGGGAGATGAAGCTGCGCGTGGGGCAGTTGGTGGGTGGCGTGATCGAGGGCATGCCCTGGCTCGGCACGTTCCATTCGCTCTCGACGAAGCTGCTTCGGCGGCATGCGGAACTGGTCGGGCTGAAATCGTCCTTCACGATCCTCGACACCGACGACCAGTTGCGGCTGTTGCGGCAGCTTATCCGGGCCGCGAACATCGACGACAAGCGCTGGCCGCCGCGCATGCTGGCGGGGCTGATCGACGGGTGGAAGAACCGCGCGCTGTCGCCGGACCGGGTGCCCGTGGCGGATGCGGGGGCGTTCAACAATCAGGGAGCGGCGCTCTATGCCGCCTATCAGGACCGGCTTAGGGCGCTCAACGCCTGTGACTTCGGTGACCTGCTTCTGCATGTCGTGACGATATTGCAGGCGCATCCGGATGTGCTGGCGCAGTACCAGCGGTGGTTTCGCTATATCTTGGTGGACGAGTATCAGGACACCAACGTCGCGCAATACCTGTGGCTGCGGCTGCTCGCGGGCGGGTACCGCAACATCGCCTGCGTGGGCGACGACGACCAGTCGATCTATGGCTGGCGCGGGGCGGAAGTGGGCAACATTCTGCGCTTCGAGGCCGATTTTCCGGGCGCGAAGGTCATCCGGCTGGAGCAGAACTATCGCTCGACGCCGCATATCCTCGCGGCGGCCTCGGGGGTGATCGCCTCCAACGCGAAGCGCCTCGGCAAGACGCTCTGGACCGAGGTGGCCGAGGGCGAGAAGGTGCGGCTGATCGGGCATTGGGATGGCGAGGAGGAGGCGCGCTGGATCGGCGAGGAGATCGAGGCGTTTGCGCGCGGCACCCGGGGGCTCGACCCGGTCTCGCCGGACGGCATGGCGATTTTGGTGCGCGCGACCCATCAGATGCGGGCCTTCGAGGACCGGTTCCTGACCATCGGGCTGCCTTACCGGGTGGTCGGGGGCCCGCGGTTCTATGAGCGTCAGGAAATTCGCGACGCAATGGCGTATTTCCGGCTGGCGGTCAGCCCGGAGGACGATCTGGCGTTCGACCGGATCGTGAACCTGCCCAAGCGCGGCCTCGGCGACAAGGCGGTGCAGGAGATCAACCGCATGGCGCGCGCGCAGGGTCTGTCGCTGGTGGAGGGTGCGCGGGCGCTGGTTGCGGCGGGCGGCTTGCCGGCGCGGGCGCGGGGTGCGCTCGGGGCGCTGGTTGCGCAGATCGACCGTTGGGGGGCGGCGGTACGGACAGGCGCGCCGGGGCATGTGGAACTCGCCGGTGAGATGCTCGATGAAAGCGGCTATACCGGCATGTGGCAGGCGGAGAAATCGCCCGACGCCGCCGGGCGGCTCGAGAACCTCAAGGAGCTGGTCAAGGCGCTGGGCGAGTTCGAGAACCTGCAAGGGTTCCTCGAGCATGTCAGCCTGGTGATGGACAACGAGACTGACGCGGCGGCACCCAAGGTCTCGATCATGACGCTGCACGGTGCTAAGGGTCTGGAATTTCCCTGCGTCTTCCTGCCGGGTTGGGAGGACGGCTTGTTTCCCTCACAACGCTCGATGGACGAGAGCGGGTTGAAGGGCGTCGAGGAGGAGCGGCGCCTCGCCTATGTGGGCATCACGCGCGCGGAGCGACATTGCACCATCAGCTTCGCGGCCAACCGGCGGGTCTACAACCAGTGGCAATCGGCCATGCCGTCGCGTTTCATCGACGAGTTGCCGGCCGGGCATGTCGAGGTCCTCACGCCGCCGGGGCTCTATGGCGGCGGATACGGGGCGGCGGCACCGGTGGTGGCCTCGACGCTCGCCGACTCCGCGGCCAAGGCGGATGTCTACAATTCGCCGGGCTGGAAACGCCTGCAGGCGCGCGCTGCGACCCGGCCGACATCGCAGCCGCGCGAGGCGCGAAACATCGTGATCGATGCCGTGGCCGAGGGGGCGTATGCCATAGGCACGCGGGTCTTTCACGAAAAGTTCGGATATGGCGCGGTCTCACGGGTCGAAGGCGACAAGCTGACCGTGGACTTCGAGAAGGCGGGCGTGCGGAACGTCGTCTCGCGCTATGTGACGGCAGCCGAGAACGTGCCGTTCTGATGCGCCATCGCGGATTTTTCTAAACTTCAGGTTGTGCGTACGGGAATTTGATCGCGCGGAGGCGGTTTTAGTGCCGTTTTCCATGATGTGCATTTGAGTTCGCATTTTGCTGTGATAATGTCCGAACACGACCAGGACGAACGCCAACGCGCGAACACGAAAGACATGACCATGCAGACTTCCCAAATCTCTGTACAGATCCGCGCCATCCTCGAAGAGGAACTCGGTGAATTCCGGGCGTTTGCGGATCTTCCCGCCACGACCATCGAAGCCATGGCCGCACAGCTCGCACGGGCGCTGGCACCCGTCATGGCGCCAGTGCAGGATCACGAGAGCCAGCGCGCCGCCTGAGGCACCTCGACACGGTCAGTCCCGTGCCGGGCAGCCCTCGATTTCGATCACGCGATCGCGATCGATCAGCGTGATGCGCAGCGCGGATCGGTCCAAAAGGATCGGTCCGGCATCCCCTTTCCTGACGCGGGCGCTGGCCACGACCTCGTGGCCGGATAACGCACTGACTGCCTCGCCGATCCAGAGACCGGAAGCGCCGGGGGCCTCGATCACGGTGGTCGGGGCCTGCGCCGGCCGATCGCGCATCTTGAGGCGCGCCGTGATCTGCGGCCCCTTCGGGCCTTGTCCGAGCCTGCAGACGGCCGCGGCAACCCCGCCGGCCTCGGCGCTCAATCCGCGATCCGCCAGGGCGGCCTCTATGCGCGCACGTCCCGCAGGCGGCGTATCCGGCCTCATCGAGGCGGTCAGGTGCACCTCCATGGGAATGCAGATGTCCTTGCAGACGCCGAAGAACATCCGAAGATCGACCTCCACCGCCGCGTCGGGCCCCTCAGGCACCAGGAGGACGGGCATCACGAGACTGGTCTCGTAGCCGATTGTCGGTTGCCCGTAAGTCTCGAAAACCGTCGGTCGGGGCCAGTGATGGCGCACGTCCGCGAGATTGCGCGAACCGGACCAGTCAAACTGCGGGGGGAGGCCTGCGGCACCCGGAACGCGCCAATAGGTATACCAGCCCGGGGCAAGCTGGATATCGAGCGCCGCCACATGCACGCCGTCCAGTCCGCGCCAGCCGTGGATGAAGTCCACCTTCGCTACGGGCGACGGGATGACGGGCATCTCCGCTTGGGACGGTCCGGTGAGACCGAGCAGGAGGGCAAGGACGAGGCTGCGCATGGGGCTCCCGAGGAAAGACCGGTCCGAGCTACATACTCCCGGCCGGGTCAACAAGTCCTCACAACTCGGCGATGCCGGGGGAGCCGCTTGCATTCGGGCCGTCAGGGCCCCTAGACTCGATGCATGGACGACGTCGAGGCCCCCTTTCTGGACGGCAAGCTGCTGGTTGCCATGCCGAGCATGGGAGATCAGCGGTTCAGCCGCGCGGTCATCTTCGTCTGTGCGCATTCGGCGGACGGTGCCATGGGGCTCATCGTCAACAAGCCGGCCCCCGAGCTGAAATTTCGCGACCTGCTGAAGCAGCTGCGGATCCCGACCTCCTCGGAGATGCGCGAGGCGCGGGTCCATTTCGGCGGGCCGGTTGAGCATGGCCGCGGGTTCGTGCTGCATTCCTCGGACTACGAGGTCGAGGGGGCAAGTCTGCAGGTGAACGCGGCGTTTTCCATGACCGCGACCGTCGAGGTCCTCCAGGACATCGCGAAGGGATCGGGCCCATCGAGCGCCTTGTTGACGCTCGGATACTCCGGCTGGGGTCCGGGTCAGCTCGAGAGCGAGATCCAGGCCAACGGATGGCTGATCGCCCCTGCGGACCCCGATCTGGTCTTCGCGGCCCAGGATGCCCAGAAGTGGGAAGGGGCGTTGCGCAAGTTGTCCATCGATCCGCGGCTGCTGTCGTCCGAGGGCGGGCGGGCCTGACCGGTCCCGGGGACATCGGCCGCTAGTCCCGGGGGGCTGCGGCGCGGCGCAGACGGTCATTGATGGCCCGTCCCAGACCGGTCTCCGGGATGGGGGCCACCGCGATCTGGAGCAGGCCCGCATCCACCGCCACGGCATCGGCGAGGCGCAGGTGCGAAAAGAGGTTCGCCGCGGCTTCCACAAGATCGCCCGAAAGCGAGAGGTTCAGACCGGGCCGGAGTGTCGCTATCGGGCCGAACCCGAGCCAGGCCTCGTACGCCTCCGGGCCGGAGGCGTTCAGGCGCAGGCTGGTTCTGGGGGCATAATGGGAGGCGAGCTGGCCGGGCGCCGTGATGTCCGGGGTCGCGGGTGCGGCGAGCGCGCGCCCGAGCACGCTCTCGATGACCTCGACCGGCAGGCCGCCCGGGCGGAGCAGGACTGGGGTGGCGTCCGCAGCACCTATGATGGTCGACTCAACGCCCACGGGGCAGGCGCCGCCCTCGAAGACGGCCTCGATGGTCCCCGAGAGCCCGTCGAGGACATGGGCGCGGGTGGTCGGACTGACCCCGCCGGAGGGATTGGCGGAAGGGGCTGCGATGGGCCCTGCGAACCTCTCGAGCAGGCGCAGCGCGAGCGGATGGCCCGGGATGCGGATCGCAACCGTCGCGAGCCCCGCGGTGGCGAGATCCGAGAGACCGGCCGCCTGCGCCCGCGGGAGGACGAGGGTCAGGGGGCCGGGCCAGAATGCCCGCGCGAGGGCGAGGGCCTCGGGCCCGAACATCGCGAGCCGCCGGGCGGACGCGAGATCGGCCAGATGGACGATGAGCGGATTGAAGGCGGGGCGGTTCTTGGCGCGAAAGATCCCCGCGACGGCACGGTCCTGCCGCGCGTCCGCCCCGAGCCCGTAGACGGTCTCGGTCGGAAACGCGACGCGCCCGCCGGCGTTGAGGATCGCGCAAGCCGCCCGCAGGCCGCGGGGGCTGTCGGAGAGCGTGATGGTGTTGATCTCGGCCAATGCGCTCCCCGATGGTGAGTTGGCAACGTTCTTGTCGGCAGGGTCCGGCCGGCCTAGGGTCCGCGCTGTCGCGACGGGGCCGTGCTTAGCGGGATCGGACAGGCGCGCATAGCGGGAAAGGACCAGGAAATGGGCGTTCCGGTACGCCGGCCGGGCCTGCGGGCATGATGGACGGAGGGCTGCCGGAGTTCCCGTTCGAGCCGCCGGCCGTCGGGGCCGCGGTCGAGATCGCCGCTGGCGTGCTTTGGCTGCGCATCCCCTTGCAGATGCGGCCCGATCACGTGAACGTCTATGCCTTCGAGGAGGGGACGACCTGGACGGTCGTGGACACGGGTCTCGACACCGAGCATTGCCGCGCCGTGTGGGAGACGCTCTTGTCGGGACCGCTGCGGGGGCGGAGGGTGGGGCGGGTGATCGTGACGCATCATCATCCGGATCACATCGGTCTTGCGGGATGGTTCCAGGCGCGGGGGGCGGAGCTTTGGACGACGCGGACGGCGTGGCTGTTCGCGCGGATGCTGCGGCTCGACGAGCAGGCGCGGCCGAGCCCGGAGACGCTTGCGTTCTGGCGGGCAGCGGGGATGGACCCGGCGCTGCTGGCGGAGCGGGCAGCGGGGCGGCCGTTGAATTATGCCGACATGGTTGCGGCCCTTCCGCTCGGGTTCCGGCGGATCTCGCAGGGGGAGATCTTGCGGATCGGCGGGCGGGACTGGCGGATCGAGATGGGGCACGGGCACGCGCCGGAGCACGCGACGTTCTGGGGGATCGGGCATGATCTGGTGATCGCGGGGGACCAGATCCTGCCGGGGATCACCTCGAACCTCGGGGTCTATGCCACTGAACCGGAAGCGGATTCCGTGGGCGAGTGGGTGGCGAGTTGCAAGCGGCTCCGGGCGTTTGCGCGGGAGGGGCAGCTGGCCCTGCCGGGGCACCGGCGGCCGTTCTTTGGGGTGGGCGCGCGGCTGGAGGCGCTGGTTGCGGATGCGGATGGGGCGCAGGCGCGGCTGTTCGCGGCGCTGGCGGAGCCGCGGACGGCGAGCCAGTGTTTCGAGGCGCTGTACGGGCGGCGGATCGGGGCCGGGGAGTACGGACTGGCGGTGGGGGAGGCGGTGGGGCATCTCAACCGGCTGCGTGCGGCGGGGCGGGCGGCGCGGGAGATGGGGCCGGACGGGGCCTGGCTGTGGCGGCGGAAATCCTGAGGCAAGGGGTTGAATCGGCTGCGTTTTTACTGGCTGGTATGCGGCTGGAAACGGGCTGGAAACAGGCTTGCCGTTTTTGCGCCTGACAGGGGGCCGGAGTTCAGATATCTGCGGGTGGAACGAGGATCACCGGGAGGCAGGAGAGACCGATGGCGGATCACAAGGATGGGGTGCCGGAGCACAAGCACGGCGAGATGGACATCACCGACCACGAGAAGACCTTCGAGGGCTTCATCAAGTTCTGGGTCGTGCTCTTCGGGGCATCCGCCGCCGTGCTGATCTTTCTCGCGCTGTTCAATTCCTGAGGGCCGAGGCCCGCAGGGCGGCGATGTTGTCGCCGTAGGCAGCGGGGCCGCCGCCGAAGACCGCGGATCCCGCGACGAGACAGCAGGCCCCCGCCTCGGTCACGAGGTGGGCCGTGTCGCGGGTGATGCCGCCATCCACCTGGAGCCAGATCGGCCGGTCGCCGATCATGTCGCGCAGGCGGCGGATCTTCGGCAGCTGGCTCGTCAGGAACGACTGGCCGCCGAACCCGGGATTGACGGTCATGGCGAGGATCAGGTCGCAGCGGTCGAGGACGTATGCGACAGCCTCGGGCGGCGTGGAGGGCGTGAGGGCCACGCCGGCCTTGCAGCCGAGGGCCCGGATCGCGGCGAGCGACCGGTCGAGATGGGGCGAGGCCTCGGCGTGGACGGTGATGATGTCCGCACCCGCCTTGGCGAAGGCCTCCAGATAGGGGTCGGCGGGTGCGATCATCAGATGCACGTCCATCACCGTGCGGACATGCGGGCGGATGGCGGAGGCCACCACCGGCCCGATGGTGAGGTTCGGCACGAAATGCCCGTCCATGACGTCGACATGGACCCAGTCGGCCCCCGCGGCCTCGATGGCGCGGACCTCCCGGCCCAGATCGGCGAAATCGGCCGACAGGATCGAGGGCGCGATCTTGAGCGCGCGCGGCGCGGGCGTCATTTCAGCCGCTTGATGAGGCTCGAGGTGTCCCAGCGCGCTCCGCCCATGGACTGCACGTCCTTGTAGAATTGATCGACGAGGGCGGTCACGGGCAGGGCGGCCCCGTTGGCGTTGCCCTCCGCGAGGCAGATGCCGAGATCCTTGCGCATCCAGTCGACGGCGAAGCCGAAATCGAACTTGTCCGCGAGCATGGTGCGGCCGCGGTTCTCCATCTGCCAGGAGCCGGCGGCCCCCTTAGAGATGACGTCGAGCACGGCCTCGCCGTCGAGACCGGCCTTCTGGGCGAAGGCCATGGCCTCGGAGAGGCCCTGAAGCAGGCCCGCGATGCAGATCTGGTTGACCATCTTGGTCAATTGGCCGGACCCCGCGGGACCCATGAGGCGGCAGGCCTTGGCGAAGGAAAGGATCGCGGGTTCGGCCACCGCATAGGCGGACGCATCGCCGCCGCACATCACCGTCAGCGCGCCGTTCTCGGCACCGGCCTGGCCGCCGGAGACCGGGGCGTCGATGAACTGTGCGCCGCAAGCCGTTGCGGCCGTGTCGAGTTCGCGGGCGATGGAGGCCGATGCGGTGGTGTGATCGACGAAGACGGCCCCCTTGGCGAGGCCGTGGAAGGCCCCGTTCTCGCCGGTGGTCACGCCGCGCAGGTCGTCGTCGTTGCCGACGCAGGCAAAGACGATCTCGGCTCCTTCGGCGGCGGCGGCCGGAGTGGCTGCGGCGCGGTGGCCATGCTGGGCAACCCAGGCCTCTGCGCGCGCGCCCGTCCGGTTGTAGACGGTGACGTCGTGCCCTCTGGCCGCGAGGTGTCCGGCCATGGGATATCCCATCACACCCAATCCGATAAACGCCACACGCGCCATCGTGTCCCCCCAAGGTTGTGCTGATCCGTTGTCTTGCTTCTAGTGGCCTGCTATCCGGAGCGGGTCAAGCGGACACCGACGCACGAGGAGGCGCAGGCCGGGCATGGCTTTTCTGTTCCGGTGGCTGATGCGCGCCGTGATCCTGTCGGGTGCGCTGGCGTTGATCGCGATCGGTCTGGGGTATTATCTCGCCGGACAATCCCTGCCGGAGTATGAGCGCGACCTGGTGCTGGAGGGCCCGCGGGGGCCCATCGAGATCGTGCGCGACCGGCATGCCATCCCGCATATCCTCGCGGGGGAAGACCTGGATGCGTTTTTCGGGCTGGGGTTCGTGCATGCGCAGGACCGGCTCTGGCAGATGACGGTGTTGCGGCGCACGGCGCAGGGGCGGCTGTCGGAGTTGTTCGGCCGCGACACGCTTCAGATCGACCATCTGATGCGCGCGCTCGATCTCTACGGGCTGTCGCAGGCCGCGGTGGCCGAGCAGACGCCCGAGACGCGCGACGCGCTGACGGCCTATGCGGACGGGGTGAATGCCTGGCTGCGGGTGGTGCAGGAGGAGGCGCTGGGGCGCGGTGCGCCCGAGTTCTTCCTGTTCGATGCGCAGATTGCGCCCTGGGTTCCGGCGGATTCCATCGCCGTCCAGAAGCTCATGGCGCTGCAACTGACCGATCAGGCGAGCCGCGAGGCGCTGCGCGCGCGGCTTCTGGTGGATCTGTCGCCCGAGCGGGTGCGCGACCTGATGCCGGAATCGCCCAATGCGCCGCTGATGGGGTTGCCGGAATATGGGGCGGCGTATGCGCCGGAGCCCGGGCGGCGGGCTTCGCTGCATCCGCTCGATCCGGTGGCTCCCGTGGGGATGGCGGGGGCCTCGAACGCGTTCGCGGCCGCAGGGGCGCGCACGGCGGGGGGGGCGCCGCTCCTCGCGAGCGATCCGCATCTGCGGCTGAGCGCGCCGGCGATCTGGATGCTGGCCCGGATGGACCTCGCGGAGGGTCCGGTGATGGGGGCCACGATCCCCGGCATTCCGGCCATGCTGATCGGGCGCAACCCGTCGCTGGGCTGGGGGCTGACGGCGAGTTATCTCGACGATCAGGATCTCTATGTCGAGCGGGTCAATCCGCTGGATGCGCAGGAATACCTCGGGCCGGAGGGCTGGCTGCGGTTCACCGAGCGCAGTGCGGTGATCGGGATCAAGGACGAGGCCGCGGAGACCCATCCCCTGCGCTGGACCCGCCACGGGCCGGTCCTGCCGGGCGACGCCTTCGGGGCGGCGGGGGTCACGCCGGAGGGGTATGTCGCGAGCCTCGCCTGGACGGCGCTGACGGCGGAGGACCGGTCTGTCGGGGCCGCGATCGCACTGATGCGCGCGCAGTCGGTGCGGGAGGCTCGACGTGCGGTGCGGGACTATCTGGCACCGTCCCTGGTGGTGACGCTGGCAGACCGGGAGTTCATCGGGATGCAGATGGTCGGGCGCGGACCGGTCCGCGATCCCGCGCATACGAGCGAGGGCTCGATCCCGGCGCCCGGGTGGCTCCCGGTGAACGACTGGCAGGGGCTGCGACCTTACGGGGAGAACCCCTGGGTGATCGATCCGCCGGGGGGCGTGGTGGTGAACACCAACAACCGGCTGACGGATGCGCCGTTTCCCGATCACCTGAGCTTCGACTGGGGGGACAGCCACCGGATCCTGCGGGCCGAGCGGCTGCTGAACGCGCGGGCCTATCACACGCTGGCGAGTTTCATCGACATCCAGACGGACACGGTGTCGGAGGCGGCGCGGCTGCTCCTGCCGCTGATCGCGCGCGATCTGTGGTATTCGGGCGAGCCCGCGGCCGAGGGCACGGCCGAGCGGCGCCGGCAGGTGGCGCTGGAGCGGCTGGCGGCCTGGACGGGCGAGATGTCCGAGCACACGCCCGAGCCCATGGTCTATGCGGCCTGGGTGCGCGCCTTGCAGCGCCGGCTGATCCTCGACGAGATGGGACCGCTCGCCGACCGGTTGCCGGCCCCCGATCCGGTGTTCCTCGAGCGGGTGTTTCGCGATGTGGACGGGGCGGGCGTGTGGTGCGACGTGGTGCAGACGTCGACGGTGGAGACCTGTGCGGAGATGGCGCGGCTGGCGCTCGACGCGGCGCTGATCGAGCTTGAGGCCCGGTTCGGGCCGCGGCTCGAGAGCTGGCGCTGGGGGGACGCGCATCAGGCGCTGCACCGGCATCAGACGCTGGGGTCGATCCCGCTCCTGCGGCTTCTGGTCAATATCCGCCAGTCGACGCCGGGGGGCGACGAGACGCTGTTGCGGGGGATGATGCCGGGGGACGGGCCGGAGCCGTATCTGAACCTGCATGCGGCGGGGTTCCGCACGGTGATCGATTTCGCGGACCCGGAGTCGAGCGTGTTTGTCGTCTCGACCGGGCAGAGCGGGCATCTGCTGTCGCGCCATTACGACGATCTGTCGGCGCTGTGGCGGCGGAGCGAATACGTGCCGATGTCGCTCGATGCGGGGCTGGCGCGGGCGGGGGCCGTGGGGGTGACGCGGATCACGCCTGTGGTGCGGTAGTCAGCGCTCGGCGGAGAAGTGGCGTTTGAGGTAGGTGAGGATCACCTCGCGGGTCTCGGCGTCGGTCTCCGGCATGTTCTGATGCTCGACCATCCAGGTCCAGAGGTAGTCCCAGCGGGCGTCGGTGATGCGTTGCTGCTTGATGATCGCGGTCGAGTGGCAGGCGACGCACTGGTAGTAGGTCTCCTCGACGCCTGCGGTGTCGGGCAGGTCGCCGAAGTCCGGGTTGAGGGCCACGGCGGTGGTGGCATCCGGTGCCGCTGCGGGTCGGGCGGCCCGCATCGGATCGTAGGTCTGGGCTGCGGCGAGGGTGCCGAGGCCGAGGAGGGCCGCTGCGAGGATGCCGGAGCGTCGCTGGATGTGACCCATGATGTGTCCCGCCGAAAAGAAGGCGGCGCCGGGACGGGCCCGGCGCCGGGGTGTCAGGCCGCGATCAGAGCGATGCGGTGCTGCATGTTGTTGCCGTAGCCGCGCGGGTTCCAGCCCGGCACGACCGGCGGTTGCGTCACGCCATTCCTGTCGGTCGCGCGCGCCCAGACCTCGAAGTAGCCGGCCTGGGGCAGGGTGACGTCGGCGCGCCAGCGCTGCCAGGCGAAGGTGTTGGGCGCGGGCTCGAGGGTGGCCTCGGTCCAGGTCTGGCCGAAGTCGATGGAGACATGCATCGCCTGCACGTCGCCGTCCCCGGCCCAGGCGTGGCCGCGCACCTCGCTGGCCGCGCCCGCCGTCACCGAAGCGCCGGTCTGGGGATAGGTGATGAGCGATTTGACCGGCATGACCTCCATCACGACCATGTCGGCCTCGGGCACTTCCGCGCCCGGCGGTACGGGATAGGCGGGCAGGCGGTAGGAATAGCCCAACATCTTCTCGCCGTCGTGCTCCACGTCGCGCACCCAGATGCGGTTGAGGTATTTCTGGGAGACGGAGCCGGGATAGCCCGGCACGATCAGGCGCAGGGGAAAGCCGTGCAGCGCGTCGACCGGTTCGCCGTTCATCGCCCAGGCGATGATGCCGTCCGGCTCAAGGGCCTTGGCGATGGGCACGCCGCGCGAGATCACCACCGTCTCCGCGTCGCCCGACAGATGCACGTCGTTGCCGTAATGGCCGGTGTAGACGGCCGTGTCCTTGACACCGGCGGCCTTCAGCACGTCCGCCAGCCGCACGCCGGTCCATTCGGGGCAGCCGACGGCCCCGGTGGTCCACTGGTTGCCGGAGGCACCGGGGACGTAATACGCGCGCCCGTTGCCGCCGCATTCGACGACGAGCCGCCGCGTCACGGTCTCGAACTGCGAGCGCAGTTCGTCGAGCGTGAGGGTGAGGGGCATGTCGACCTCGCCGTCGACCGTGAGCGTCCAGCCCTCGGCGTCGGCGTCCAGCGCCGACTGCGGCACGAGGCCGTTGTTGCGCACGAACATGCGCGCCGTGGGGGTCACGTCGTCGTCGAGCAGATGCGCCGGGGTCTCGGCGTTGAGCGGCCGGTCGCTCAGGAGGGTGAGGCCGTCCTTGGCACCCATCAGATCCATGCCGGTGTCCTGCGCCAGCGCCACGGGGATCAGGCCGGGGGCGAGGTTGCCCTCGAACGGGATGGTCATGCCGAGCATCACCCCGAAGGTCGAGAGGCCCGTCGTCCTGAGGAAGGTCCGGCGGCTGGTCGTCCCTCCGGAGGCGGCCTCAGGTTCCGTTCGGGATTCGACCGCACCGATCGAAGGCGGGTCCGAGGTGTTAAAGTCCGTCATCGTTCCATTCTCCCACTGTCCTGCACGTCATGCGCGTGCTTGAGCGGTCAGTAGACCGTCGGGGAAGGGTTCGTGTCAACGATGAAGGGCGTCTGACTGGGTGGGGTGCGGTCCGGGTGCGCGCGACCGCACCGGCTTTTCAGCGAAACACGCGGCTGTATTTGGCACCGCCGAGGCTCGCGTCGGCGATCAGGCCGCGCTGGGCGTAGATCACCTCGACGATGGGGCGGTTGAAGCTGCTGGTGTTGATGCCGCCCGCGGCTCCGTCGGTGTCGACCACGACCGCGGCGTCGACGCCGAGCTGCCAGCCGTCCGCCAGTCGGAAATCCTGGAGCGCCTGGGGGGTGAGGAAGAACAGCGCCTGGTTGAAGGCCTGTGCCCCGAGGGCGAAGCCGATGGAGACCGCGCTGAGGGAATAGTAGTCGACCGTGGCCCCGGAGATGCGCAGCGCGCCTTCGCCGTAGGCGCCGCCGACGATGGCCGCGGCCCGGGTGATGTTGGGCATGATGAGCACGGCCTGGGACTGGGCGGCGAGCTGCTCGGAGCCGGGCACGGTCTGGAACAGTTCCGCGAGGGCCACGTCCACCGCCGCGTCGATGCGCTGGCCGGCCGAGCCCTGGAGCGAGGTCGGGGCCGTGGTGCAGGCGGCGAGCCCCCCGCCGGCGGCCAGGACCACGAAGCCGCGCCGGCTCAGGGGTCTTGCTGTGCTCTGGACCATGATCTGCCTGCCTACTCGATGAACGGCGTGCGGACGCCCTGCGCCCGCCGGCGGTCTGAAAGCCGCGATCCGATCTAGCACGTCTTGGCGGGGCTCGCCAAGGGGTGGCTCAGCGCGCGAGGGCGCGGGCGACGCGCGGCGCGAAATAGGTCAGCATGCCGTCGCAGCCGGCCCGCTTGAAGGCAAGCAGGCTCTCCCACATGGCGCGCTCGCCGTCGATCCAGCCGTTGGCCGCGGCGGCCTCGATCATCGCGTATTCGCCGGAGGTCTGGTAGGCGAAGGTGGGCGCGCCGAACTTCGCCTTTACCCGCGCGCAGATGTCGAGATAGGGCAGGCCGGGCTTGACCATGATCATGTCGGCCCCCTCGGCGAGGTCGATGGCGACCTCGCGCAGCGCCTCGTCGCCGTTGGCGGGATCCATCTGGTATGTCTTCTTGTCGCCGCGGAGCGCGCCGGTGGCCCCCACCGCATCGCGGAACGGGCCGTAGAAGGCGGAGGCGTATTTCGCGGCATAGCTCAGGATGACCACGTCGTTGTAGTCGTGCGCATGCAGGGCTTCGCGCAGGATCCGGATCCGGCCGTCCATCATGTCGGAGGGGCCGAGGATGTCCGCACCTGCCTCCGCCTGGGCCAGCGCCATGCGCTCGAGGGCCACCAGCGTCTCGTCGTTGAGGATCACGCCGTCGCGCACGTAGCCGTCGTGGCCCTCGGAATTGTAGGGATCGAGGGCCACGTCGAGCATGACCCCGATCTCGGGGACCGCGGCCTTGATGGCGCGGGTGGCCCGGTTGACGAGGTTTTCGGGGTTCCAGGCCTCGGTCGCCTCCGGGTTCTTATCGGCGGCGTCGGTATAGGGAAAGAGCGCCAGGCACGGGATGCCGAGGGAGGCTGCCTCCTCGGCGGCGCGCACCGCGTTGTCGATCGAGAGACGCTCGACGCCGGGCAGGGAGGCGATCGGCTCGCGCAGGTCGCGCCCCTCGCGGACGAAGAGCGGCCAGATCAGATCGGTCGCGCGCAGGCTCGTTTCGGCCACCATGTCGCGCAGCCACGGCGTCCGGCGCAGGCGGCGGGGCCTGCCGAGGGGGAAGGGGGCGGCGACGGGGGTCATGGGGCATACCTCGCGGCGAAGAAGACCGCTCCGGGGATCGAGCCCCGGCGCAGAATGGACGGGCGACCTGTGCCACGGCGGGCGCGGGGTCTCAAGGGGCACGCGCTTAAGGGTGTCGGCGAGCGGGACTTGCGCATCCCGCGAAGGGGGCTAGGACGGGGTCGGTCCCTTCGGAGATGTGCCCCGCGTGTTCGTCCTGCTCGATTTCAAGAGTTTCTACAGCGTCTGGTACTGGGTGCTGACGGTGATCCTCTGGACGGCCGTGTGCCACCGCACGCTCGGCGTGCCGCATGACATGGTCCTGCGCGCGCGCCGGGTCCCGGAGGTGGCGGCCCGGGTGGAGACGCTCGCGCGGCTCCATGCCGGGCGCACCGCGGGCCTGTTCGACGCGGCGGGGGTGCAGGTCGCGGCCCTCGTCGGGTTCGGGCTCGCGGGGCTCGCGGCCCTCGGGTTCTGGTCCGGCCTCGAGGCCGCGAAGGCCGCGTTCATGCTGGCGGGGCCACTCGCCCTCGTACTGGCGGGCGAGGTGCGGCTGGCGCGGCGGTTGCGCGCCGAGCGGCTCTCGGGCGCGGCGCTGTTGCGCCAGCTTGCGCGGCGCCGGTCGGTCAACCAGGGGATTGCGGCCCTCGCGATGCTGGGCGCGGCGGTGGCGGCCGTCGGGCATGCGCCGGTGGGGCTCGGCTTCTGACCAAGGCCGCCTTGTAACGCCCGGCGCGCTGCGCTAACTCGCCCGCCATGACCGCGCACCGTGCCATACCGTCCGGAAACCTGGTCGTCGGGGGTTGCCCCGAGGGGTTCGACGCGCGGTATCTCGGTCAGCTGATCGAACGTGCGGACGGGCCGGTGATCCATGTGGTCCGCGACGACGCCCGGCTCGCGAGCCTGCGCGCAGGGCTGCGGTTCTTCGCGCCGCAGGTGCCGGTGATGACCTTTCCCGCCTGGGACTGCCTGCCCTACGACCGGATCTCGCCCAATCCGGACATCGCGGTCGGGCGGATCGCGACGCTCGCGATGCTGGCCGAGGGCTTCGGGCGGCGGGCGGCGATCCTGACCACGGTGAATGCGGCGACCCAGCGGGTGCCCGAGCGGGCCGTGCTGCGGGGTGCCAGCTACACGGCGGAGGTGGGCAAGCGGCTCGATCTCGACGCGCTGCGGATGTATCTCGCGCGGATGGGGTTCCAGAGCGCGCCCACGGTGACCGAACCGGGCGAGTTCGCGGTGCGGGGCGGGCTGATCGACATCTATCCGCCAGGGACCGGAGGGCCGGTGCGGCTCGATCTCTTCGGCGACGTGCTCGACAGCGCGCGGCGGTTCGATCCCGCGACCCAGCGCACGACGGAGCAGGTGGCGCGGGTGGAGCTGGCACCGGTGTCGGAGGTGATCCTCGACGAGGCCTCCATCGGACGGTTCCGCACGCGCTACCGGGAGATGTACGGGGCGGCGGGGGGCGACGATCCGCTCTATGAGGCGGTGAGTGCGGGGCGCAAGCACCAGGGGTTCGAGCACTGGCTGCCGTTCTTTCACGAACGGCTGGAGACGCTGTTCGAGTACCTGCCGGGGGCGCCGGTGGTGCTCGACGACCAGTTCGACGCGGCGCACGACGCGCGCTGGGCGGCGCTGATCGAGCAGTACGACACCCGGGCGGCGGCGCTGACGGCAAAGGCGCGGCTGGGTACGGTCTACAAGCCCTGTCCGCCGGAGGAGCTTTATCTCGACGCGCCGGCGTTCGAGGCTGCGGTGGCGGGGCGGGCCGTGCACCGGCTCGTGGCGCTGCCGCGTCCGACGGGGCTCGGCGTGATCGACGCGGGCGGGCGGATCGGCCGGGATTTCGCGCCGGAGCGGCAGAGCGAGGCGGTGAACCTGTTCGACGCGCTGGCGGTCCATGTGAAGGCGCGGCGGCGGTCGGACGGCGTGGTGATCGCGAGCTATTCCAAGGGCGCGCGGGAGCGGCTGGCGGGGCTGCTCGGCGACAGCGGGATCACGGATGCCGTCCCGATCGCGCGGATGGGCGAGGTGGCGGACAAGGGCGTGCATCTGGCGGTCTGGGCGCTGGAGCGGGGGTTCGAGGCCGAGGGCCTGACCGTGATCGCCGAGCAGGACGTGCTGGGGGACCGGCTGATCCGGGCCCCGAAGCGCCGCAAGCGGGCGGACGGGTACCTGACGGAGGCAGCCGGTCTCGCGATGGGGGATCTGGTTGTCCACGTCGATCACGGGGTGGGGCGGTACATCGGGCTCGAGACGATCACGGCGTTGGGCGCACCGCACGAATGCCTGGCGCTGGAATACGCGGGCAGCGACAAGCTGTATCTGCCGGTCGAGAACGTGGAACTGCTGAGCCGGTACGGACACGAGGAAGGGCTGCTAGACCGGCTCGGCGGCGGGGCGTGGCAGGCGAAGAAGGCGAAGCTGAAGCAGCGCATCCGCGATATGGCGGAGCGGCTGATCCGGATCGCGGCCGAACGCGCGCTGCGCTCGGGGGCGATCCTCGCGCCGCCCGAGCACCACCTCTGGGAGGAGTTCTGCGCGCGGTTCCCCTATGCGGAGACCGACGACCAGTTGAACGCGATCTCGGACGTGTTGGGCGATATGGAATCGGGCCAGCCCATGGACCGGCTGGTCTGCGGCGACGTGGGCTTCGGCAAGACGGAGGTGGCGTTGCGCGCGGCGTTCGTGGCCGCCATCTCGGGGGTGCAGGTGGCGGTGATCGCACCCACCACGCTGCTCGCGCGCCAGCACTTCAAGAACTTCGCCGAGCGGTTTCGCGGCCTGCCGGTGCAGGTGCGGCAACTGTCCCGCTTCGTGCCCGCGAAGGAGGCGGCGGAGACCCGCGACGGGCTGTCGCGCGGCACGGTGGATATCGTCATCGGCACCCATGCGCTGCTCGCGAAGGGCATCCGGTTCAAGAACCTCGGGCTGATGATCATCGACGAGGAGCAGCATTTCGGGGTGGTGCATAAGGAACGCCTCAAGGCGCTGCGCTCGGACATCCACGTGCTGACGCTGACCGCGACGCCGATCCCGCGCACGCTCCAGATGGCGTTGTCGGGCGTGCGGGAACTGAGCCTGATTGCGACGCCGCCGGTCGACCGGCTGGCGATCCGCACCTATGTCAGCGAGTTCGACGCGGTGACGGTGCGCGAGGCGCTGCTGCGCGAGCATTATCGCGGGGGGCAGGCGTTCTATGTTGTGCCGCGCATCTCGGACCTTCCGGAGGTGGAGGCGTTCCTGCGCGAGCAGGTGCCGGAGGTGACGTTCGTCATGGCGCACGGCCAGATGGCGGCGTCCGAGCTCGATGAGCGGATGAACGCATTCTACGACGGGAAATACGACGTGCTGGTGTCCACGACGATCGTGGAGTCGGGGCTGGATATTCCCGCTGCCAACACGCTGATCGTCGAGCGGGCGGACATGTTCGGGCTGGCGCAGCTATACCAGATCCGGGGGCGCGTGGGCCGCTCGAAACTTCGGGCCTATGCGTTCTTCATGACCGAGCCGCGCAAGAAGCTGACGCCGCAGGCAGAGCGGCGGCTGCGGGTGCTCGGCACGCTCGACAGCCTCGGGGCGGGGTTCACGCTGGCGAGCCAGGATCTGGATATTCGCGGCGCCGGCAACCTACTCGGGGAGGAACAGTCAGGCCAGGTGCGCGAGGTGGGCTTCGAGTTGTACCAGGACATGCTGCAGGAGGCGATCTCCAAGCTGCGGTCGGGCGAGGTGGAGATGGGCGACGACGGCGAATGGTCGCCCCAGATCAACCTCGGGGTGCCGGTGCTGATCCCCGAAGGCTACGTGCCCGATCTCGACGTGCGGCTGGGGCTTTACCGGCGGCTGTCGCAGCTCGAGAAGAAGGTCGAAATGGAGGGGTTCGCTGCCGAGTTGATCGACCGGTTCGGGCCGCTGCCCGCGGAGGTCGAGACGCTGATGACGGTGGTGCGCATCAAGGCGCTTTGCAAGCGGGCGGGCATCGCGCGGCTCGACGGCGGGCCGAAGGGCGGCACGGTGGCGTTCCATCGCGACAAGTTCGCCGATCCCGCGGGTCTGGTGCAGTTCCTGCACGACCAGAAGGGCGAGGCCAAGATCCGCGACAACAAGGTCGTGCTGCGTCGCGACTGGACGGAGGCCAAGGCCCGGCTGGTCGGCGCCTTCGTCGTGGCTCGCGATCTGGCGTTGCTGGCGAAACCGCCCGCGAAGGTGAGAAAATCAGCCTGAGGTCGGCACGCCCCCCGCGGCGGCGATCTCGCTCATCACGCCGGCCCAGGTCTCGGCGGGCTGCGCGCCCGCGAGCGCGTATTGTCCCGCGAGGATGAAGGTGGGCACGCCGGTCACGCCCGACGCGCGGGCGGCCTCGGCCTCGGCGAGGATCGCGTCCCGGTCGGCGGTGCCGAGCAGAAGCTGTCCGATCACGTCCCCATCAAGGCCCGCATCCGCCGCCGCGGCACAGAGCACCTCCGGGTCGGAGATGTCCTCGCCGTACTCGAAAAGCCGTCGGAACAGGCCCATCATCAGCGGCGTCTGCACGCCTTCGGCCTCGGCCCAGTGCAGCACGCGGTGCGCGTCGAGGCTGTTCGGGGTGCGGGCAATCCGGGCGAAGTCGAAGACGATCCCCGCCTCCTCCGCCATGGCGTTGAGGCGTTCGTGCATCGGGGCCACGGCGTTGAGCGAGCCGAACTTGTCGATGAAGTACTGCTCGCGGTCTATGCCCTCGCGCGGGATCGTGGGATCGAGCTGGTAGGGCCGCCAGTGCAACTCGAGGTTCGGGGTCGGATGCTCCGCGATCGCGCGCAGGAGGTTCGCGGCCCCGAGATAGCACCAGGGGCAGATCACGTCGGAGATGATTTCGAGACGGGTCACGCCGGCGCACCTTGCAGTGGCGCGCCGCCGGGCGCGAAATAGGCCCGAAGGATACGTCCGTAGATCCGCGTCAGCGTCTCGATATGGGCAGTCTCCACGTTTTCGTCGACCTGGTGCATGGTCGGGCCGAGGAGGCCCACCTCGACGACGGGACAGACGTGTTTCACGAATCGCGCGTCGGAGGTGCCGCCGGTCGTGGAGAGCTTCGGGACGCGGCCGGTCTCGGCCTCGACCGCTGCCGCGACGAGATCGGTGAACGGACCCGGTTGGGTCAGGAAGCTCTCGCCCGCGATGTGAAACCGGGTGGCGATCCCCACGCCGAAGTCCTTTGCCACCGCGTCCGCCTCCTGTTCGATCCATTCCGAGAGGCTCTGGCCGCTGTGCGTGTCGTTGAAGCGGATGTTGAGGGTCGCGCGGGCCTCGGCGGGGATGACGTTGGAGGCGGGATTGCCCACGTCGATGGTCGTGAGCGCCAGCGTCGAGGAACCGAAATGCGTCGTGCCGTCGTCGAGCTTTCGCGATGCGAGGCGGTCGAGCAGCCGCACGAGGGCCGTGACCGGGTTTCGCGCCCGTTCG
The DNA here is from genome assembly GCA_038209095.1 of Rhodobacterales bacterium. Lineage (GTDB taxonomy): Bacteria > Pseudomonadota > Alphaproteobacteria > Rhodobacterales > Rhodobacteraceae > Amaricoccus. The sequence goes on from JBBQYB010000023.1 coordinate 20,734, forward strand.
GGGTAGGCGGCGTGGCCCTGGACCCCGTAGGCCGTCAGCCGGGCGGTCATGGACCCGCGCCGTCCGATCTTGATCGCATCGCCCATGGCCTCGGCGCAGGTGGGCTCGCCCACGAGGCAGTGATCGAGCGGCTCGCCCGAGGCTGCCATCCAGTCGAGGATCGCCACGGTGCCGTCGGTGGCCGCGGCCTCCTCGTCGCCGGTGATCAGGAGGGCGACGGAGCCGTCGGGGGGGCTCTGGGCGACGAAATCCATGGCCGCCGCAGCGAAGGCCGCGACGCCCGATTTCATGTCCGAAGCACCCCGGCCGTAGATCCGGCCCTGTTCCCGCACGCCGCCGAACGGGTCATGGCGCCAGGTCTTCGGGTCGCCTGGGGGGACCACGTCCGTATGGCCGTTGAAGCCGAGCACGGGACCTGTCGTGCCCCAGCGCGCATGGAGATTGGCGATGCCGCCGCGGTCGCAGCGGGTCGTGCGGAACCCCGCCGCCGCGAGCCTGCGCTCGAGGAGCGGGATGGCGCCGGCATCGGCCGGCGTGACGGAGGCGCACCGGATCAGGTCTGCGGTGAGGGCTATGGGATCGGTCATCGGGGGCTCCTGTGTCGCGGAAGGATACCTGCGCGGTTTGCTGCGGACAACCGGATGCGGTGCGGGGTGGGGCCATCAGTAACGGGGCGGATGGCCGCCTTTGCGGCCGAAATGAGCGCGCGGTGCGCGCACGGTTTTTTTTGCGCGGGCCCGTTGGCCCGCGGCGCCTGCTCTCCAGGTTAGCAAGCCAGTATGAAATCGTCAGGGCGCGCCCGCGTGGAACGCTGTGGCGAGGGCGCGTTCCGCGGCGTGCCAGGCCAGCGCTTCCTCGCCGAAGGGATCGCCGTCGAAGCGCTCGAGCCGGGCGGCCTTCTCGAAGAAGCCGAGGGCAGGCAGGTCGTCGCGTCCGCGGCTGACGACGAGGGCCGCGAGGAACGGGTGGCCGTGTTCGGCGTCCTGGTCCATCAGCGCCTCCAGCAGCAGGCTGACGGAATGGATGATGTGGGGCGGCGTGAGGCCGATCGCGGTGGCGGCCTGGTGATAGGTGAGGGTCTCGTTGCGTGCGGCGGCCCGGCGCAGGAGGGCGCGCAGATCATCGAGAGGGGCCAGCGGGTCCGTCATGGCGCGGTCCTTGCGATCCTGACGCATGGTGTCACAGCACCGGGGCCGGCGGCAAGCGGGTCGTCAGGGTTTGCGCGGGCGGTCGGCGGCGATGACCTTGTAGAGGCCGTTTTCCGAGAGGCGCTCCCATTTGACGAAGGCCTCGGTCAGGACGGCCTCGTAGGGCAGCTGGCGATTTGCGACCATGAGGAGGCGGCCGGATGGTTTGAGGATGCGGGCGGCGGTTGCGATGAAGGCGGCACCGAGATCGGGCTCGGCGCCGCGCCCCTGGTGGAAGGGCGGGTTCATCAGGACGAGATCGAAGGGCGGTGTCATCCGGGGCAGGGTGCGCACGTCCGCCCAGTGAAAGACCGCGCGCGGGTCTGTGACGTTATGGTGGGCGGCGGCGAGGGCGCGGCCTTCGGCCTCGAAGAGGGCGAGCGCGGTGATCCCCGGGGATCGGGCCAGGGCCGCCTGCGCGAGCCATCCCCAGCCCGCACCCAGATCCGCGACGCGTCCCTTGATACGGCCGTCGAACTGGGCAGCGAGCGCGAGACTGCCGGCATCGGGCGCGTCGGGGGAAAAGAGACCGGCCTCGGTCAGGAAACCGGCCGTGTTGGGTGCGGGGGCGGCCGCCGCTGCCCAGTCTGCCGCGACGGGCGGCAGGGGATCCGGGCGGGTCAGCCAGATCGTGCGGCCGTGGGCCTTGGTGAACTGGCCGGTCAGTGGCAGGTGAGTCGACACCAGTCTGGCGAGGCTGTCGATGCCATCGGTCTTGGCGCCGTCGATGGCGAGCACAGCGCCCGGGTCTAACAAGGCGAGGGCGCGGGCGATGTTGCCGAGGTTCTCCGTGCGCGACCGCGTGAGGTGCACGATCGCCATGGCCGCGGGGGCGGTAGCCCTCTCGGTCACGCGCAGGCCCGCGGTGGCGAGGGCGTCGTGGATTGGGCGGAAGCTCTGCTCGAAGACGAGACGTTCGGGTGCGAGCACAGTCGCAAGGGAGGCGTCTGTCGCGCGCAGGACGAGGATGTCGCCTATGTCCGGGGCGCGCAGGTCGTCGGTCAGAAAGGCCAGGGCCAGGCGATCGCGGCGGGGCATGAGCGGGGACGCGCCCCTATTCCCGTTCCATGGTGCATTGCAGCGGATGCTGGTTGCGCTGGGCGTAGTCCATGACCTGCGTGACCTTGGTCTCGGCGATCTCGAAGGAAAACACGCCGACCACGGCCAGGCCCTTGCGGTGCACGGTCATCATGATCTCGATGGCCTGGGTGTGGTTGATCCCGAAAAATCGCTCCAGGACATGCACCACGAATTCCATAGGCGTATAGTCGTCGTTGAGCAGCATCACCTTGTAGAGCGGCGGACGCTGGGTCTTGGGCCGCGTCTTCGTCAGGACGCCCGACTCGCGTCCAGGAGAATTTGGGTCCGACATCTGCATAACGGGTCATTGGCATGGGGCGGAACTGCCCTCAAGCCCTCATATAAGATGGGCCCCGAAACAGAAAAGGGGGCGTGCGCCCCCCTTTCGTCGTCCAGGTCACAGGGTTCAGAGCGCCATCGTCTTCATGCGCTCGGTCGCTGCGGTCATACGCGCCCCGAGGGGGGCGGTGATGTCCTTGCTGGCGGCCATGAAGATCTCGTTCATCTTGGTCGACTGCTGCATGAAGCCTTCGAGGGCTGACTGGGCGAATGCCGTCTGCTTCTCGAAGAGCTCGGTCATGGTCCTGGCGGCGGCGAGGTCCTGGGCAGCGGCGACGCTGTCCTCGAAGGCCTTCTTGGAATAGGCGCTGACTTCGGAGCTGATCCCCTCGGCGGCCTTCGCAGCAATCTCGGAGGACTTCACGAGGGCGTCCATGTTCTCCTGGCCAAAGGCGGTCAGACCCTCGATGCTTTTGGAGACCTTCTCCATCTGCTCGGTCACGTTTTTCTGGGTCTCGGCGACCATGGTCTCGACCTTGGCGGATGCGTCCTGGAAACCGGCGGACGAATCTTGGGCGGTGCTGTCGGCAACGATCGTCTCGACCATGTCGGACGCGTCATGGAATCCGGCGGACGGGGCGTCGGTGGTGGTGTCGGTGGACTTGATGCGGGTGGTAGCCATGATCGATCTCCTCAAGGACGTTGCGTTTGCTTGTGAGGATTTACTACGCTCTTTGCTGCGGTGCGTCAAGCATGAATGTTGCAGTGCACCATAACCGGTCTCAGCGGGCTTGCGTGGTGAAAGAAGGTAGCCGGATCACAAAATGGTTTTCCGGATTGGGGAAGCGTGCTAGCGTAACACAAAATTAAGCAAATGCGGGCAAGCATTTGTTAATCCTGAGGCAAGTGGCGTCATCGGCGTCGGAGGCAGCTATGGTCAGACATCTGGCGTGCGGGCTCGCGCTCGCGCTTTCCATGACATTGTGTGCGGCGGTCGCGGGTGCCCAGGAGTATGCGGCCTATGTGATGGATGCCCGCAACGGCAAGGCGGTGCATGCCGTGAATGCGGACAAGCGACTCAACCCGGCCTCGCTGACCAAGATGATGACGCTCTATGTCGTGTTCGACGAGGTGCGCCGCGGGCGGCTGTCGCTGGATCAGAAGATCACCATCTCGAGCAACGCGGCCTCCGAGCCGCCGTCCAAGCTCGGGCTGCGCGCCGGACAGAAGATCGAGCTGCGCTACCTGATCCGGGCCGCGGCCATCAAGTCGGCCAACGATGCCGCGACCGCGCTGGGCGAAGCCGTGGCGGGCTCCGAGGATGCCTTCGCGGACCGCATGACGCAATACGCGAAGGCCATGGGCCTCAAGAACACGCAGTTCAAGAACGCCCATGGCCTGACGCAGGCCGGGCATTATTCGTCGGCGCATGACATGGCGGAAATCGGCCGGCGGCTGTTCTTCGATTTTCCGCAATACTACAACATTTTCGGCCGGAACTCGACCTCCGCGGGGATCGCCACGGTCCAGAACACGAACCGGCGGCTGCTCGATGCCTATGACGGGGCAGATGGCATCAAGACGGGGTATACGCGGGCGGCAGGCTTCAACCTCGTGTCCTCCGCGGAGCGCGGCGGCGAGCGTGTGATCGTTTCGGTCTTCGGCGGCAAGTCCACGGCGTCGCGCAATGCCGAAGTCATGCGGCTCATGGATCTCGGGTTCAGCAAGATGCCCTCGCGGGTCCAGATTGCTGCTCCGGCCCCGCTGCGCACGACATCGGAGCGCCAGGTGGCCGCCGCCGCGCCTGTGGCCGACGCGCCCCGGGCCTCGGTCGCGGGCATTGCCGCCCCGGTCCCCGCGGTCGCGGCGAGTGTCGCGGCGCTCATGACCAGTGGCCGGCCGATGCCGCGCTGGATGGGTCAGGGCGCGGCCGTCGCGCGGGCGACCGACAGCATCGCGGAGGCCATTGCGGAGGTGAATGCGGAGTTGAAGGCGAGCCAGCGCGTCATCGTCGATGGCTCCGGCACCATCGTTCGGCCGGCTCCGCGGCCGGGAGTGGGCCGGGTGGCCGCGTCCCAGCGCAGCCTCGGCTCGCCCTCGACGTTTGCCGTGGCCGAGCCGCGTCAGGCGGACAGCGTTGCCGTGGCTGGTGCCGACATGATTGCCACGAGCACGGGCGGCAACGCCTGGGGAGTCCAGCTCGGCGCGTTCCGCAGCCGCAATGACGCGGAGCGGCATCTGCTGACCATGGCGCTGCGCGATCTGCCGGCGCTGCACGGGGGGTTGCGCCGCATCGAGGCCGGCAAGAATGATGGTGTTACATTCTACCGCGCGCAGTTCGTGGGGCTGAGCCAGCAGGCCGCCCAGACCGCGTGCTCGAGCCTCACCCGCGAGGCGGCCGTCTGCGAGACCTTGGCTCCCGGCATCTGAGGCGTCAGCCGCCGGGCAGCGTGAGCGCGCGCATCAGGTCGCGCACCTCCTGACGGGCGGCGATGTTGGACATCGTCATGGCGGCAGGATCGGTGTCCTTGAGATCCAGAAGCGTCAATCCCGACAGGAACAGCTCCCGGAAGACGACCCGTTCGGAGAATCCCGGCACCAGCCGGAACCCGATTCGTGTCGCGAGTTCCTCGAGCGCCACGCCCACCCGGCGCTTGTTGCGCGCATCGAGCGAGGCCATGCGGTTGCGCAGCACCAGCCAGTCCATCGGCTTGCGCCGGGCCGCCGCGCGCGCCTGACGGGCCTTCCAGACCATCTCGGAATAGACGGACGGGCCCTTGATGCGCCCGCTCTCGGGATCGAGGCGGGCGAGCAAGTCAAAATCGACGAGGCTGTCGTTCATCGGCGTGATCAGCGTGTCCGCGATGGCATGGGCCATGCGCGCGAACCCGGTATGCGATCCGGGGCAGTCGATGAGGACATAGGCGCAGTCCGACAGGCCGTCGATGGCCGCATCGAATCGCGCCTGATCCTCGGCCTCGGCCTCGGCGCGGCTGTCGGTGTCGCTCGGTTTCGGCTGGGCGCGGCGGGGGCTCGGCAGATCGATGGCATGGCGGCGCATGTAGTCGGCACGGTTGTCGAGATAGCGAAAGAGGCTCTGCTGGCGCAGGTCGAGGTCCATGGCACCCACCTCGTGGCCGGCGCGGGCGAGGGCGGTGATGACGTGCATCGCGGTCGTGGACTTGCCCGACCCGCCCTTCTCGTTTCCCATGACGATAACGTGGGGCATGCGGATTCCCGGCCTTTGCAATGAAAAAGGCGCGCCGGTCGGGGCGCGCCTTGGATAGGTAGCCGATGGGCCGGGAGGCCGGAAGATCAGAAACCGAGGCCCTCGTATTTCTTCTTGAACTTCGAGACTCGGCCGCCGGCGTCCATCAGCTTCTGGCTGCCGCCAATCCAGGCATGATGCACGGACGGGTCGATCTCGAGGGAGAGCTTCGCGCCCTCGGCGCCGTAGGTCGAGCGGGTCACGTAGGTCGTGCCGTCGGTCAGCTTCACTTCGATGAAGTGATAGTCGGGATGAATGTCCTTGCGCATCGTCGGGTCCTCAGGCGGGCGTTTGGGGGGATTTCGGCGCGCGATAGTTCGTCTTCTCGACGATCCGCGCCGATTTGCCGCGGCGTTCGCGCAGGAAGTACAGCTTGGCGCGGCGCACCTTGCCGCGGCGGACCACGGTGATGCTGTCGATGTTGGGCGAGTGGAGTGGGAAGACGCGCTCGACGCCCTCGCCGAAGGAGATCTTGCGGACGGTGAAGCTCGCCGCGATCCCGTGGCCGTTGTTGCGGCCGATGCAAACGCCCTCGTAGGCCTGCACGCGGGAGCGGGTGCCCTCGGTCACCTTGTAGCCGACGCGGATCGTGTCGCCGGCGGCGAAATCGGGAATGTCCCTGGCCAGAGCCTTGATCTGCTCGGCCTCGAGCGTCTGGATCATGTTCATGCGCGGTCGTCCTTGGTTGGCCCGCCTGGGGCGGTGCTTGCTGCGTCCGAGAGCTCTGCGTCTCCTGTCGGGTCCTTATAGGCCCGCCAGAGATCGGGACGACGTTCCTTGGTCAGCCTCTCCGCCTCGGACCGCCGCCATGCAGCGATTCGGCCGTGATGTCCCGACAGGAGCACGTCGGGTATCCTGCGGCCTTCCCAGTCGGTCGGGCGTGTGTACTGCGGAAACTCCAGCAAGCCGTGGGAGAAGCTTTCCTCCGCGGCCGACTCGGCGTTGCCCAGAACGCGCGGTATAAGCCGGACCGCGGCGTCGATCAAGGCCATGGCTGCGATCTCGCCGCCCGTCAGGACGAAATCCCCGAGGCTGATCTCCTCGAGCCCGCGGGCCTCGATGACGCGGGCGTCCACGCCCTCGAACCGCCCGCAGAGCAGGGTGACGCCGCACCCGGTCGCGAGGGCGCGCACGCGGTCCTGGGTCAGGGGCCGACCGCGCGGCGAGAGGTGGATCGCGGGCCAGTCTGTGCGGGGCAGGCCGGGGTCGGCGGCGTCGAGGGCCGCGGCCACGATGTCGGGTTTCATCACCATGCCGGCCCCGCCGCCCGCGGGGCTGTCGTCGACGGTGCGGTGGCGGTCGGTAGCGGCGTCGCGGATCTGGCGCGGCTCCAGCCGCCAGAGGTCCTCGGCGAGGGCGCGGCCTGTAAGCGACTGGCCGAGCGGTCCGGGGAACATCTCCGGATAGAGCGTCAGGACGCGGGCGGTCCAGGGCATCTCAATCCTCGTCCCCGCCGAGCAGACCCGGGGGCGGATCGACGATCATGCGGCGCGCGACGAGGTCCACCGTCGGCACCGCGGCGCGCGTGAAGGGCAAGATCGCCACCGGCAGGCCGGGCCGCACGATCTCGATGAGATCGCCGGCACCATGGTCATGCACGGCATGGACCCGGCCGAAGGACGCCCCGCCGGGATCGAACACCTCCATGCCGATGAGATCGGCGTGGTAGAATTCGTCGTCGGGCAGGGCGGGCAGGCGCGCGCGGGGGGCATGAAGGCGCACGCCCTTGAGCGCCTCGGCCTCCTCGCGGGTCCTTATGCCCGCGAGTTTCGCCGCGAAGGCCCCGTTGAGCGGCTTGATCAGCGCGAGGCCGAAGCTGCGCCCGTCCTCGGTCAGAAGGGGGGCGTAGCCGAAGATGGACTGCGGCTCTGCGCAGAAGCTCTTGATGCGCACCGCCCCCTGCACGCCCCAGGCCCCGGCGAGCGCGCCGAGGCAGATCAGGTCGTCGGGTGCGGTCATGCGCGTATCTTCCGCTTACTCGGCGGGCGTCTCGGCCGGGGCTTCGGCCGCGGCCGTCTTGGCGGCGCGGGCCTTGGCGCGCTCGAGGGCGGCCTTGCCCGGCTCGGCCTGCTTGGGGTTGTTGCGCGCGGTCTTCGGCGTGACACCCGCGGCCTCGAGCATGCGCGCGACGCGGTCGGTCGCCTGCGCACCCTGGCCCAGCCAGTACTGCACGCGCTCCGCGTCCATCTTGACGCGGTTCTCGTCGTCCTTGGGCAGCAGAGGATCATAGGTGCCGAGCTTTTCGAGGAAGCGGCCGTCGCGGGCCGAGCGGCTCTCGGCGGCGACGATGGAATAATGCGGGCGCTTCTTGGACCCGCCGCGGGCGAGCCGGATCTTCATGGCCATGGGGTGTCTCCTGTTATGGCTGGGATGCGGGCATGCGCCCGGTTTCGAGATGACTCTCGTGATGCCTGATGACTTCGGAAATGATGAAGGTCAGGAATTTCTTGGCGAACGCAGGATCGAGGGCGGCCTCCGCCGCAAGCCCCTCGAGGCGCGCGATCTGGGCCGCCTCTCGGGCGGGATCGGAGGGCGGCAGATGGTGTGCGGCCTTGAGGGCTCCGACCGCCTGGGTGTGCTTGAACCGCTCGGCCAGCGTGAACACGAGGATCGCGTCCAGCCGGTCGATGCTCTCGCGGTGCCCGCGCAGCAAATCCGCGGCGCGGCGCGTGTCGTCGCCGGTCATGCGCAGGCCTCCGGACCGGGGTGGCGCAGGACCAGATCCGCCGGCTCCGGCCGTGCCGCCGCGTCGTCGCGTCGGGCTCCCAGGCGTTCCGCGAGCCGGATCGAGCGGTTGTTTCGGGGGTCGATATAGCTGACGAGGGTAGTCAGGCCGAGCACGCCGTAAGCCCAGTCCCGCGCCGCCCGTGCGCCCTCGAAGGCGAACCCCCGACCTTCGGCCTCCGCCATCAGGGTCCAGCCGATCTCGATCTCAGGGTAGCTCGGCGGCTGGAACAAGCCGATTTCGCCGACGTAGCGTCCGCTGGCGCGGTCCTCGGCCGACCATGCGCCGTATCCCTTGAGCGGCCAGAGCCCGACGGCCGAGGCGAACTCGCGCCAGGCCTCGTCGCGCGACAGCCGGCCGAACTCGAAGCGCGCCCGGTCGGAGGCGCAATGGGCCGCGAAGGGCTCGAAGTCCTCCGGTCTCGCTCCGCGCAGGACCAGCCGTTCGGTCTCGAGGGTCGGGATCATTTCTTGCGCCCGAGCCCGCTGAGGCCCTGGGGCAGCGACATGCCGGGGGGCAGGGCGGGGCCGGGGCCGCCCATCGGACCTGCGGGCATGCCGCCCGCGTTCTTGCCGAACAGGGCGCCGAGGCCGCCGCGCATCAGGCCCTTCTTGCCCATGCCGCCCATCTTCTTCATCACGTCCGCCATCTGGCGGTGCATCTTCAGCAGGCGGTTGAGATCCTGCACGTCGAGCCCGGCGCCGGCGGCGATGCGCTTTTTGCGGCTCGCCTGGAGAAGGTCGGGGTTGCGGCGCTCCTTCTTGGTCATCGAATCGATCAGGGCGATCTGGCGGCGCAGGACCTTGTCGTCGAGGCCGGCCTCGTCCATCTTCTTTTGCATCTTGCCCATGCCGGGCATCATGCCCATCAGGCCGGACATGCCGCCCATCTTGATCATCTGCTCGAGCTGGCCCTTGAGGTCGTTCATGTTGAACTGACCCTTCTGGAAGCGCTTCATCATGCGCTCGGCGGCCTCGGCCTCCAGCGTCTCCTGCGCCTTTTCCACGAGGCTGACGATGTCGCCCATGCCGAGGATGCGGCCCGCAACGCGTTCGGGGTGGAATTCCTCGAGCGCGTCCATCTTCTCGCCGAGGCCCACGAAGCGGATCGGCTTGCCGGTAACGGCGCGCATCGAGAGCGCGGCGCCGCCGCGGCCGTCGCCGTCCATGCGGGTCAGCACGACGCCGGTGATGCCGATGCGTCCGTCGAAGTTCTCGGCGGTGGCGACGGCGTCCTGGCCGGTCAGGCCGTCGACAACGAGCATGGTCTCGTGGGGCTTGGTCGCGTCGCGCACGGCCTCGACCTCGGCCATCAACTCGTCGTCGATGGAGAGCCGGCCGGCGGTGTCGAGCATGACGATGTCGTAGCCGCCCAGCGTCGCCTGCTGCTTCGCGCGTTTCGCGATGGCAACCGCGTCCTGGCCCGGCACGATGGGGAGGGTGTCGACGCCGACCTGGAGGCCGAGGACGGCGAGCTGCTCCATGGCCGCCGGGCGGCGGGTGTCGAGGGAGGCCATGAGCACGCGCTTGCCGTCGCGCTCCTTGAGGCGTTTGGCGAGCTTCGCGGTGGTGGTGGTCTTGCCCGAGCCCTGGAGGCCCACCATCAGGATGGGGGCGGGCGGGCTGTCGATCTTCATGTCCCGCAGCGGGCCTTCGCCGGCGAGGACGCGGACAAGCTCGTCATGGACGATCTTCACGACCTGCTGGCCGGGGGTGATCGACTTCGTTACCGCCTGTCCGCCGGCCTTTTCGGTGACGGCCTTGATGAAGTCCCGGGCGACAGGAAGCGAGACGTCGGCCTCGAGCAGGGCCACGCGCACTTCGCGCAGCGCCGTCGCCACGTCCTCGTCGCTCAGCGCGC
>JBBQYB010000024.1:0-31042 GCA_038209095.1 Rhodobacterales bacterium
ATGTCATCCTGGACACCTACGCAGCCCACAAGCACCGCAAGGTCAGGGAGTGGCTCGCCCGCCATCCGCGCTGGACGTTCCACTTCACGCCAACGTCCCACTCCTGGCTGAACGCCGTCGAGGGCTTCTTCGCAACGCTCATCCGGCGCCGCCTGAAGCACGGCGTCTTTTGCTCCATCGTCGACCTCCAGGCCGCAATCAACCGCTTCATCGCCGAACACAACCAGAGCCCCAAGCCCTTCGTCTGGCGCGCCGACCCAGACGCAATTATCGCCGCGGAAAATCGGGGGTTCCAAACGTTCGAGTGAATCCACTAGCTGCCGCCCCTTGACAATCTGACTGCGCAAGTCGCCCATCAGTTGCTCGAACTTCTCCTCAAAGGGTTCTTCGTCATCCTCGATCCCGCCGGTGCCAACATATCGCCCCGGCGTCGGGACGAAGTTGTGCGTCTGGATCTCGCCCTCGGAGGCAGCCTTGCAGAACCCCGGCACATCGTCGTGAGCCCCGGCGTCTGCTTCTCCGCGCGACGCGTGGTAGGTTGTAGCGATCTGGAGACTTCCTCATTCGAAAGCTCCTTCTGCTTCCGGCTGCCCGGCACGAGGGTGCCCATCTTGCGCGCGTCGACGAACAGGATCTCGCCACGCCTGTCGCGCAGGGCCGCGCCCTTCGCCGTGCCGTTCGACTTGTCCTTGGCAAGGATCCAGAGGCAGGCCGGGATCTGGGTGCCGAAGAAGAGCTGACCAGGCGGCGCGACCATGGCGTCGATGGCGCCCGCCTCGACCATGGCGCGACGGATGTCGCCCTCGCCCGAGGTCATCGACGACATCGAGCCATTGGCGAGCACGACGCCGGCGACGCTCGAGGGCGTCAGGTAGTGGTCGATGTGCGAGAGCCAGGCGAAGTTGGCGTTGCCGACGGGCGGCGCCCCGAACTTCCAGCGCATGTCCTCACGCAGCTTCTCACCGTCCCAGTCGGAGATGTTGAAGGACGGGTTCGCGAGGATGTAGTCGAACCGCTCATCCGGGAACGCGTCGCGTTTCAACGTGCCTTCCTGGTTCCAGCGGATCTCGCCGAAGATGCCCCGGGTCGCGAGGTTCATCCGCGCGAGGCGGAACGTCGTATGGTTGCGCTCCTCGCCATAGACCGAGATGTCGTTGGCGAGGCCCTGATGGTGGCCGATGAACTTCTCCGACTGGACGAAGAAGCCGCCGGTGCCCCGGCACGGATCGTAGTCCCGGCCGTTGGTCGGCTCGATCATCTCGATCAGCGTCTCGACGATGGATTTCGGCGTGTAGAACTCGCCGCCGCGCTTACCCTCGGACGAAACGAACTTGCCGATGCAATATTCGTAGACGCGGCCGATCAGGTCGAAATCCGCGGGCGAGTCCTCGAAGGGCATGTTGGTGAAGAGGTCGATCAGGCCTGACACGATTCCGCGGTCGAGGCTTTCACGCCCGAATACCTTCGGCAGGGCGGGTTGCTCTCCTCGATGGCGCGCATGGCGTCATTTACCTTCACGCCGATGTCCTTCGCCTTGGAGATCGCCGAAAGGTGCGACCAGCGCGCAACCTCCGGCACCCAGAAGAAACTCTTCGCTGGATACTCCTCGTGATCCTCTCGATCCGACAGAGGGTCGTCCATCAGCTCCGCGCGGCGCAGGTCGAAGGCCACTGATACATAGCGCAGGAACAGGAGCCCAACGGCGACATGCTTGTATGCGACTGCATCCAAGGCGCCGCGCATCTTGTCCGCGGCCTCGAAGAGCGTTTTCTCGATATTTAAGGCACATTCCTGTGGGTGTCCCGGTCGTTATGCGACCTATCTGCCATAAAGATAGGCCACAGAACCCCGGCACGAAACGATGAGATTCACGGAAAGCGCGAGTGCGGCCAGCAACGGAGCAGAAAGAAGGCACCGCCTCCTCTTTTAGGGTGGCAGCGCCTGATCTTCCAGTTTGGCCGGGAGGCCCGGCTCCTCGGGTCAGCTATGCATTTGTTGCATCTCCGAAGGAGCGGAATGCGTCAGAGATAGGTCCGGGCCTTTTTCGTTTTGGCTCGAACGGAGCGGCTGCCAAAATCATCGGTGCGCCTGTGCGACCGAAGCGTCCGAGTTGCCTGACCTACACGGCCCGGATCAGCTTCTTCTCCAGCACGCGCAGCACGACACGCAGATCCGCGCCCCGTTTCAGCACATGGCCGTCCATTGCGATAACCGCATACTGGCCCTGCCGTCCGATCAGCTTCGGGCGTTTCTCGATACGGTAGACCGGATGCTCCGCCGTATGCCGGAACACGACGAAGACCGCCACATCGCGCAGCATCGAAATGCCGTAGTCCCGCCATAATCCGGCCGCGACCATCTTGCCGTAGAGCCCAAGGATGACCGCGAGTTCGGTCCGGTGAAAACTGACCCGTTCCGGCTGGCTGGGAAATTGGGCGATCTCGGCAGGTTCCACCATCGCCCGAACATGACCACCGTCGCCGCATTTGGCAAGCGGCCGCGAGAAACGAGGTTGCCAAGATCCTGCGGGATGGCTTCTATGCGGGCCACCTTCAACCGAACGGCGTTCCCCACATGCGTGACTTCCAGACCCCCGGGCGCTCGCTCGTCTATGCCCTGAACGGCCTTTGCGCCACCTCCCATCCCATTGCGGCCCAGACGGCGGTGCGGATGCTGCAGGAGGGGGGCAACGCCGTCGACGCGGCCATCGCGGCGGCCGTCGTCCTCGGGCTATGCGAGCCGCAGATGACCGGGATCGGCGGGGACGCCTTCGTGCTCCTCAAGCCACCGGGCGAGGAGCGCATCGTCGGCCTCAACGGATCGGGACGTGCGCCGCGCGGCCTCGACGCCGCGGCCCTTCGCAACCTCGGATACGACGTCATGCCGGCCCAGGACGCGGCCTCCGTCACCGTTCCGGGGGCCGTGGACGCCTTCGTGCGCCTCTCCGCCGACTGGGGGCGCAAGGGCCTCGCGGTGAGCCTCGCGCCTGCGATCCGCTATGCCGAAGAGGGCGTGCCGGTGGCCCCCCGGACCGCCGTCGACTGGGCCGAATGGGCCGGCAACCTGCAGGGCGACGCGCGCGAGCATTACCTGATCGGCGGTCTCGCCCCGACCCCGGGCCAGGTCTTTCGGGCCCCCGGTCAGGCGGACGTCCTCCGCCGGATCGCCGCGGAGGGCCGCGCCGGCTTCTACGAGGGCGTCGTGGCCGAGGACATGGTCGCGAGCCTGCGGCAGATGGGCGGCACCCACACCCTCGCGGATTTCGCCGAGACGGCCTGCTCCTATGTCGAGCCCATCACGGGGACGTACCGCGGCCACGAGATCGTGGAATTGCCTCCGAACGGCCAGGGTGCCACCGCCCTCCTGATGGCGGCGATCCTCTCGCATTTCAACGTGGCGTCGCTCGATCCCCGCGGCGCGGAGCGGGCCCACCTCGAAGGCGAGGCCGCGAAACTCGCCTACGATGCGCGCAACCGCTTCATCGCCGACCCGGACGCCCGAGAGTTGCGTCTTGCGCACATGCTGGCCCCGGAAACGGCCAGGTGCCTCGCGGATCTGATAGACCCTGACCGCGCCCTCCCGTCCGCCACACAGGCGACCGAGGCCGTCCACCGCGAGACGATCTATCTCACGGTCGTGGACCGCGACCGCATGGCCGTCTCGCTGATCTACTCGATCTATCACAGCTTCGGCTCGGGCCTCGCGTCCTCCCGGTTCGGGGTCAATTTCCAGAACCGTGGTGCGGGATTCACCCTGGAGGCCGGCCATCCAAACGAGGCCGGCCCCGGCAAGCGGCCCTTGCACACCATCATCCCCGGTATGCTGCGCAAGGACGGCAAGGTGATGATGCCCTTCGGCGTGATGGGCGGGGCCTATCAGCCTAACGGTCATGTCCGGCTTCTGTCGAACCTGCTGGACTTCGGCATGGATCCACAGTCGGCCATCGACGCGCCGCGCAGCTTCGCCGAAGGGAGCGTGATGCAACTCGAGACCGGCTATTCGGACGCGGTGGCGCAGGCGCTGTCCACGCGCGGGCACACCATCGTTCGCCCCACCACCCCCATCGGCGGAGCCCAGGCCATCGTCATGGATCCCGACGGCGGCGTTCTCGTGGGGGCGAGCGATCCCCGCAAGGACGGCTGCGCGCTCGGCTACTGAGCCTTAGTGAAGATGGCCCTCGACCGAGTAATGCCCGCCCTCATCGAGCGGCCCGAACATCTCGGCGACCTCCGGATGATCTACCGGCTCACCACTGTCATCGCGCACCAGGTTCTGTTCGGACACGTAGGCCACGTAATACGTCGTCTCGTTCTCCGCGAGCAGATGATAAAACGGTTGATCCTTGCGCGGACGGTTTTCTTCGGGGATCGATTCCCACCATTCGTCGGTATTGCTGAACGACGGATCGATGTCGAATATCACCCCGCGAAACGGGTGAACCCGGTGGCGGACCACCTGGCCGAGGCCAAATTTAGCCGATGTCGTCAGCATTTCCCGCAAACCCAAGCACGAATACAGTCTTTCCTATATAGGGCGTATCGTGGTCTGTCCACAATCCGGCCCGAACGCCCATCGGTCCCATCAGGCCGCCGGCCATGATGATCGTGCTGGAGGTCGGCCAGATCGTGGCCCCGGTCTTCCTTCTCGCCGCGATAGGATATGCCTGGGTGCGCGGCCTCGGCTGGAACTACGACGTCGAATTCGTGACGCGCCTGTCCATGACGCTGTCGATCCCCTGCCTGATCTTCATGGCGCTCATGCGCTCGGAGGTTGATCCCGCGCTCCTGCGCGACACGGTCCTTGCGGCCCTCGTGGCCTATGTGGGCGTGGGCCTCGTCGTCTGGGTACTGGTGCGGCTCCTCGGGCTCGAGGTGCAGACCTTCTGGGCCCCTATCACCTTTGGCAATACCGGCAATCTGGGGCTCCCCATCGCGCTCTTCGCCTTCGGCCAGCTCGGCTTCGACATGGCAGTGGTAATCTTCGCCGTCATGGCGATCCTGTCCTTCACCTTCGGCGTCTGGGTCGTCGCGGGCGGTGGCAACCCGATCACCGCCATCAGGGAGCCGCTGGTCTGGGGCACGATCCTCGGGTCGCTCTTTCTCGTCATGGACTGGTCCGTACCGGTCTGGATCGGCTCCACCCTCGATCTGATCGGGCAGATGGCCATCCCGATGATGCTCATCACCCTCGGTGTCGCGATCTCGCGGCTCCAGCCCCGCTCGCTCGGCCGCGCGGTCTGGCTCTGTCTGCTCAAGCTCGCGATCTGCATCAGCGTGCCGCTCGGCGTCGGCCTCTGGTTCGACCTGCCGTCCCTCGCGCTCGGCGTGCTGATCCTCCAGGTCTCCACCCCCGTGGCTGTCACGTCCTACATGCTCGCGACGAAATACAAGGCCCGCCCCGACGAGGTCGCGGGCCTTGTCGTGGTCTCCACGCTGATGTCCGTCATCGCCATTCCCGCGACGCTCGCCTTCTTCGTCTGACGCACGGTTGCTTTTTCGACCCTATCCCGGCAT
Source organism: Rhodobacterales bacterium (assembly GCA_038209095.1). Lineage (GTDB taxonomy): Bacteria > Pseudomonadota > Alphaproteobacteria > Rhodobacterales > Rhodobacteraceae > Amaricoccus. The sequence goes on from JBBQYB010000024.1 coordinate 5,514, forward strand.
AGTAAACTTTGACGTGCACCAAGACACGCGAGCAGTTGCAAGGCAGGTTCCATGGTGAAAAGGCGCAGCTACGCCCTGATCGCAGCCGTGATGTTCATCGCGTCCTGCGCAGGTGGCGACAAACCTCCCTCCACCGTCCTCGACGCCTGCCGGATGCAGGCCGAACGTCCGCATTGGTTCAAGGCGATGAAACGCACCGAACAGAAATGGGGCGTCCCCGTCTCGGTCCAGCTCGCCACGATCTCGCGCGAGTCGAGTTTTGTCGCGAATGCCCGCCCCATGAAGACCGAGCGCCGGATGATCTTCTTCACCCGCGAGGTGCCGCGCTCCTCCGCCTACGGCTACGCCCAGGCCATCGACGGCACCTGGGACTGGTACGTCCGTGACACCGGAAACCGAAGGGCGGACCGCGACGACTTCGCCGACGCCTCCGATTTCATCGGCTGGTACATGAGCCTCAATACGCGCATGAACGGCGTCTCGACGCGCGACGCCTACAACCAGTATCTCGCCTATCACGAGGGCAAGGCCGGGTTCGCGCGCGGCACCTACAACGGCAAGGCGTGGCTGCCCCCCGTGGCCCGCGACGTGCAGGCCTGGTCGGACCGCTACGAGGCCCAGTTGCAATCCTGCCCCATCCGCGGCTGAGCGCGCGGCCCCTGAGCGAGGCTCCATGGACCGCCTGACCGAGATGGACGCCTTCGTGCAGGTCGTGGACAGCGGCGGCTTCACCGAGGCCGCCCGCCGGATGGGCCTCTCGAAATCCGCCGTATCCAAGCACGTGGCCTCGCTCGAGACCCGCCTCGCCGTCCGCCTGCTCAACCGCACCACCCGCCGCGTCAGCCCGACCGAGCTCGGCCTCGCCTATTACGACCGCGCCCGCATCGTCCTCGCCGACGCGCTGGAGGCCGACAGCATGGTCACCGCCATGCAGGCCACACCCAAGGGCGTGCTGCGCGTCTCGGCCCCGGTGACCTTTGGCGTGCGGCATCTCTCCGCACCGGTCGCAAGCTTCCTGCGCGCCCATCCGGACGTCGACGTCAACCTCGTCCTTGACGACCGCTTCGTGGAACTGCTGGCCGAAGGGTTCGACCTCGCGATCCGCATCGGCACCCTCGCCGACAGCGGGCTCATGGCGCGCAAGCTCGCGCAGACCCGCGTGGCCCTCGCAGCCTCCCCCGACTACCTCGCCGCCATGGGCACGCCGCACGGCATCGACGATCTGAACGCTCACCGTCTCCTGCACTACACCAACCTCTCCAGCGGCAATTTCTGGCGTCTGCGCGGCAAGGGCGGTGAGGAGCGACAGGTGCGCGCCGGCGGCCGGCTCACCGTCAACAACGGCGAATCGCTGCTCCTCGCGGCGGAATACGGCCTCGGCATCGTCCTCGTCCCCGCCTTCATCCTCGGCGACGCCCTCGCGACGGGCCGGCTGGTCGAGGTACTGCCCGACAGGCCGCGCGATGTGCTCGGCATCCACGCGGTCCATCCCCAGGGGCCGTTCGTGCAGCCGAAGCTGCGCGCCTTCGTGGATTTCCTCGCCCAGCATTTCCGCGGCCGCGGTCCGGACGATTGGCACAGGTGACGTTCGCCCGTTTGCGGCCTATGTGTGACCCTGTGACCGAAGGACGCCCCACGGCATGACCGATCGATGACGATCCCCCGAACCCCGCTGCTGGAGATGAACGAACGCAGCCGCGAGGTCTTCCGCAGGCTGGTCGAGACCTATCTCGACACCGGAGAGCCCGTGGGCTCGCGCACCCTGGCGCGCGCCCTGCCCGAGGGCGTGTCCTCCGCCACGATCCGCAACGTCATGCAGGATCTCGAACTCCTCGGTCTGCTGGACAGTCCCCATGTCAGCGCCGGCCGCATCCCGACCCACCGCGGGCTGCGCATGTTCATCGACGGCATCCTCGAGGTGGGCGACGTGTCCGCCACCGAGCGCGCCGAGATCGAGCGGTCCTTGGGCGGCAACGAGCGCGACATCGGCGGGATCCTCGATCGGGCGGGCGAGATGCTCTCCGGCCTGACCCAAGGCGCCAGCCTCGTGCTCGCCCCCAAGACCGCGGCCCCGATCAAGCACATCGAATTCGTCTCGCTGTCGCCCGAACGCGCGCTGGTCGTGCTGGTCACGGCCGACGGCGGGGTCGAGAACCGCCTGTTCACCCCGCCCTTGGGTCTTACGCCATCGGCCATGCAGACGGCCGCCAATTTCCTGAACGCCATCCTCCAGGGCCGCACGCTCGCTGACATGCGCAGCACCGTCACCGCCGAGATCGCCCGCCACCGCGCGGAACTCGACGAATTGTCCGCGAGCCTCATCGAGGACGGCGTTGCCGTCTGGGCGGAGGACCAGGAAGGCGGACGCGACCGGCTCATCGTGCGCGGCAGCGCCAATCTGCTCGAAGGTGCCGAGGATGCGGCACAGCTCGAGCGCATCCGCTCGCTCTTTGATGATCTGGAGCGCAAGCGCGATCTTGCGCATCTCCTCGATCTGACCGAGGGCGGCGACGGCGTGCGCGTCTTCATCGGGTCGGAGAACAAGCTTTTTTCACTTTCGGGTTCCGCTCTGGTCGTCTCTCCCTATATGAATGCGGATCGAAAGATCATCGGCGCCGTCGGCGTGATCGGGCCGACGCGGCTCAATTACGGCCGCATCGTGCCGATCGTGGATTATACCGCCCAGCTGGTCGGCCGGCTGGTGTCGGATCGCAGCAAGGGCTAACGAGGCGAGACATGGCCAGAGACCGCAAGGACGACGCAGAAGAGAACAGCTTTCTCGACGACATCGAGGCGATCCTCGACGAGGACGAAGAGATTTCCGAGGAAGCGGCCGAAGCCGACGAGATCTCGGCCCTGCGCGCCGAGGTGGCCGACCTAAAGGACCGCCACCTGCGCGCCCTCGCCGATGCCGAGAACATCCGCAAGCGGGCCGAGCGCGACCGCCGCGACGCCGAGGTCTACGGCTCCACCCGCTTCGCCCGCGACCTCCTACCGGTCCACGACAGCTTCGAGCGCGCCCTCGAGAGTGCCACCGAAACCGCGCGTGCCGCGGCCCCCGGCCTGCTCGAGGGGATCGAGCTGACCCAGCGCGCCCTGCTCGCCGCCTTCGAGAAGAACAAGATCGTGCCCATCGCCCCCGAGATCGGCGAGCGGTTCGACGCGAACCTGCATCAGGCGATGTTCGAGGCCCCCGTGCCCAACACCAGGGCCGGCGACATCATTCAGGTCATGGGCGTGGGCTTCACCATCGGCGAGCGCCTCCTGCGCCCGGCGCAGGTCGGCGTCTCCTCCGGCGGACCCGCCACGCCACCACCCGCCGCGTGATCCACGGGCCCAGAGGGTGCGCGACACCGCCGAACGTCCGTCGCGCACCCCCGCCAAGCTGCGGGCAAACCCTAAAATTTGGTTAATGGATTTCGTTTTATCATGTTATATCAAAGACTTACCATTTTGTCCACGCGTGGACAAAACGGATTCCCTCATCACTCGCGCAGCATGGCCTTCAGCTCATAGACCAGCGCCAATGCTGCCTTCGGGCTCAAATCGTCCGGGATCACCTCGCGCATTCGGGTCTCGACCTCCGACGGTGCCGGCTCGACAGGCAACGGCCGGGCCGCCACGCTGAAGAGCGGCAGATCCTCGACCAGCCGGCGTGCCTTGCCACCGGGCTCGCGGTCACCCTTCTCCAGCGCCTTCAGGATCACCCGGGCCCGCTCCACAACCGCCGCCGGCAATCCCGCCAGCCGCGCCACCTGCACCCCGTAGGACCGGTCCGCCACGCCCTCGCGCACGGTGTGCAGGAACACCACGTCGCCCTTCCACTCGCGCACCGCCACGGTCGCGTTCCGTAGCCGCGGCAGCTTCTCCGCCAGGACTGTCAACTCGTGGTAATGCGTGGCAAACAGCGCCCGGCACCCGTTCACGTCATGCAGATGCTCAAGGACCGCCCAGGCAATGGACAACCCGTCATAGGTCGCGGTCCCCCGTCCGATCTCGTCGAGGATCACCAGCGCACCCGGCCCGGCCTGGTTCAGAATGGCCGCCGTCTCGACCATCTCCACCATGAAGGTGGACCGCCCCCGCGCCAGGTCGTCCGCCGCCCCCACCCGGCTGAACAGTTGGTCCACCACCCCGATCCGCGCCGACGTCGCCGGCACGAAGGACCCCATCTGCGCTAATATCGCGATCAGGGCGTTCTGGCGCAGGAAGGTCGACTTGCCCGCCATGTTGGGCCCGGTGATGAGCCAGAGCGGCCGCGTGTCCGCCCCATCCGCCCCCGCCTCGCAATCGTTCGGAACGAACGCGGCCCCGCTGCGCAGCAAGGCCGCCTCCACCACGGGATGCCTGCCGCCCTGCACGTCGAAGGCCCGCCCGGTCTCGACCTGCGGCGCCACCCAGTCCCGCGCGACCGCAAGATCCGCGAGCCCCGCCGCCACGTCCACTTCCGCCACCGCTTGCGCGCAGGCCGCGAGCGGACCCGCCACTTCGAGGACCGCCCCCCGCAGGCTCTCGAAGATCCGCCGTTCAATGACCAGCGCTTGATCGGCGGCGTTCAGGATCTTCTTCTCGATCTCCGACAGCGCCAGCGTCGTGAACCGCACCGCATTCGCCGTGGTCTGGCGGTGCACGAACAGCGCATTCAGCGGCGGCCCGAGCATCTTCTCCGCATGGGTGGCAGGCGTCTCGATATAGTATCCCAGCACGTTGTTGTGCCGGATCTTCAGCGCCGCGACCCCGCTCTCGCGGACATAGGATCCTTGCAGGTCCGCGATGACGCCGCGCCCCTCGTCGCGGAGCCGGCGCGTCTCGTCCAACTCTCTGTCGTACCCCTCAGCCACCATGCCGCCGTCGCGCACCAGCCCGGGCGGCTCGGCCACCAGAGCGGCCTCCAGCAGGTCCGCCAGCGCCTCCTGCCCACCCAGATCCGCGCGCGCCGCGCGCAGGATGTCTGGCCCGTCCTCTTTGAGAACCCCGCGCAGTCTTTGCGCCTGCGCCAGCGCGTCGCGCACCGCCGCGAGATCCCGCGGGCCGCCCCGGTCGAGCGCCAGCCGCGACAATGCGCGTTCCAGATCCGGCGTCCGGCGCAGCAAATCGCGGGCAGCACTCGCCACCTCCGGACGCGCCTTGAGCCAGGCGACGGCCCCCTGCCGCGCCCCGATCAGCGCGACATCCGTCGAGGGTGCAGACAGACGCGCCTCCAGAAGGCGCCCCCCGGCTCCAGTCAGGGTTCGGTCGATGGCGGCGAGCAAGGCGCCCTCCCGTCCCCCGGCCAGCGCGCGCACCAGTTCCAGATTGCGCCGGGTCGCCGCGTCGATCGCCATGAGCCCCCCCGGAACCTCCCGGACCGGCGGACGCAGCAGCGGGATCCGGCCCACCTGCGTCATTTCCAGATAGTCGACCAGCGCCCCCAGGGCGCTCACCTCCGTCCGCGTGAAGGCTCCGAACCCCTCCAGCGAGGCCACCCCGAGCGCCGCCGAGACCCGTGCCTCGCCGAAAGTCGTGTCGAAACTCGCCCGGGCCAGCGGCGTCGACACGGCCCCCGCTTCGGCAATCAGATCCCGCACCTGGGGCTCGAGCACGTCCGGAACCAGCACCTCGCGCGGCCCGAGCCGGGCGAGCAGGGGCCCGAGACCCGAGCGCGCGCAGGATGCCACCACGAGCTCTCCGGTCGAGACGTCGACCCAGGCGAACGCCCCCTCGCCGCGCAGTTCCGCATAGGCCGTCAGATAATTGTGCCGCCGCGCATCTAGCAGGCTGTCCTCGGTCAGGGTTCCGGGCGTCACGAGGCGAACCACGGCGCGCCGCACGACCGATTTCGCCCCGCGCTTGCGCGCCTCCGCCGGGTCCTCCATCTGCTCGCAAACCGCGACGCGAAACCCCTTGCGGATCAGCGTCAGCAGGTACCCTTCGGCCGAATGCACCGGCACGCCGCACATTGGGATATCGACACCCTGATGCTGTCCGCGCCGCGTCAGGGCGATGTCGAGAGCCGCAGCCGCAGCCTCTGCGTCGCCGAAGAACATCTCGTAGAAGTCGCCCATACGGTAGAACAGCAGCGCATCAGGGTGCGCTGCCTTGATCTCCAGATACTGCGCCATCATCGGCGTGACGGTCGTGGCCTCGGTCACCGGCATTCCTGTCCTCGTCGCCCCGCTTTAACGACAGGGCAACGGGAGGCCAAGCGCGCGAATACCGCGAGGGCCGAAGCCTAGCCCTTCATGCCTTCCCAGAACCCCTTCACGCGAGAGAAGAAATCCTGCGACTCCGGATTGTTGTCCTTGCCCAGATGCTCGAACTCCTCGAGCAGCTCTCGCTGCCGCGCGGTCAGGTTCACCGGCGTCTCTACCGCAAGCTCGATATAGAGATCGCCCCCGGTGCCGCCCCCCCGCAACGGTGGCATCCCCTTGCCGCGCAAGCGCAGCTGCTTGCCCGACTGCACGCCCGAGGGCACCTTGACCCGCGTGCGCCCGCCGTCGAGCGTCGGGGCCTCGATCTCCCCGCCCAAAGCCGCGGTCGCCATGCTGACCGGAATGCGACAGAACAGGTTCTGGCTGTCACGCTCGAAGATAGGATGAGCGGCGACGTCGATGAAGATATAGAGATCGCCCGCCGGTCCACCCCGCAACCCTGCCTCGCCCTCGCCGGCTAGCCGGATCCGTGTGCCCGTCTCGACGCCTGCCGGGATATTGACGTTGAGCGCGCGATCCTTGCGCACGCGCCCGGCACCTGCGCAGGACCGGCAGGGGTTCTTGATGATCTGGCCGCGTCCCGAACAGGTCGGGCAGGTCCGCTCCACCGTGAAGAAGCCCTGTTGCGCCCGGACCTTGCCCTGGCCCGAACAGGTTGGGCAGCTCACGGGCTCGGCCCCACCCTCCGCGCCAGTGCCGTTGCAGACCTCGCAGGCGGCCGAGGCTGGTACCGTGATCGCGGCCTGCTTGCCGCGGTACGCTTCCTCCAGCGACATGCTCAGGTTGTAGCGCAGGTCCGAACCCCGCGCCGCACGCTGCCCCCGCGCGCGGGTCTGGCCGCCCATGAAATCCCCGAACAGATCGTCAAAGACATCCGAGAACGCGCTCGCAAAATCCGGGTTGCCACCCGCTCCCGGGCGAAAACCCCCACCGCCGCCGTTCTCGAAGGCGGCATGACCGAACCGGTCGTAGGCCGCCTTCTTCTGCGTGTCCTTCAGGACGTCATAGGCCTCGTTCACTTCCTTGAACTGCGCCTCGGCATTGGGATTGGCCTGGTTGCGGTCGGGGTGCAGGTCCATGGCCTTTTTGCGGTAGGCTTTCTTGATGTCCGCCTCGGACGCACCCTTTCCGACGCCGAGAAGATCGTAATAGTCACGCTTGGCCATGCGGAGACGTTTCCTTCAAACGGCAAAAAGGCCCGCCCGGGTGGGCGAGCCGATCTGCTGGTTCATTGGGATCAGGACTTCTTGGGGCCGTCCCCGAGATCCTCGAAATCGGCATCCACGACATCGTCGTCCTGATTGCCTCCGGCCTGGGATCCCGCGTCCTCCGGCTTTTCGTTCTCGGCTGCCTGTGCCTTGTAGATCGCCTCGCCGAGCTTCATCGCAGCCTCGGTCAGATCCTGCGCACGCGCCCGGATCTTCTCCGCGTTGTCGCCCTCCATGGCCTCCTTGAGCGTCTTGATGGACATCTCGATCACCTCGACGGTTGTCGGATCCACCTTGTCGCCATGTTCCGCCACGGATTTCTCGGTGCCGTGGATCAGGCTCTCGGCCTGGTTCTTGGCCTCCACCAGTTCGCGGCGCTCCTTGTCGGCCTCGGCGTTCTCCTCGGCCTCGCGCACCATCTTCTCGATGTCGACATCCGAAAGACCGCCCGATGCCTGGATGGTGATCTTCTGCTCCTTGTTCGTGCCCTTGTCCTTGGCGCTGACGGCCACGATGCCGTTCGCGTCGATGTCGAAGGTCACCTCGATCTGGGGCACGCCGCGCGGGGCGGGCGGGATGGATTCGAGATTGAACTGGCCGAGGATCTTGTTGTCCGCCGCCATCTCGCGCTCGCCCTGAAAGACCCGGATCGTCACGGCGCTCTGGTGGTCTTCGGCGGTGGAGAAGATCTGGCTCTTCTTCGTTGGGATCGTCGTGTTGCGATCGATGAGCCGCGTGAACACGCCACCCAGCGTCTCGATCCCGAGCGAAAGCGGGGTCACGTCCAGCAGGACCACGTCCTTCACGTCGCCCTGAAGAACACCCGCCTGGATCGCCGCACCCATGGCCACGACCTCGTCGGGGTTGACCCCCTTGTGCGGCTCCTTGCCGAAGAACTTGGAGACTTCCTCAAGCACCTTCGGCATCCGCGTCATGCCGCCGACCAGGACGACCTCGTCGATGTCGCCCTTGCTGAGGCCCGCATCCTTCAGCGCCGCGGCGCAGGGCTTCATGGAGCGCACGATGAGATCCGACACCAGGCTCTCGAGCTTGGCACGGGTCAGCTTCAGCACGAGGTGCAGCGGCTGGCTCGTCTTGGGGTCCATCGAGATGAACGGCTGGTTGATCTCGGTCTGGGACGTGCTCGACAGCTCGATCTTGGCCTTTTCCGCAGCTTCCTTGAGCCGCTGAAGCGCCATCTTGTCCTTGGTCAGATCGACGCCGTTGGCCTTCTTGAACTCGCTCGCGAGATATTCGACGATCCGCATGTCGAAGTCTTCGCCGCCGAGGAAGGTGTCGCCGTTGGTCGACTTCACCTCGAAGAGGCCGTCGTCGATCTCGAGAATCGAGATATCGAACGTACCGCCGCCGAGGTCATAGACCGCGATCGTCTTGGTGCCGGTCTTGTCGAGACCGTAGGCGAGGGCCGCCGCCGTCGGCTCATTGATGATGCGCAACACCTCGAGGCCCGCGATCTTGCCCGCGTCCTTCGTGGCCTGACGCTGTGCGTCGTTGAAATAGGCGGGCACGGTGATGACGGCCTGCGTCACCTTCTCGCCGAGATAGCCTTCGGCGGTCTCCTTCATCTTCTGGAGGATGAAGGCCGAGATCTGGCTCGGCGAATACTTCTCGTCCTTGACCTGAACCCAGGCGTCGCCGTTGGCACCGCCGACGATCTTGTAGGACACCATGTCCTTGTCCTTGGCCACGAGCGGATCGTCGTAGCGACGGCCGATCAGACGCTTGACGGCAAAGAGCGTGTTTTCCGGGTTGGTGATGGCCTGGCGCTTGGCCGACTGGCCGACCAGACGCTCGTCATCCGTAAACGCGACGATCGAAGGGGTGGTCCGCGCCCCTTCGGAGTTCTCGATGACCCGGGCGGCGGCACCATCCATGATGGCGACGCAGGAGTTGGTGGTGCCGAGGTCGATCCCGATGACTTTAGCCATGAATAATCCTTTCACGCGGCGATTTCGCAGGCCGGGTCCGCTTGGGGCCCCCGGTCCGCATCCCTCTTCGGTGTCACGCGCAGTCGTGCGCTTCCGAAAGACGCGAGGTATATAGGTCCCGACCAAATGGCCTGCAAGCTTCCGCTCTCGCGCGAAGCTGCGGAATTTTCAACCAAGGCGCGTATGCTGACCGTCAAGGGCTTCGTCATCCACAAGGGCCTGCTGAACCCGGCCGCGCAGGCTTCGCTCGTCGAGGATCTGCGGGGAGTGGCAACCGCAGCCCCGTTTGTGCAGCACGTGACGCCGCGCGGCCGGCGCATGAGCGTGCGCATGACCGCAGCTGGACGGGTCGGCTGGGTCTCCGACCGCCGCGGCTACCGGTATGATTCGCAGCATCCCTCCGGCGTGCCCTGGCCTTCGATTCCCCATGGCGTTCTGGCGCTCTGGCGCGAGGTCTGCGCTCCGGACCGGGATCCCGATTGCTGTCTGGTCAACTTTTACGGCGAGGACGCCCGAATGGGTCTGCACCGGGATGCCGACGAGGGCGACTACGCCTGGCCGGTGCTGTCGATCTCACTCGGCGATCCGGCGCTGTTCCGCATGGGCGGGCTCGAGCGTTCGGATCCGACAGCCTCGATCCTCCTCGAATCGGGCGATGTCGTCGTCATGGGCGGAGCCGCGCGGCTCGCCTATCACGGGATCGACCGGATCCGCTTCGGCGGCTCGCGGCTGCTTCCCACCGGCGGGCGGATCAATATCACGTGCCGGGTGGTCGCGTGATTCGGGCGACGCCGGAGCGGACGGATCGCCGTCCTGCTCTTGCTATCGGCGCAATCGCAGGGCTCTTATTGGGCTTCCTGATCCTCGCGATCGAGATGCAGGCGGGCGACACAGCCCATTTCGACGCGGAGGTCCTGCTCTCCTTGCGCAGTTCCGCCGATCCCGATGTCCCGTTCGGACCCTTTTGGCTGGCGGGGTTCGCCCGCGACGTCACCTCCCTCGGCGGAACGGGCGTCCTTCTGGCGATGACCCTCGGGGCGGCGGGCTATCTCTGGGTGGTTGGCCGGCCGCGGGCCGCGGGCTTCGTCCTGCTGGCGGTCTTTGGCGGCCAGGCAATCAGCAGCCTCGTCAAGCTCGGCTTCAATCGCCCGCGCCCGGATCTCGTCCTGCAGGGCGTCGAGACCTTCACCGCCAGTTTTCCCAGCGGCCATGCCATGATGTCGACCGTGACGTATTTCACGCTCGCGGCGCTGTTTGCCCGCGACCGGCAGGACCGGGCGGCGAAGGCCTATATTCTGGCCGTCGCGGCGGTCCTCGCCTTGGCAATCGGAACGTCCCGCGTCTATCTGGCGGTCCACTGGCCGACGGATGTGCTCGCCGGCTGGATGCTCGGGGGGGCCTGGGTGCTGTCGTGCATCGTAGTCACCGAGTGGCTGCGGTCCCGTCGGGCGAACCCACCCGGTCGAGAAGGCGACCGGCCAGCGCCAGCGCCTCCGCCGTCGCCTCCGGGTCGAACTCCAGGAGGCTGAGCGGTGCCTTGTGGCTCTGGTCGAAGCCGTGGGTGACGCCATTGAAGATCCGCGTTTCCACCGCAACGCCCTGCGCCCGAACGAGGTCCGCGATGGCGAGGCAATCGCCGTGCGGCGCGATCAGGTCGTCTTCCGCCAAGAGAAACAGCACCGGAGCGGGATACGTCCAGGCCTCACGCCGGGCGCGATTCGCGGCACCGCAATAGGGATAGATGAGGATACTCCCCACGACACCGTCTAGGGGACGGGCCGCATCGCCGTCCGGCAGGGCGCTGAGGTTGTAAGGCAACCGCCACTGCTTCTCGAACAACAGAAGCTCCATGATTGCCCAACCGCCGTGCGACGCGCCGATCAGAACCAGACGCTCCGGGTCGACGAACGGCAGGCGACGGGCATCGTAGATCGACACCAGCACGTCGCCGGCCCGTTCGGACCCCATCAACAGTTGCCCGGCACAGATCAGCCGCCAGGCCTCGTTGTCGAGCAGGTTGCGCGGGCGGTGGCTGTCGATGACGATGGCGGCCCAGCCCTTCGAGACGAGCATCTCGGTCCACCGGTCAAGGTTGTCGCCGGGCCCGTCGCAGCCCGAATAGAGCAGCGCCGTCGGAAACGGTCCCTCACCCGGCGGCGTGCTGACCCTGTAATAGGGCCGAAGCGACTCCGCGAGCGCCGTCGGCGGGTTCTGGGGCACGATCCACCCGGCGTAGCGACCCACGCTGTTGCCCGCCAGCACCACCACCCAGAGCCCGACGAACAACCCGACCCCGAGCAGCAGCCACCGGAGCCGCCAGAACAGACCCGGAGGGTGGTTCATGCCGCGGGGGGAAGCGCGCGCTTGCGCCCCGTCTCGTCGACAGCGACGAAGACGAATTTCGCTTCGGTCACCCTCGCACGCTCGCCGCTCGGCTGGCGCAGAGCCCACACCTCGACCGCGATGGTCATCGACGTGACCCCCTCGTGCAGCATCCGCGCGTGGATCGAGACCACGTCGCCCACATGCACGGGGAGGTGGAAGGTCATCGCCTCGACCGCGACCGTCGCCACGCGCCCCCTCGCCCTCGCGCGCGCTAGCACCGAGGACCCGAGGTCCATCTGGGACATGAGCCAGCCGCCGAAGATATCGCCGTTGGCATTGGTGTCCGCAGGCATGGCAATGGTCTGCAACGTAAGCTGGCCGTTGGGTTCCGGCTGCGCCATGCAAGTAACCTTCCTCGATCGATGCGCCGCCGATGCCATGCGATCATGTTTACAACCCGGCCCGCCATGGTCCATAGCACTAGCACGAGTGCGTTGTTTAGCCAGTGTCCGGAGAGAACCCGTGGATTACCTCAAGATCGTCGATGTTTGCCGCCAACTGGCTCTAGAGGCCGGCGGGGAAATCCTCGAAGTCTACAACAGCCCTGATTTCGTCGTGCGCGACAAGGCGGACGCCTCGCCGGTGACAGAAGCCGACGAGCGGGCCGACGCCCTGATCGCGCAAGGCCTCAAGGCCGCCTTTCCTGAAATCCCCGCCGTGACCGAGGAGCAGGCAGGCACCCATGGCCTCAGCGCCGATACGTTCTTCCTCGTCGATCCGCTCGATGGGACCAAGGAGTTCATCCAGCGGCGCGGCGATTTCACCGTGAACATCGCCCTGATCGAGAATGGGGTACCCACCCGTGGCGTGGTCTATGCGCCGGCCATCGGACGCCTGTTCTACACGACCGCGGACGGCCATACCGTCGAGGAGGCGGGACCCCACGGCCCGGCCTTAACGGGTCCCGTCACGCCCTTGCGCGTCTCGACCCCGGATCCCGATGCCCTCGTGGTCGTTGCGTCCAAATCGCACCGGGATCAGGCAACAGACGACTATATTTCACTCTATGCCGTGTCCGACTTCCGCTCCGCCGGATCCTCACTGAAGTTCTGTCTTGTGGCCGCTGGCGAGGCCGATCTCTATCCGCGCCTCGGGCGGACAATGGAGTGGGACACGGCGGCGGGCCAGGCAGTGCTGCTCGGGGCAGGCGGAGCCGTCGTGCGCTTCGACAGTCACGCACCGCTCACCTATGGCAAGGCAGGCTTCGAGAACCCGTTTTTTATCGCCCATTCGCCGGGCGTGACACTCACCCCGGCCTGACACGGTGGCGGTCCTGCTGGTCATCCCGGCACGCTATGCCTCGACGCGTTATCCCGGCAAGCCGCTTGCCGAATTGCGGGGCGTCACCGGCGAGGCCCGGAGCCTGATCAGGCGCAGTTGGGACGCGGCCCGGGAAGTGCCCGGGGTCGACCGGATCGTGATTGCGACAGATGATACGCGCATCGCCAGCGCCGCCAAAGCCTTCGGCGCAGACGCCGTCCTGACCCCCGAAGCCTGCCGCAACGGTACCGAACGGTGTGCTTTAGTGGCGGAGGGCTTCGGTCCGGACTTCGACATCATCGTCAATCTGCAAGGCGACGCGCCGCTGACCCCGCCGTGGTTTCTCGGGGACCTGATCGCATCCCTGCAGGCAGATCCCGCCATCGCCGTCGCGACCCCGGTCCTGCGATGCGACGCGGCAGCGCTCGCAGGCTTCATCGAGGACCGTCGAGCGGGTCGCGTCGGCGGAACGACGGCCGTCTTTGATCGGGCGGGGCGGGCTCTTTATTTTTCCAAGGAAGTCGTTCCCCACACCGGCCGGCCGCTTGCTGGTGGTGAAGAGATCCCCGTCTTTCACCATGTTGGCGCATATGCCTATCGGCGCTCAGCGCTTCTGCGCTATCCGGATTGGGCGGAGGGGCCGCTGGAAACCTGGGAGGGGTTGGAACAACTCCGTTTCATGGAGAATGGGATACCCGTGCAGTGTGTCGTCGTCGATGCCCTAGGGCGGTTGTTTTGGGAATTGAATAATCCCGAGGACCTTCCCCGGCTGGAGGCCATCCTGATCCGCCAGGGACAGGCGTGAACCAGCCGGAGGCTTCGGGATGGGGGCGACGACGACGTTCGGATGTGGTATTGCAGGGGAGCGGGCAAAGGAACAAAGGTTTCGAGCCGGCGTTTAGTGAGTGCAAGTTTCAAGGGGTGCTACGCGCATGAAGGTTACCAAAGCCGTTTTTCCCGTGGCCGGGTTCGGGACGAGGTTCCTGCCGGCGACCAAATCGGTTCCCAAGGAAATTCTCCCGCTCGTGGACCGACCCCTGATCCAGTACGCGATCGATGAAGCGCGCGCCGCAGGGATCAAGGAATTCATCTTCGTCACGTCCCGCGGCAAGGGTGCACTAGAGGATTATTTCGACCGCGCGCCCGAGCTCGAGCAGGCGCTGATCGACGGCAAGAAGGATAGGCTGCTCGAGGTTCTCCGCCAGACCGATATGGAAAGCGGGGCGGTAGCTTACGTGCGGCAACAGGAACGGCGCGGGCTCGGCCATGCGGTCTGGTGCGCGAGGCACCTGATCGGTGACGAGCCGTTTGCGGTCCTCCTGCCCGACGACGTGATCGACGCACAGACACCCTGTCTCAAGCAGATGGTGGAAGCTTATGCCGAGACCGGTGGGAACATGGTCGCGACCATGGAAGTTCCGAGCGCCAACGTTTCTTCGTATGGAATCGTGGACGTGGCCGGCCAGCAGGGGGTTTCCATGTCGGTCCGCGGCATGGTGGAAAAACCAAAGGTAGAGGACGCACCGTCAAATTTCGCCGTGATCGGACGATACATTCTGACGCCGCAAATCCTGCGTAACCTGGAGACCCTCGAGGCCGGTGCCGGGGGAGAGGTGCAGCTCACCGACGCCATCGCGCAGGAAATCGACACGCGCAAGGACGTCACGGCCTTCCGGTTCAAGGGGCGCCGGTTCGATTGCGGCTCGCAGACCGGCTACCTTCAGGCAACGGTCGCCTTCGGATTGCAGCGCGAGGAATTCCACGACGAATTTCTAGAGTTCCTGCAAACCATGACGGAACCCTTGTCTGACCTCCCCAAACGCGCAAGCGCCCGCGGCTGAGGAGAAAAGGTAGAAGCCGCGGACCGTCAGGCCCGCAGCTTCATCAATACTTAATCGCTTCACGCTGCCTGTTCGCTCTTCGATTCGGTCAGGATCGCGTAGATCGCGGACGGATCGAAGGTCGAGCGCAGCTTTACACAAACGGACTCGCTGCGCAGCGTTCGCGATACCCGTGCAAGCGCCTTGAGATGCTCCGCCCCGGCTGCCTCTGGCGCGAACAACGCAAAGACCAGATCCACGGGCTGGCGGTCGATCGATTCGAAATCGACGGGCTTCTCCAGCCGCGCGAACAGGCCAATGACCCGGCTTACGCCCTTGAATCGCGCATGCGGAATGGCCACGCCACGCCCCACGCCGGTTGGACCGAGCGCCTCGCGGTCCATCAACGCCTTATAGACCGTCTCGGACGGCAAGGCGTAGACGGTTTCAGCCATTTCGGACAGATCCTGCAAAAGCCGTTTCTTGCTTGTCGCCCGGAGCGGAGCCCGAACGGCTTCCGCGCCCAGAATATGCGAAAGCTCCATAGTCTGCTATCCCCTCGACCCAGCAAGCATCGACAGATTACTACAGGGTGTTTCTTGGATCGATCCAGCCGATGTGCCCATCGTCTCGCCGATACACCACATTCACGCCACCGTGCGCGTCGTTCCGGAACACGAGCATGCCCGCACCGGCCAACTCCATCTGCATCACGGCCTCACCCACCGAGAGGTAAGGCACCGGCGTCTCCATTTCGGCCACGATGACCGGTTGCAGCGTCTCCGGTTCCACATCGTCGATATGCTCGTCGCCGCTGGCGAGGATGTAAGACGGCGCGCCCGTCGCTTCAATCGGATTTTCCCGATTTCGGTGATGGGTCTTCAGCCGCCGCCGATAGCGGCGGACCTGTTTCTCCATGCGGTCGATCGACCCCTCGAACGACGCATAGATCTCGTCGGCCCGCCCCTTTGCCTGAACCGTCAGCCCATTGGCGAGATGCACTGCCGTATCCGTGATGAACTCGTGGCGATCGCGCGAAAACGTGACGATCGCCTCGACGGCCCGTTCCGCGTATTTCTCGACGACGTCCGTGACCTTGGTCTCGACGTGCGTGCTGAGCGCCTCGCCGATGTCGATCTGTTTTCCGCTAACCTGAATCCGCATAACGCGCCCCTTTTGTTTCGCCGGCGGAGTGCCCGTCGTCGCCTCTAGCGCCGCTTCACGGGCACACCCGTGTCCGGGCATCAGCGGTCGCAGCATGATGGCCTGAAGGCGTTCAAATCAGGTAACTGCGGCTTTGATGCGTCGGCGTTCAACCGAGGAGGGTATCCCCATGCCCTCACGATATTTTGCTACCGTCCGGCGCGCAATATCAATCCCTTCGCCATTCAAGACGGCCACGATTTTGTCGTCGGACAAGGGTTTGGATCGACGCTCTTCCGCGATCAGCCTCCGGATATGGTCCTGTACGGCAGTCGCCGAAAACCCTTCGCCGCCCGTCACTGCCTGGATCGAGGCGCTGAACAATGCGCGCATCTCGATCAATCCCTGATCGCAGGCTACGAACTTTCCCGCTGTGGCCCGGCCCACGGTGGATTCGTGAAGTCCGAGCCGGTCAGCGACCATCCGCTGCGTCAGCGGACGCAGACCGCGCGGACCGATGTCGAAAAACGTATGCTGATGCGTGGCGAGGTCGCTCGCGACCCGCAGAATGGTCCGCGCACGCTGCTCCAGACTGCGTACGAGCCACGAGGCGGAGAGGCTCATTTCCGAGACGAACGAGCGGGCGGCCCCATCGACCCCGCCAAGCTCCTGCGCATAGCGTTTGTTCACCAGTACCCGTGGCAGCGTCTCGGTGTTAAGCTCGACAAGCCAGCCCCCACCGGCACCGCGGAAGACGAAGACATCCGGCACCGCCACCTGCACAGGGACCGATCCAAAGCGCAGTCCCGGCTTCGGATCGAGCGCGCGCAGTTCCGCCAGCATCTGCGCGAAGTCTTCCGCATCTATTTCGCAAAGCGCGCGCAGCTCCGCCAGCCGGCCGCGTGCGAGCAAGGCGAGGTTGTCGAGTAAAAGGGCCATCGCCGGGTCGAACCGGCGCTTCTCCCTTAGTTGCAATTCGAGACATTCACGAAGGCTGCGTGCGCCCACGCCGGGCGGATCGCACGTCTGCAGCAGGGCCAGCCCGGCCAGCACCACTGGCGCCTCCAGGCGGTGCCTTGCGGCAATCTCTGTTAGCGGCACGCGCAGATAGCCGTCGTCCTCAAGTTCCTCGGCCAGAACCCGAGCGGCCAGGGCCACCTGCGCCGGTGCCCGTGCAGCCCCGATCTGGCCCAGCAGATGCGCGCTCAGCCCGACGGCTTCCGCGATGGCCTCCAGCCCGTCGCCAGACCCGGTCGTCCTGATCCGCACTGGCGGCGCACCTGCGGGCGGCGATGCGATCTCCAGAAGGGGATTTTTCTCGACCTCGGCCGCGACGTATTCGGCCAGCGCCAGGTTATTCATCTGCAACAGCTTGATGGCCTGCTGCAACTGCGGCGTCATCGCCAGCGTCTGGCTCTGCCGGACCTCGATGCGCGGCGAAAGCACCATCAGATACGCCCCGCCCGGTCCGCAGCCTCTTTAGATGCGGAAACTGTCCCCGAGATAGACCCGCCGCACGTTGTCGTCGCGTACCACTTCATCCGGCGTCCCGTTCATGATCACCGTGCCCGCGTGCAGGATATATGCTCGATCGACGATTTCCAAAGTCTCCCGGACGTTGTGATCGGTGATCAGCACGCCGATCCCCCGAACCTTGAGATGCCCGACCAGCGCGCGGATGTCCGCGACGGCCAGGGGATCGACGCCGGCGAACGGCTCATCGAGAAGGACATACCTCGGCTGGCTCGCGAGGCACCGGGCGATCTCCACCCGCCGCCGCTCGCCGCCGGACAGGGCGATGGCCGGCGTACGCGCGAGATGTCCGATCGAGAACTCGGCCAGCAGTTCCTCCAGCAATTCGCGCCGTTTTTCCGCGTCCGGCACCGCCACTTCGAGGATGGCCGCGATGTTGTCCGAGACGCTCAGGCCCCGGAACACCGAGGCCTCCTGCGGCAGATAGCCGATCCCGAGCTTGGCGCGGCGGTACATCGGCAGATAGGTCACGTCGACCCCGTCTACCGTGACGCTCCCCTGATCGGGCGTGATTAGACCGGCGATGGCATAAAAGCACGTCGTCTTGCCCGCCCCGTTGGGCCCGAGGAGGGCTGCAACCTCGCCCCTGCGGATCGACAGGGACACGTCGCGCAGGATCGGCCGGCGCCGATAGCTCTTGCCCAAATGCAGCGCCTCGAGACCTGGACCGCCCTCGGTCACCCGCAGATCGGGCGGCGGGCTCATTCGCGACGCACCGGCGCAAAGATGGTCTGGACGCGACCCTCCAGCACCCCGGTGCCTGCGTTCAGATCGATCCGCAGCCGTTCGCTGGAAAGCGCATTGGCTCCCTGCGTCAGCAGGACATCGCCCTCCATCTCCACGATGCCGCTGGTGACGACATAGGTTGCCCTTGCAGCCTCGGCACTTTCGAGCCCGTTGGTGAGCGTGACGTTCCCCGTTGCGAGCATGCGGTCGATCGCCCCCGTACCGGACGCGTCGGCTGCATAGAAGACCTCCATCCGGTCCGCGGCCATCCGAAGCGTGCCCTGACCAACCCGGACGGTGCCGCTGAACAGGGCCGTGCCCGCCGCCTGGTCGAGTGCCAGTGCGTCGGCCGTGATCTCGACGGGCAGACTCGCGTCGAGGGAGAGGCCACCGAACGGCACGCTCGCACCCTGCGCCGCGGCCGCCTGCGCCGCAACGAGGAGAATCAGCCCAGCGGCCGCCGCAATCATCGAGCCCTCCTTATTCGGAACCTGTCATGGCACCGTATACCAGCGAGACGCTGTCTTCGAACAAAAACACGCGGGCGGCGTCCGTGCCTTTCACAGTCAGGCGATCAGCGGAAATCCGGCCCATGGGCCCGTTGCCCGTCACCGACCCGGTTGCCACCAGGCCGCCGACGTCCAGATCCACCTCTGCGGTATCGGCCGAGAAGTCATAGCCCGAGGCCGCCTCCAACCGCACGTCCCCCCGCAGCGTCATCCGTTGCGCACGCAGATCGAGCGCGCCGGTTGCCGCCCGCAGATCCAGGGTCGTCCCGTCGGAGAAGTCGATCCGTCCCGCCAGGGTCTCGATTTCGGCACGGGTCGGCGGAGCGGCGTCCGGGGTCACCCGTTCCGCAGTGAAGCGAAAGCGGTCGAGATCGCGCGTCACCCCCGAAAGAACCGGCCGCCTGACCTGCATCCCGTCACCCAGTTCCGCGAGATCGGCCGGGGTGAAGACCAGATCGCCCGAGGGCCTGTCCGCACCACGTTCGAGAAACAACCCCGCCAGCATCGCGATGGCCACGAGCGGCAAACCTACCTTCAGGATCGCCACGGCCCGCGAATAGAGGCCGGGCCGGGCTGCCATCGCCGCGCTCGCCCTCAGACCACGCCGGCCCGCAGGCAATCGTGCACGTGCAGGATGCCGAGCGGCTTTTCCGGAGCCTCCGGTGCGGTCGCAAAGAGGGTCGTGATGGCCGCGGCGTTCATGATGCCCAGCGCTTCCGAAGCGAGCGCGCCTGTCGAGATCGTGCGCGGGGCCTTCGTCATCACGTCCGCAAGCCGCCGCTCCAAAAGGCCGTCCATGTTGCGCCGCAGATCGCCGTCGGTCACCACCCCCCGCAGCAATCCGTCCTCGAGGACGCCGACGACGCCGAAGCCTTTCTGGGTCATCACCAGCAGTGCCTCCGGCATGGGCGCATCGAGTGCAATCAGCGGGACTTCGTCGCCCCCGTGCATCAGGTTTCCCACCGTGAGGAGCCGCGCCCCGAGCCGCCCGCCGGGGTGGAAGGCGCGAAAGTCCTGCGGGCTGAAGGCCCGGTGCTCCATCAGGGCCACGGCGAGCGCGTCCCCGAGGGCGAGCGTCATGGTCGTGGAAGTGGTGGGTGCCAGCCCCACGGTGCAGGCCTCCGGCGCGTCGGGCAGCACAAGGCCGATGTCCGCCTGTTCGATGAGCGTGCTGGTCGCGCGGCCCGCCACGCCGATGAGCGGAATGGAAAAGCGGCGCGTATACGCGATGAGGTCCGCAAGCTCCGGTGTTTCGCCGGAATTGGACAGCAGGATCACCACGTCCTCGCGGGTGATCATGCCCAGATCGCCATGGCTTGCCTCGGCGGGATGCACGAACAGCGCGGGCGTGCCGGTGGAGGCGAGGGTCGCCGCGATCTTGCGCGCCACGTGCCCCGACTTGCCCATGCCGGAGACGATCACCCGGCCGCGTGCTTTGAGCATGCAGATGACCGCCTGGGCGAAGGCGTCGTCGAGGGCGTGGGCGAGCGCACCCAGACCCTCGGCCTCGACGGCGATCACCTGCCGTCCGGTAGCGATCACCCGGGCCGTGTCGATGACGGGTTCGGACCGCTCAGGAATGGGCAAAGACGTCCACCTCCGGCCAGCCCGCGAGATCGAGCGCCGCCCGGTGCGGCAGAAAGTCGAAACAGCCCTGCGCCAGCGCGGTGCGCCCCTCGCGCACCAGGCGTGCGTCCATCGCCGCGCGCAGGCGGTGCAGATGCAGCACGTCGGAGGCGGCGTAGTCGAGTTGCGCTTCGGTCAGCGTCGCGGCACCCCAGTCGCTCGATTGCTGGTACTTCGAGATGTCGACCTCGAGCATCTCGCGCAGGAGGTCCTTCAGCCCGTGCCGGTCGGTGTAGGTTCGCCCGAGCTTCGAGGCGATCTTGGTGCAGTAGACCGGTGCTGTCAGCACGCCGAACCGGTGCAGCAGCACAGCGATGTCGAAGCGCCCGAAATGGAAAAGCTTGAGAACGGACGGGTCGCCAAGCATCCGCCGGAGGTTCGGCGCGTCGTGCTCGCCGGGCCGGATCTGGACCATGTGGGCATTGCCGTCGCCGCCGGACATCTGAACGAGGCAGAGCCGGTCGCGGGCGGGGATGAGGCCCATGGTCTCGCAATCTATCGCCACGACCGGACCGAGGTGCAGCCCGTCCGGCAGATCGTCCGCATAGAGGTAATTCGCCATCTCATCCTCTTGATCCGGGCGGCGCCCGTCCGCTGTCACGACGCGCCGCCCCGGATCAGAATGGTGCCCAGGAGAAGACTCGAACTTCCACGACCGTTAAGTCACTGGCACCTGAAGCCAGCGCGTCTACCATTCCGCCACCTGGGCCGGTGCCGATTGCGGCGGGATACAGAGGCGCGCAGGCCCTGTCAATTGCACAGCGTCAGCCTGCCAGGGGCAGATCCCAGCCATCGGGATAAAACTCGAACCTGAGGGCGATTTCGGTCGCCTCCCGCTCGCGGGCCCAGACGTCCTCAGGGGTGACGGGCATAGGACCGCATCGAGCGATCAGGGTTTCGCCGTCGTCCTGCCGCTCGGGGCGGAAGCCCGCCTTGCGCAGGGCGGCCGCGAAGGCGTCCCAGTCGGCGTCGGTTTCCTCGACGAAGAAGATGAAATCCACCACGGCGGTCCCGGGCAGCGAGCCGCCCGCCTCGGCGAAGGTCTGCCAGGTCTCGCGCCGCTGTTCCTCGAAGTCGTGTTTCATAAATTTCCGCCGAAGTCCCGGTCTGGCTGGGGTATCATTCCCTGCCCCGCCGCACCAGAGTGCGGATTTGTCCACGCGTGGACAAAATGGTAAGTTGTTGTTATAATGGTGTTTTTCGGCTTCTGTTTACCTGAAATCTAGATTTCTTAACACAAGATTTCTTCGTCATATGGCTGGCACGTTTTCGCGAATTTCCTTCAACATGCTTGCACCGAAACGCCACAGCGAGAAGATTTCGTAATGCCGACGATTTTCCGCTATGATGGACACAGATTCTTTTTCTATTCGAACGAGGGCAATCCGCGTGAGCCTATGCATGTGCACGTCATGAAGGTCGGATTTGAGGCCAAGTTCTGGTTATGGCCAGAGGTGGTCGTGGCAACAAATCATGGATTTGACGCCCGAACACTGCGCGCCTTGACCATTGTAGTGCAGGATCGGCGCGCGTTGATCGAAAGGGCGTGGCATGAACATTTCGGCTGAGACGGTCCACTTTGATGCGGAGACCATGTGGGTCGGGCTTTCAGACGGGCGGGTGATTGGCGTGCCGCTCGTCTGGTTCCCGCGCCTACTGCAAGCCGACCCCGCCGCGCGCGTCAAGGTCGAGATCAGCCCGTTCGGGCTGCATTGGGAGGCGCTGGACGAGGATGTTTCTGTCGCCGGCTTATTGGCCGGGCGTGGGGATCGGGGACAAGTCGGGGGTGAGGCGGCTTGATGGACGATAGGGTGCAAAGGCGATGCGCTGGTCTTGTATTGATCGGGCTCATAGGAGTAAGTGCTTCTGCGCAGGATGTTGGCGTGCAGCCAATACCCGCAACTGAGTCTACGGCGAGTGAGATCTCGCAGCTAATAGAAGAAATTGAATCGTCCACAGGTGAAAATATTACATCGTACCTAGGGAAGCGTTTTGCCACCGGCGCATCTTTGTCTGACAATCCCGGTTCCTTGCCTTCCATAATTTGTACACTGCCCGCTAACGCCGGTGATATCACAACGGGAAAAATGTACGTGGATACCGCGACGCCAAATTCCTGGCAAGACGCGGACTTTGGCTACGCGGTGAAGGCCGGAACTGGAGAGATTATTGAGGCGTTTGGACCACTAACTCCTGTCATAGCTGCGGAAGGCGACCCGAATAAACTCACGATACCTGGTTATAATGCGCCGCCAAATAGCGAAATTATTCGCGTGGGGAGGCAAGAGTACGGAGAAATAAATCAGGAAATATTAGATAAAATTAGATCGACGTCGAGGCAATCTGCAACTGGAATTACCACATTTGAGCTTGCTGATAAAATTAATGTTGCTACTACGGCCCTTTTAGTTCAAATATGTCCACAATCATACTATCCAACTGAGATGGAGCTGTTCATGGATGCTGGCTTCAATTTCGTTATTGTTGCAACTAACACGGGTACAAAGTTGACGTTCAACATGCCGAACTCCTGCGCGGATTTCCTGACCTTTCTTCAAGATGAGCAAGAGAAGGTCACTAACCTCATCGAACCCTGAGGTGGACTTGTTTGCTACCCCTGCAACGTCCTTACCTCCAGCGGGCCTTCCAGACGGGCCTGCATGGCCGCGACGGAGGCGATGCTGGCGGCGGCGGTGGTGAAGTAGGGGATCTTGTCGGAGAGGGCGACGGCGCGGATGGAGCGGCTGTCGGAGACGGTTTGCGCACCTTCGGTGGTGTTCATCACCAGGCCGATCTCGCCGTTCTTCAGGCGGTCGACGATGTTGGGGCGGCCTTCGTAGACCTTGTTCACCACCTCCGAGGGTACGTCCACCGAGGCGAAAAAGGCGGCGGTGCCGCGGGTGGCGACGAGGGTGAAGCCCATGGCGACCAGATCGCGGGCGGCCGCGGCCATGGCCGGCGTCTTGTCGGCGTCGCGGATCGAGATGAACACGGCGCCCGATTGCGGCAGGTCCATGCCCGCGCCAAGCTGCGCCTTGAGGAAGGCGCGCGGGAAGCTGCGGTCCCAGCCCATGACCTCGCCCGTGGAGCGCATCTCCGGGCCGAGCAGGGGGTCTACGCCGGGAAAGCGCGCGAAGGGCAGCACGGCCTCCTTGACGGAAAACCAGGGCGTCTGCGGATCGGCGAGCGTCATGGGGTCCATGAGCGGCAGGAGGTCGTCCGGGCCGGTGCCGACGGGGTAGGGCGGGCGCAGGGGGAAGTTCGACATCGGCTCGCCCGCCATGAGGCGTGCGGCGATGGAGGCGATGGCGCTGTCGGTGGCCTTGGCGACGAAGGGCACGGTGCGCGAGGCGCGCGGGTTCACCTCCAGCACATAGATGTCCTCGCCCTGGACGGCGAATTGCACGTTCATCAGGCCGACCACGCCCAGCGCGAGCGCCATGGCTTCGGTCTGTTCGTGGATGCGCGCGACGATGGAAGGCGAGAGCGAATAGGGCGGCAGCGAGCAGGCGCTGTCGCCGGAATGCACGCCCGCCTCCTCGATATGCTCCATGACGCCTGCGACATGCACCGTCTTGCCATCGCTGAGCGCGTCCACGTCAACTTCGACGGCGTTGGCGAGGTAGCGGTCGAGCAGAACGGGCGTGTCGCCGGAGACCTGCACGGCGGTGGTAATGTAGCGCGCGAGCTGCGCGTCATCGCGCACGATCTCCATGGCGCGGCCGCCGAGCACATAAGAAGGGCGGATCACCAAAGGATAGCCGATGCGCGCGGCCACGGTCTGGGCCTCCGTGGCGGAGCGCGCGATGCCGTTGTCGGGCTGGCGCAGGCCGAGCCGGTGCAGCAGCTGCTGGAAGCGCTCGCGGTCCTCGGCGAGGTCGATGGCGTCGGGTGTGGTCCCGAGGATGGGGATGCCGGCCTCGTGCAGCGCGTTGGCGAGCTTTAGCGGGGTCTGGCCGCCCAATTGCACGATCACGCCGTGCAGGGTGCCGTTGTCCTGCTCCACGCGCAGGATCTCCAGCACATGCTCGAGCGTCAGCGGCTCGAAATAGAGCCGGTCGGAGGTGTCGTAGTCGGTCGAGACGGTCTCGGGGTTGCAGTTGACCATGATGGTCTCGAAGCCCGCGTCGGTCAGCGCGAAACACGCGTGGCAGCAGCAGTAGTCGAATTCGATGCCCTGGCCGATGCGGTTGGGCCCGCCGCCGAGGATCACGACCTTCTTGCGGTCGGAGGGGCGCGATTCGCACTCGGTATATCCGCCCGCCTCGGCTTCGTAGGTGGAATACATGTAGGGCGTCTGGGCCTCGAACTCAGCGGCACAGGTGTCGATGCGCTTGAACACCGCGCACACGCCGAGACGCTGGCGCTCGGTGCGCACGGCGCTCTCGGTCCGTCCCGTCAGCGTGGCGAGGCGGGCGTCGGAAAAGCCCATCATCTTGAGCCGGCGCAGCGCGTGCGGCTCGGACGGCAGGCCGGTGCCTTGCACCACGGCCTCCGCCTCGACGATCTCGCGGATGCGCGCGAGAAACCACGGATCGAAGCGGGTGACGGCATGTATTTCGTCGTCGGACAGGCCGTGGCGCATCGCCTGGGCCGCGACGCGCAGGCGGTCGGGGGTCTGGAGCGACAGCGCCTGCACGATGGCGGCCTTGTCGGGGGCACCGGGGATCTCGATGTCGTCGAAACCGGTGAGGCCGGTCTCGAGGCTACAGAGCGCCTTCTGCACGCTCTCGTGGAAAGTGCGCCCGATGGCCATGGCCTCGCCCACGGATTTCATCGCGGTGGAGAGCAGCGGCTCGGCGCCGGGAAACTTCTCGAAGGCGAAGCGCGGGATCTTGGTGACCACGTAGTCGATGGTGGGCTCGAAGGAGGCGGGGGTCACCTTGGTGATGTCGTTGTCGAGCTCATCGAGCGTATAGCCAACAGCGAGTTTCGCCGCGATCTTGGCGATGGGAAAGCCGGTGGCCTTGGAGGCAAGTGCCGAGGAGCGTGACACGCGGGGGTTCATCTCGATGACGATGAGGCGGCCGGTTTCGGGGTGCACGGCGAATTGCACGTTGGAGCCGCCGGTCTCCACCCCGATCTCGCGCAACACCGCGATCGAGGCATTGCGCATCATCTGGTATTCCTTGTCCGTGAGCGTCAACGCAGGCGCGACCGTGATGCTGTCGCCGGTATG
>JBBQYB010000025.1:0-30377 GCA_038209095.1 Rhodobacterales bacterium
CCCGCGCGCGTCACCCGCAGCACCGCCTCCAGCAGATCGGGCGTCAGCAGCCGGGACACCTCGGCGAGCGCCACATGCACGGTCACCGGCACCACCCTGAGGACGGGGGCCGCCAGCAGCATCACCGGCTGGGGCGCGCCGCAGAGATCAGCGAGATACTCGGTATGGCCGGGATAGGCGAACCCCGCCCCCTCGTGCAACACGCGCTTGTTGATGGGGCCAGTGCAAAGTGCTGCGGCCTCCCCGCCGCGTACCATCGCCACGGCCCGCGCGATCATGTCGATCACCACACGGGCGTTGGCAGGATCGGGTCGGCCCAGCGTCGCGGGACGCTCAAGCGCATAGTGCAGCACCGGCAGGCCCTCGCCCGCGGCCGCCACCGTCTCGGCGGGTGCCTCGATGGCCCGGACCGGGATGCCGAGCCGCGCGCCCAGATCGCCCAAATGCACCAGATCCCCGAGCACGCAGAACGGCAAGGTCTGCCCCAGCGCGCTCCAGGCGCGCAGGGCGGTCTCCCCGCCGATCCCCGAAGGATCGCCGAGCGTCAGCGCGATGGGTCCGCTCATTCTTCGACGATCAGGGCGTCGCGCTTGAGTTCCTGCAGGTAGCCCTGCCCGAAGCTCTCGATCCGCTGGCCGAACAATTGCTCGCGCAAAAGGTTGCGCGCCTCCTCGTCCGTGACGTCGGGGGAGGCCGCCGCCGGCGGGGCCTGGCGGATGGAATTCAGCCGCAGGATCGCGAGCCCGCCCGAGATCGGCACGGGCCGCGTGACCTGACCGGGCTCGAGCAGCAGGACCTGCGTGCGGATCGCGGGCGGCAGGCGCATCGCCGGCACGGGTTCGAGCAACCCGCCCTGGGCGGCCGTCCCCGACCGGCTGAAGCTGCGCGCTGCGGCCCCGAAATCCCCGCCCCGCGCCAGATCCCGCGCCAGGCGGTCGGCAAAGGCTATGGTCTCCGCCTCGCCCCGTTCGGCAAACGGCAGGGCGATCTCGCTGAGCTGGATAAGTTCGACCGGCGTGTTCGCCTGGATCTCGAGCGCCAGATCGAGATCTGTCTCGCTCGGCATCGCGCGCTCCCGGAACCGGCTCTGGACGACCTCGCGCCAGACGAGCCCCGCCTCGACGAAATCGTCCATGGTCTGGCGGTCGATCTCGCGCTGGACGAGCACGTTGATGACATCGTCGAACGACAGTCCGCGCTGGGCCGCGAATTCCTCGATGCCCGTCACCAGCGCCCCCTCCGGCAACTCGATCCCCAGCGCCGAGGCGGCCTCGACCTTGAGGCGGTCCTCGGTCAGTTGCTCGACCGCGAGGGCCCGCACGTCGCCGCGCGCCCCCAGCGCCTCCAGCAGTCGCGTTCGCTGGTCGACGTCGTAGAAGGTCACGACGCTGTCGTTGACCCGCACCGCCGGGGCATAGACGTTCTGGGCGTGCCCCGGCAGGCCCGTCGCGAGCAGGATCCCCGCCGCCAGAATTCCGCGCCACTGCATCGCGATCCGCCTTCTTCAGTCCAAATCCGTCCCGCCGGGCCTGCGCGCGCTCAACCGGCCCCCACGCAGACCCTCGCGGGCCATTCCTGCTCCTGCGACGTCCCGAACCCGGCCAGACGCAGGCCGAACCCGACGGATGTCGAGGGCGGAAGATTATCCGATGAGGTGAACCGGCGCGAGACCGAAAGGTCGAACTCCGCGCATTCGTTGCCGTAGGTCACGCCGCCGCTCGCCCGCAGATTGCTGTCGTCGGTCAGATCGTAGCGCCAGGCCCCCCGCACCTGCCAGTTCGGCCGGACCCGGTAGCGCGCCGCGATCGACACCTCGCTCGTCTCGTCCTGGATCCCGAGGAACGGATTGGAGGCATCGCGTGCCAGAAAGACGTAGGTCGCGGCCAGTCCCGCACGCGGCGTCTCGAACGCGACCGCGAACTCGTTGCGGTGCAGCGTCAGGTCGTCCTCGAGCAGCGTGCGGTTCGACAGCCCGAAGCCGCTGTCGAGATCGAGCGACACGGCCCCCACATAATCGCTCCAGCGCCCGTTGAGACCAGCGCCCTCCGGAAACTGCTCCAGATCGCTCAGACGCAGCACCCGGCCGAGCGTCGCCCCCAGCACCCAGCCCGCGTCGTCGGTGCGCAGATACTGGAGGCCGATGTTAGCGCGCAGCCCGGTCTCGAGCCGGTCGCGGCCGGGAAAGCGGTTCGTGGTGAAGAGGTTCGCGTAGTTGAACTCGGGCAGCTGGCTGTCCTCGTTGGGCGCGTCCTCGTCGCCGAGCGCCTCCGAATAGATCACCTGCACGATGGGCTCGATCAGGTGATCGGCCGCGCGGTCCCGGCGGACCAGCGGCCAGCGCAGATCGAGCACGGCCTCGGGCAGGGTGCGGCTGAAGCTCTGCTCGCCGGTCTCGGGGTCGTTCCAGGTCTGGTAGCCGTCCCAGGCGAGGCTGCCCCCGACCTGCGCGAGCACCCCTCGCGGCAGGGTCCAGCCCCGGGTCCAGTCGAGCCCGCCCGTCAGCCGCAGCACCCGCGCGCCCGACTGGCGCGAGACGCCGAGGGTGCCGAGGTCGAACCCCGCGCGCCCGCCCAGCACCGGCCCCTCCAGCAGGCGTCGATAAGCGAGATCGGGCAGGATCACCGGCACGTCCGCACCGGCCGTCTCGGGCAGGAGGCTCTGGAACGCGATGACCTCGAGCCGGAAGTCGTCGCGCGCCCGGGTGCGCCGAAGACCCGCGGTATTCGTCAGGAGATCGTCATTCGAATAGTCGAACTGCTTGAGGAAATCGTCGTCGCTCACGAGGCTCAGGTCGAAATCGGCGACGAAACCGCGATCAAGCGAGAAGGCACCGAGCGCCGTCAGCACGCCGCGAACCCCGTCCCCGCCGATGTCCGCGTCGAGCCCGTCGTCGAACGCGAGCACGCCGCCGAGGTCGACCCCGCCACCTGTGAACCGCCTGCGGTATTCGCCCTCCAGAAGCACCCCGCCCTGCGAGGTAACGAACGGCGTCAGGGTCATGTCGGCCGCGGGCGAGAGCACGCGGTAATAGGGCTGCTTCACGCCGAAGCCGTAGATTTGCGAGCTGAGAAACGACGGGGCCAGCAGACCCGAGGCCCGCTCCACCCCCGGCTCCGGGATCGACAGGCGCGGCGCATAGCCCACGGGCAGGCCGAAGACCTCGAGGCGCGCGTCCTCGAAATAGATCCGCCGGGCCTCGTCGTCCTGGGTCACCCGCTCGGCGCGGATGGCCCAGGTGGGCGTCGCGCCCCCCGCACAGATGGTGCAGCTCGAGGCCACCACCCGGTCGAGCGTCACGAAGCGCCCCTCCGCCCGGCGCGCCTCGACGGCGGCGAGTTGCAACTGGTCCCCGATCAGCACCCGGGCCCCCGCGACGAGCCCCTCCGCAAGATCCGGCGTCAAGGCCGCGGCATCCGCGAGCAGCACACCACCCTCGGGATCGACCAGCGTGATCGGCCCCGACGCGCGCACCTCGCCCGCCGTCTCGTCGTAGACGAGGCGCGTCGCGCGCAGGATGCGGCCCTCATAGACGATCTCGACGCCGCCCTCGGCGATCAGGAGCCCCGCCGCGCGGTCGTAGGTGACGCGGTCGGCAATGAGGCCCACCGGCGTCTCCTGCGCCCGGGGGGATGCGACGGCCGCAAGCGCGAGCAGGCCCGCCGCGGCCAGGATCCGGCGCCGCCGCTCAGCCATCTTCGAGATGCAACAACAGACCCAGCGCCAGCAGGATCGCCGCGACCGACGGCGTCCAGGCCGCCACCATCAGCGGGGCCGCCCCGCTCGCGCCGAGGGATTCCGCGAAATCCTTGAGGAAATAGAGCGAGAACCCCGCCAGCACCGCCAGCAGGATCATGACGCCGATCTGGCCGAAGCGCGCCGGGCGCAGCGCGAAGGCCGCCCCGATCAGCACCATCGCCGTGAAGAGCGCGGGCTTCGCAAGCTCGCTCTGGAGAAACAGCCTATGTCGCCGCCCGGAGAACCCCGCCGCCTCCATGGCACGGATGAACGGCCCGAGTTGCCAGAAGCCCAGCGTCTGGGGCGGTGAGAAACTGTCGAGGATCTGGCCCGAGGTCAGGTCGGTCGCGAGGCGCAACTCGCCGCCCGTCGGTCCCTGGACATAGCGCCCGTCGGACGCACGGTCCCAGCGCCGCGCCCCGTCGAGCACCCAGGCCCCGGGTTCGAGCCGCGCGCCCTCGGCCTCGATGCGCGCATAGAGCCCGCCCTGCGCGTTGAAGCGGTGGAGGCGCACCTGGCGCAACTCGGTGCCGTCTGGGCTGGCGCGCGCGGCCTGGATCACGGTCTGGCCGTCGGCATCGGCCTGGCGCAGCCAGAGCCCGTCGCCCGAGACCGACAGCCGGCTGGTCTCGCGCCCGCGCAGCAGGTCCTCCGCCACGTTGCCCGCCCGCATGGAGGCCGCAACCAAAGGATTGACCACGCCGATCATCGCGAAGGCGAGCAGGAGGCCCACCGCGGCCGGCACCGCGATCAGCCGAAGCGCCGGCACCCCGGCCGCGCGCATCACGACGAGTTCGCTGGTCCGTGCGAGGCGCAGGAACATCGTGAGGCTCGCGAGCATCAGGACGAGGGGGAAGGCCTCGTAGATGACCTCCGGGGCCTGCAAAAGCGTCAGATGCAGGACCTCCGCGGTCGAGACCCCGGAGAAGCGCCGCAGGTTCTCCACCCCCGCCCCCAGCAGCACCACGAGCGCGATCACCGCCAGCACCGCCAGCACCGCGCGCAGGAACGCCGCCGTCAGATACCGCCACAGGGTCATGCGGGAGCTCCGCGCGGCCGCCGCCCATGGCTGATCCGCCAGAGCAGTGCGGCCACGTACATTATTCCCAGTGCGATGGGCAGGTACATCACCGGCCAGAGACCGGGCTCGGCCTGGACCCGCGGGCGCACGACGATGGCCGTGGCCTGCAACAGCACGCCTACCCCCACGGCCACCACGACGCGCCGGCCGAACCCGCTGCGCCGGTAGCCGCCGGCCAGCAGCGTCACCAGCGCCACCGCCGGATAGAGGGCTGCAAGCAGCGGCAGGCTCAGCTTGTAATGCGCCTCCGCGATGTAATCGCCGCGCTCGAACCGGCCGGCCGCGAGCATCTCGGGCGTGGGACGGAGCAGATCGGGCACGGAATACTCGGACGGCCGCGGGGCGCGCGCATCCCCGGGCTGCACCAGATCGCTCAGATCGAAGACGAACTGCGCGTATTCCACGGCGCTCAGCTGCGCCCCGTCCGCCGACAGCGCCAGCGCCACGCCGTCGCGCATCACGAGCCGCGCCTCGTCTCCCTCGCTGAGGAGCAGCGCCGAGCGCGCCGAATAGGTCACGGGGCGCAGGGGATCGCGCTGGTCGTGCAAAAACAGCCCGCCCATCTCGCTCGGGCCCACGACATCGGCGATGAAGATCGTGAGACCGTCCACGGGATGCAGGAACTGGCGTTCCACGATCAGCGCACCGGCAAGATCGCTGCGGATCTCCTGGGTGCGCACCGCAAGTGCGGCCCCGCCGCGCGGCACGAAGACCGTCAGCGTCACCGCGAGCGCGATCCCGATCAGGATCCCGAACAGCGCCACCGGCCGCAACAGAGCACCGGCACCGACGCCCGCCCCCATCATCACGACCAGCTCGCTGTCGGAATAGAGCCGGTTGAGCGCATAAAGTGCCGCCCCGATGCCCGAGATCGGCAGGACGATCACCATGACCTGTGGCAGCACGAAGGCGGAGAACTCGAGCAGGATGCGCCCGCCCTGCCCGCTCGCGACCACGGTGTCGATCAGCCGCACGGCCTGGGTCAGCCAGACCACGCCGGTGAACACCAGCATGAAGAACCCGAACGCCACCAAGAGCAGGCGCAGGATGTAGCGGTCGAGGCGCGTCACCGCGGGTCCCTGCGGGGCTGCGGGACTGGCCAATCTGACGGGGGCGCGCTAGACCACGACAACATGCCTGCAACCTAAGGAGACGCCCGTGACTGCGCCAGTGGAAACAACCTTCGTCGTCGCCGACCCCGAAGCCGCAGCGACCCTGGGCGGTCGCATCGCCGTCTTCATCGACGCCGAAGGCCGCATGGGCCCGATGGCGCGCCGTCTCAACGGTCGCAGCCGCGGCGCGCTGCGCCGCTTCGCCGACAGCGACGCCTTCAAGAAGATGAAGACCGCCGACAGCCAGACCTTCAACTGGCCCGGCGGCCTCGAGGCGGAGGCGATCCTCGCGGTCAAGCTGCCCCGCCGCGCCACGCCCGCGGAGGCGCGCAAGGCCGGAGCCGCCATCGCCCGCTTCAACGCCCGCGCGCCGCTCGCGGTCTTCGCCGAAACCGCGCCCCACGTCTCCGAGATCGCCCTCGGCCTGGCGCTCCGGGTCTACGACTACCGCGAATGCCGCACGGACGAGCCCGACTGGACCCCGCCCAACGCCGCCGTGACCTTCCACGTGCCCGACGCCGAGGCTGCCGCCGCCGACCACCAGCCCCGCGCCGCGGTGGCCGAGGGCGTGTTCTTCACCCGCGATCTGACCAACGCGCCCGCCAACATCCTCACCACCACGGAATTCGCGAACCGCCTCAAGGCGCTGTCCGGCCTCGGGCTCGAGGTCGAGGTCCTCGACGAGCCCGAGCTCGAACGGCTCGGGATGCGCACGCTCCTCGCCGTCGGCATGGGCTCCGCCACCCCCTCCAAGGTCGTGGTGATGCGCTGGAACGGCGGCGGCGACGAGGCCCCCATCGCCCTCATAGGCAAGGGCGTCGTGTTCGATACCGGCGGCATCTCCATCAAGCCCGCCTCCGGCATGGAGGACATGACCGGCGACATGGGCGGCGCGGGCGTCGTCTCGGGCGTGATGCGCGCCGTGGCCCTCCGCCGCGCTCGCGCCAACGTCGTAGGCCTCGTGGGCCTCGTCGAGAACATGCCCGACGGGCTCGCCCAGCGCCCCGGCGACGTGGTGAAATCCATGAAGGGCGACACGGTGGAGGTGATCAACACCGACGCCGAGGGCCGCCTCGTCCTCGCCGACGTCCTCTGGTACGCCCAGGAGCGCTTCAAGCCAGCGGCGATGATCGATCTCGCGACCCTCACCGGCGCCGTCATCATCGCCCTCGGCCACGAGATGGCCGGCGTCTTCGCCAATAACGACAAGCTCGCCGCCGACTTTCTTGCCGCAGCTGCCGCCGAGGACGAAGGCGCCTGGCGCATGCCGCTCTCGCCCGCCTACGACCGCCAGATCAAGAGCCGCGTCGCGGACGTGGCGAACGTCGGCGGCCGCCCGGCGGGGTCCATCACCGCGGCGCAGTTCCTCAAGCGCTTCGTCAAGGACGAGACGCCCTGGATCCACCTCGATATCGCCGGCGTAGCCTCCGTGCCGCGCGACACCGACTTCGCCCCCAAGGGCGCCACGGGCTGGGGCGTGCGCGCCCTCGACCGGCTGATCCGGGACAAGTACGAGGGCTGACGGTGGCGGAGGTCCTGTTTTATCACCTGACCTCCTCCCCCCTTGAGGCCACGCTGCCGGACCTGCTCGAGAAATCCCTCGAGCGGGGCTGGCGCGTCCTGGTGCGCGTGGGCGACCCCGCGGGCCTCGACTTTCTCGACGCGCGGCTCTGGACCTACCGCGACGACGCCTTCCTGCCCCATGGCCGCGCGGATGCCCCCTATGCCGACCGCCAGCCCGTCCTGCTGACCGGGACGGACGGCAACCCGAATGCGGCCGACGTGCTGATGCTGACCCTGGGGGCCCGCGCGGAGCCCGCCGAGATGGCGGCCTTCACCCGGACCTGCCTCCTCTTCGACGGCACGGACGCGGAAGTGCTGGAGGCTGCCCGCGCGGACTGGCGCGCCGTCACGGCCACAAGCCTCCCCGCGAAATACTGGGCGCAGGAAGACGGCCGCTGGACCCAGAAGGCCTCCGGCTGAGCCCCGCTCAGACCCCGAGGCACCAGCGCAGCACGGCCTTCTGCGCATGCAGACGGTTCTCCGCCTCGTCGAACACCACCGAGGCCGGGCCGTCCATCACCGCACTCGTCACCTCCTCGCCCCGGTGGGCGGGCAGGCAATGCATGAACAGCGCGTCGGGCTTGGCGCGCGCCATCAGCGCCTCGTTGACCTGATAGGCGCGCAGCTGGTTGTGCCGCCGCTCGCGGGTCGACTGCGCGTCGTGCATTGAGATCCAGGTATCGGCCACCACCAGATCGGCGCCGTCCACCGCCTTGAAAGGATCGCGCTCGATCGCGACCTCGACGCCGCGGCTGCGCGCGTAATCCACCGCCCGCCGGTCCGGATCGAGCGTCTCGGGTCCGGTGAAGACGAAATCGAAGCCGAACTGCCCCGCGCCATGCAGGAAGGACGCGCAGACGTTGTTGCCGTCACCCGCCCAGACCACCTTGCGCCCCCGGATCGGGCCGCGGCATTCCTCGTATGTCATCACGTCGGCCATGATCTGGCAGGGATGGCTCGCGTTGGTCAGGCCGTTGATGACCGGCACGCTCGCATGCTCGGCCAGTTCCGCCAGCGTCGTCTCCTCGAAGGTGCGGATCATGATGAGATCGACGAATCGCGACAGCACGCGGGCGGTGTCGGCGATGGTCTCGCCGTGCCCGAGTTGCAACTCGGCCCCCGACAGGACGATCGTCTCGCCCCCCATCTGGCGGATGCCCGCATCGAAGCTCACGCGGGTCCGGGTCGAGGGTTTCTCGAAGATGAGGGCTATCAGCCGGCCCGCCAGCGGCTGTTCGGCATCCCGCGCCCCGCGCGACAGCCCCGCCCGAGCGGATTTCATGGCAACGGCCTGCCGGAGCATGTCGTGCAACGCCTCGGGCGCCACCGCATGCAGGTCGAGAAAGTGTCTCATGCCGCGGCCCGCACCCCCGCGGCCGCGGCGTCCAGACGGCGCAGACCCTCGTCCACCTCGTCGTCCGTGAGGTTCAGCGGCGGCAGCAGCCGCACGACGTTGTCGCCCCCCGGCACCGTCAGCAGATGCGCGCCATAGGCCGCGGTCACGACGTCGGTGTTGGTCACGCGGCACTTCAGCCCCAGCATCAGCCCGGAGCCCCGCACGCCCTCGAAGACCTGCGGGTGGCTCGCGACCAGCCCCTCGAGGCCCTGACGCAGCCGGCCCGCCGTGCGGCTGACGCCGTCGAGAAACCCGTCCGCCAGCATCAGGTCGAGCACGGCGCAGCCCACCGCGCAGGCGAGCGGATTGCCGCCATAGGTGGACCCATGGGTGCCCGCCGTCATGCCGACGGCCGCGGCCTCGGTGGCGGCACAGGCCCCGAGCGGAAAGCCCCCGCCGATGCCCTTGGCGATGGCCATCACGTCGGGCGCGACCCCCGCCCATTCATGCGCGAACAAGCGCCCGGTGCGGCCCATGCCGCACTGGATCTCGTCGAAGATCAGCAGGATGCCCTGCTCGTCACAGAGCGCCCGCAACCCCCGCAGGCATTGCTCGGGCACGGGGCGGATGCCCCCCTCGCCCTGGATGGGCTCGATCAGGATCGCCGCCGTCTCGGGACCGATGGCGGCCCGCAGCGCGTCGTGATCGCCGAAGGGCACGTGGTCGAACCCCGGCAGCAGGGGGCCGAACCCCTTGGTCAGCTTCTGGGAGCCCGCGGCCGAGATCGTGGCGAGCGTGCGGCCGTGGAACGAGCCCTCGAAGGCCACGATCCGGTTGCGCTCGGGGCGGCCGTGGGCGTCGTGGTACTTTCGCGCCACCTTGATCGCGCATTCCATCGCCTCCGCCCCGGAATTGGTCACGAAGACGGTATCGGCAAAGGTATGCTCCACCAGCCGCTCCGCCAGCGCCTCCTGATTGGGGATGCGGTAGAGGTTCGAGGTGTGCCACAGCTTTCGCGCCTGCGCCTCGAGGGCCGCGACGAGAACCGGATGGGCGTGCCCGAAGGCGTTCACCGCGATGCCTGCCCCGAAGTCGAGATAGGTCTCCCCGGTGTCGGTGGTCAGCCACGGCCCCTTGCCCTCCACGAAGGTCAGGGGGGCCCGCGAATAGGTCGGAAGGACGGGCGAAATCACGGGCGGCTCCTCGGGACTGTCAGGCGAAAGAACGCCCCGAGAGCGATCGCGTCGACGGGACGAAGGATTTATTGGCGCAGGTAGGCCGTCCTTGTCAAACCCGCAGGCGGGATTCGCGCCGCGGCGGCTTGTAACCGGTGCTGCAGCCATTACAATAGGGGCTACCGGCCATAGCGCCACCCCCTGCCCCCGATGAATGGAGCGTGCCGTGATGTCCTGGACCGATGAACGCGTGGAGACGCTGAAGGCGATGTGGGTCGAAGGCAAGAGTGCAAGCCAGATCGCCAAGGAACTCGGCGGGGTCACGCGCAACGCGGTCATCGGCAAGGTGCACCGCCTCGGCCTCTCGAACCGGGGACCGAACGGCGAGCCCGTCCCGGAGGGTGGGGTGGATGCAGGTGCGGAAACTGATGGCGCGCCCGCGACCCACGCCGCGGCCGAGGTCGAGCCGGAGGCCGCAGACGGCCCCGCGGAGCCAGAGACGCCGCAGCCCGCCGCGATCCCGGATGCGGGCCTGCCGCCCTTCCGCCCGAGGCCGGTCCTGAACGGACAGCCTTTGCCGCCGCAGCCCTCCGGCTCGGAGATGAGCGACGAGGCGCGGGCGAACCTCGAGGAAGTGGCGAAAAAGGCCAAGCGCCTCGGGCTGATGCAATTGACCGAACGCACCTGCAAATGGCCGGTGGGCGATCCCGCGACCGACGATTTCTGGTTCTGCGGCCTGCCCTGCGTCGGCGGCAAACCTTACTGCGAGACCCACGTGGCCGTGGCGTTCCAGCCCATGTCCGCCCGCCGCGATCGCCGTTCCGGAAGCCGGTGAAACGACCGACTTCTGGATAATCTATTAGAGTCAGTTGGTTGACTACCGTCACATCGTGTGACGGTGATTTTTCGCCGGATTTTTATGCTCAGACGCTGTAGGTCTCGTCGAGCGCGTACCCCGAGGAGCGCACCGTGCGGATCGGGTCGCGGTCGCCGCGCCGGTTCAGCGCCTTGCGCAAACGCCCCACATGCACGTCCACCGTGCGGATCTCGACATAGACGTCGTGGCCCCAGACCCGGTCCAGCAGTTGCTCGCGGCTGAACACCCGTCCGGGCCGCTGCATCAGGACGTCGAGCAGCCGGAATTCGGTGGGACCCAGATGCACGTCCCGCTTGCCCCGCCGCACCCGGCAGGCCTGGCGGTCGAGCACGATGTCGGCAAACGTCGCCATGTCGCCGGCCAGCATCGGGGCCGTGCGCCGCAGGACCGCCCGGACCCGGGCCACCAGTTCCGACATCGAGAACGGCTTCGTGACGTAGTCGTCCGCGCCGACGTCGAGCCCGCGCACCCGGTCCTCCTCCTCGCCGCGGGCGGTCAGCATGATGACCGGGATCTCGCGCGTCTCGGCCTTCATCCGCAGCCGCCGGCACAATTCGATGCCCGAGACGTTGGGCAGCATCCAGTCCATCAGGACAAGATCGGGCTTCACCTCGTCCATGGCCATCAGGACCTCGTCGCCGTCCGACGACGTGGCGACCGTGAAGCCCTCCTTTTCGAGGTTGTAGGCCAGCAGGTGGCTGATGGCCTCTTCGTCTTCGACCACGAGGATCTTTGCGCACATGGGGAGGCTCCGTCGCAGGATTACCCGGTGATGAAATCGATACCGGTCGGCTCGCCCTTGGGCCGGTCGTCGCCCAGGGATTTTCCGGTGGAGATATAATAGATCATCTCCGAGACATGGGTGGTGTGGTCGCCGATCCTCTCGAGGTTCTTCGCGAGAAACAGCAGATGTGCCCCCACCCCGATGAGCCGGCTGTCCTCGACCATGTAGGTGACCACCTCGCGGAAGATGGCGTTGTACATTTCGTCGATCTCGAAATCCTGGTTCCAGATCTGGACGGCCTGGTCTACGTCCCGCGCCGCATGGGCGTTCAGCACGTCGGTCAGCTGGGTCAGCGTCGCCCGCCCCATCCGCACGATCGACGTCGTGACCTTGATCTGCTTCGTCGAGGAGAGCGGGATCGCGCGCTTGGCGATGCTTTTCGACAGATCGCCGATCCGTTCCAGCGTGGACGAGACCTTGAGCGCCGAGATCAGCACCCGCAGATCCTGCGCCATTGGCTGGCGCAGCGCGATCACCTTGACCACCTGCTCCTCCAGCGCCGCCTCCAGCGCATCGAGCGTCTTGTCCCGCTCGATCACCTCGCGCGCCAGTTGCGCGTCGCGGGTCTGGACGGAAACGAGCGCCTTCGAGAGCAATTCCTCGCAAAGACCGCCCATCTCGGAGATCTTGGCCTGCACCTGCACGAGGTCCTCGTCGAAGCTCGAGACGATATGGGCCATGAAAGCTGTCCTGCACTCGATGCGCCAACAAAGCGCTACGGTCTGACTACACCCGTAGCCGAGACACGACTATGGCATTTTGACGACGTTTTCGTGACGGGCCTGGCCGGCCTCGGCCCATGGGACGCCGCTTTCCGCCTTCGGCTCCGCCGCCGATGCGTCGTCGGCCCGCCGCGGCAGCCAGACCGTGAAGGCGCTGCCCATGCCCGGCTCCGAGACGATCTCCAGCCGGCCCTCGTGACGGTTGAGTATGTGCTTGACGATGGCGAGGCCCAGCCCCGTGCCGCCCTTGTTCCGGCTCGAGGATACGTTGACCCGGTAGAACCGTTCGGTGAGGCGGTGAACATGCTCGCGCCCGATCCCGGGTCCGTCGTCGGCTACGGTGACGCCGCAGCGGTTCGGATGCGCCTTGTTCGGCGGGGCCGCGAACAGGTGGACCCGATGGCCGGGGCCTGCGTATTTCATCGCGTTGTCGATCAGGTTGGCGAAGATCTGCGCGAGCTGGTCCCGGTCGCCCAGCACCGTCGCCCCAGAGGGTACGATGTCGATGTCGAGATCGACGCCCTGCTGGCGCGCGAGCGGCAGCAGGGCTGCGGCGCTCTCGGCAGCGATTGCATGGAGCGACCATTCCTCCACGGGGCGCAGATGCTCACTCAGCTCGATCCGGCTCAGCGACATCAGGTCGTCCACCAGACGCTGCATCCGGGCGGCCTCGCGGCTCATTATGATGAGGAACCGCTCGCGCGCCTCCGGATCGTTGCGCGCGTGGTTCTGCAGGGTCTCGATATAGCCGAGGATCGAGGCGAGCGGCGTGCGCAGTTCGTGGCTGGCGTTGGCGATGAAGTCCGAGCGCAAAAGCTCTGCCCGGCGCGCCTCGGTGCGGTCCTCGATCTGGACGATCACATGGGCCTCCGGCCCGAAGGTGGCCCCGCCCGGCGACAGGCCAACGCGCGCCTCGAAGAACCGCTCGCGTCCCTGGCTCGTGGTGAACTCGAAGCGGCGCTCCCGGCCGTCCATCAGGGTCTCGGTGACCGCCTCCACGAAGGCCGGAGCCCGGATCAGGCTCGCGAAATGCATGCCGGGCTGGAGGCGCGGCAATACGGCCTCCGCCGCGGAATTGGTGAAGGTGACGCGCCCGGCCTTTGATATGATCAGAAGCGGCGAGGGAAGGTTGCCCAGAAGCGTGCGCAGGGCACTGCCGAGGTCTGCGTCCCTCGGCACGTTCGGACGAGAGGATGCTGCCTTGGGGACGGTCCGAAAGCGCCGCGCTGCCAACAGGATGAGGGTGGTCCCTGCGATGCCCAGCACGAAGACCGCGCCCGCAGGCAACCTCGAGGCGGCGGAGAGGGCCATCGCCGCCGCCACACCGACCGCGATCGCGAGCGTGTTCCGCATGGACATCGCAAGTCCGCCTCAGGGTGTCGGATCGGTCTCTAGCAGGCTCTGTCTGGACCTGGAAGAAACATTGCCTTCATCCGACCGTCATATATCTAGGTCTCTACGCGTCCAGCCCGTGGAGCCGGCAAAAGATGATCCTCTATACGCTGAAATGCGCCGACGGTCACAGCTTCGACAGCTGGTTCGCCTCGGGGGCCGAATTCGAGCGCCTCAGCGGCTCGGCGCTGTTGTCCTGCGCGGTCTGCGGCGGGGGCGGCATCGAGAAGGATCTGATGGCGCCGGGTGTACGCACGGGTGGAGACACCTCGCTGACGGCACCGGCCTCGACGGCCGAACGGGCCCTCGGGGCGCTGCGCCGCAAGATCGAGGCGACCGCGGAGAACGTCGGGCGGAACTTCGCCACCGAGGCCCGGCGCATCCACGAGGGCGAGGCGCCCGCGCGGCCGATCATCGGAGAGGCCCGGCTCGCGGAGGCCCGCGCCCTCGTCGAGGACGGCGTGCCCATCGCCCCCCTGCCCTGGGGGCCGCCCCGCAAGGTGAACTGACGCCGGCGGCAGGCCGCCGTCCAGCGACTGACGCTTCGGTCAGAAGTACCAGCGGGCTCCGACCAGCAGGCCGTCGGCATCCTCATAGCTGCCGGGAAGGTCGTCGGAATACATGAAGCGCCGCCATCCGGCATGGACGTCGATGGAATAGGCATCGAAGCTCTGGACCGCCGAGATGCCGACGGCCTCCGATGTCGCTCCGCTCGTCAAGAAATCCGTGCCGTAATAGTAGTCGACCGACATGGCCGTGTCGCCGGCCGCAAAGACCTGCGTCTTCCAGCCCGGCTTGACGTAGACGTACGCCGGCCCGTCGATCTGCGATCCGCTCGAGACGCTCAGGTTGAGCCCGGTGGGGTCGTGGAACGCCGTGACCGACCCCGACACCCGGCGCAGGTTTTCGCCGTTGGGATCGTTCGCCCAGCCGTACCCGGCGGCGGCCTCGACCGCGACGTCCCCGAGATCTCCCGACCAGCGCAGGGCAACGTCGTAGAAATCCGTGTCGATGCCGGAGACGAGCACGTTCTGGCCGTAGGAGGTCGAAACCATGAAGCCGTTGAGCCGCGGCGTGTCGTAGCGCACCCGCATCAGCCGCGCCCCATCGAAGGAGTCGAAGATGTCGCCGATGGCGATGCCAGTCAGGCGGCCGTTGCCATCGCGCAGCCGGAACGACCCGAACCCGTCGGATTCGTCCACCGAGCCCGCCACGAACGTCTCCGAGACATCGAGCGTCGCCGTCCCGTCCGTGGCGCTGCTGCCCTGGCCCACCGAGATCGTGCCGTAATCGGTATCGAGGGCCGCCTCGAACCAGCGCAGCGACGTGCGCTGCCAGTTGAGCCAGTCCGGATCGAACCCCTGGGACACCGCCGCACTGCTGCGCAGGCCGAGGCTCGATTCCACGCGAAACCGCAGGGTGCCGCCGTCGAACGGCTGGGTGATCCTGACGCCGAGCCGGGTGTTCCAGTTCCCGTTGTCGACGATCCCGGTCGTGTAGTCCTTGCTGTCGTTGAAGCTCTGGAAGGTCGGGGAAAACTGCCCGTAGAACTGGGCCTCGCCGCCGGTCTGGTTGGTGAAGGTCGTGGCGGTCTGCGTGGCCTCCGCCTCGATGACCTCCGCCGAGGGTTCGTCCAGATTGCCGTACGACGTCTCGGGGACGGTCTGGGCCGAGGCGACGGTTGCCCCGGTCGTCAGGAGCACCGCGAGGATGGAACGGGTGCCATTTGGTCTCATCGGTCTCTCTCTCCGCACCTTGATCGTCTTATATGCGAGTGACAGAATATTACGTCGCGGCATCTCTTGCGACAAAAAAGTTCAACTCGCGAATGATGGCTGGGTCTTGCGAACAGAACGACGTTGTCCCGGCGCGCCTTGAAGGCCCCGGTCCCACGCCGTAAGAGGAGCGCGGTCGGCATCTACCCAGGACAAGGCTCGTCATGCCCCGTCTCGTCATGAAATTCGGCGGCACGTCCGTGGCCGATCTCGGCCGTATCCGGAGCGCGGCCGAAAGGGTCAAGCGCGAGGTCGAGCGCGGCTACGACGTGGCCGTGGTCGTCTCGGCCATGGCTGGTGCGACGAACGAGCTTGTGGGCTGGGTGCGCGGGACGTCCATGCTCTACGATGCCCGGGAATACGACGCCGTGGTGGCCTCCGGCGAGAACGTCACCGCGGGCCTGATGGCCCTCACCTTGCAGGAGATCGGCGTGCCGGCCCGAAGTTGGCAGGGCTGGCAGGTGCCGCTGCGCACCAATTCCGCGCATGGGGCCGCCCGCATCGAGAGCATCGACACGGCGCGCCTGATCCAGAAGTTCGGCGAGGGCCTGCACGCGGTCATCGCGGGCTTTCAGGGCCTCTCGCCCGAGGGCCGCATCACCACCCTGGGGCGCGGGGGATCGGACACCTCGGCGGTGGCCTTCGCCGCGGCCCTGGAGGCGGAGCGCTGCGATATCTATACGGATGTGGACGGCGTCTATACCACCGACCCCCGGATCACCAGAAAGGCCCGCAAGCTCGCGCGGATCTCCTATGAGGAAATGCTCGAACTGGCCTCGCTGGGGGCCAAGGTGCTCCAGACGCGCTCGGTCGAGCTTGCCATGCGCTACAAGGTCAGGCTTCAGGTCCTGAGCAGTTTTTCCGACGAGCCCGGCACGCTCGTCTGCGACGAGGAGGAAATCTTGGAGAGCAGAGTGGTGAGCGGCATCGCGCATTCCCGCGACGAGGCCAAGATGACCCTGATCGCCGTGGCCGACCGCCCCGGCATCGCCGCCGCGATCTTCGGCCCGCTGGCCGAGGCCGGGGTCAACGTCGACATGATCGTGCAGAACATCGCCGAGGAGGGGCACACGGACATGACCTTCTCCTGTCCCACCGACGAGGTGCCAAAGGCCCGCCGCGCCCTCGAAAGCGCCATGGAGGCCGGCCGGATCGCGTTCCGCGGCCTCGATGTCAACGAGGAGGTGGCCAAGGTCTCCATCGTGGGCATCGGCATGCGCAGCCACGCGGGCGTCGCCCACAAGATGTTCGCGGCCCTCGCGGACGAAGGGGTGAACATCCGCGTCATCACAACTTCCGAGATCAAGGTCTCCGTGCTGATCGACCGCAAATATCTGGAACTGGCGGTGCAGGCGCTGCATGATGCCTTCGATCTCGACCAGGTCGGCTGACACAGGGGGGCGAAAGTCCGGATGCCCTATTCCGAGGCGGTCAACAGCCGGGTGCTGCTGCGGCGATTGCGCGACACCCTGGCGGAACCCGGCGGCGGGCAGGAACGGCTCGACCGGATCGTCCGGCTGATCGCCGAGGGCCTTGTGGCGGAGGTCTGCTCGGTCTATCTGCGCCGCGAGGACCGGTGGCTTGAGCTCTGCGCCACCGAGGGGCTCAACCCAGGGGCGGTGCACACGACGCGCCTGCGGATCGGCGAGGGCCTCGTTGGGCGCATCGCCGAAGGGGCCGAGCCCATCAACACCCGCGACGCGCCGCGCACCCGCGGGTACCTCTATGTCCCCGCAACCGGCGAGGAGATCTTTTCGAGCTTTCTCGGCGTGCCGATCCAGCGCCTCGGCGAGGTGCTCGGCGTGCTCGTCGTCCAGAACCGCGATCCGCGCGAATACACCGACGACGAATCCTACGCGCTCGAGGTGATCGCCATGGTCATCGCGGAGATGGCCGAACTCGGGGTCTTCACCGGCCCCGGCGCCATGGCAATCGCGGCCCAGCACGCGCGGCCGGTGTTCACCCGCGGCGTCGTGGGCCAGGAGGGCGTCGCCGAGGGCCGCGTCCTGCTGCACCAGCCGCAGATGGTGGTGTCCAACCCGATCAGCGACGACCCGGTGCGCGAATACGCCCGCCTCCATGCCGGCATCGAGCGCCTGCGCGAGGAAGTCGACGAGATGCTCGCCGCCGATTACCTCACCAAGAGCGGCGAGCATCGCGACGTGCTCCAGGCCTACCGCATGTTCGCCCACGACAAGGGCTGGGTGCGGCGCATGGAGGCCTCCATCGACAGCGGGCTGGCCGCCGAGGTGGCCGTCGAGAAGGAGCAGTCCGCGACCCGCGCCCGGATGTCGCGCGTGGCCGATCCCTACCTGCGCGAGCGGCTGCACGATCTCGACGATCTGTCGAACCGGTTGCTGCGCCTCCTGAGCGGGGCACCGCAACCGAGCGGGATCGAGATGCCCGACGACGCCATCCTGATCGCGCGCAACATCGGGCCTGCGGAACTGCTCGACTACGGTCGCAACCTGAAGGGCGTGGTGCTCGAGGAAGGCTCGGTGGGCAGCCATGCGGCCATCGTCGCCCGTGCGCTCGCCATCCCGCTGGTGATCCAGGCCAAACGCATCACCCGCGAGGCGCAAAACGGCGATCACATCCTGATCGACGGCGATCAGGGCGTCGTCCATCTGCGCCCCGAGGAGGGTGTCGCGCGGGCGTTTCGCGAGAAGATCGAGATGCTCGCCGAGGCCCAGCAGGCCTATGCGGCCCTGCGCAACAAGCCCGCGACCACCCGGGACGACGTCTGCGTCGATCTCTACATGAACGCGGGCCTGATGGCCGATCTGCCGAGCCTGCCCAAATGCGGCGCGCTCGGGGTCGGTCTGTTCCGCACGGAGCTTCAGTTTCTCGTCCGCGCCACGGTGCCGAAGCGCAAGGACCTCGCCGCACTTTATGGGCGCATCCTCGACAGTGCGGGCGAGAAACCGGTAACCTTCCGCACGCTCGACATCGGCTCGGACAAGGTCCTGCCCTATATGCGCCGCCAGGACGAGCCGAATCCCGCCATCGGCTGGCGCGCGATCCGCGTCGGCCTCGACCGGCCGGGGATCCTGCGCATGCAGGTTCAGGCGCTGCTCCGCGGCGCGCGGGGCCGGGCGCTGCGGGTCATGTTCCCCTTCGTGGCCGAGGAACGCGAGTTCGACGCCGCCCGCGAGATCCTGCTGCGCGAGGTCGCGCGCGAACAGGCCCTCGGCAACGCCATCCCGGTCCGGATCGAAATCGGCGCCATGCTCGAGACCCCGAGCCTTGCCTTCGCGGCGGACCGGTTCTTCGAGCGGGCCGATTTCATCTCCATCGGCGGGAACGACCTCAAGCAATTCTTCTTCGCCGCCGACCGGGAGAACGAACTGGTGCGCCGGCGCTATGACACGCTCTCCCTGACCTTCCTCGAGTTTCTCGAGGGCATCGCCCGGCGCTGTGCCGCCCATGCGACGCCTGTGAGTTTTTGCGGCGAGGATGCCGGCCGGGCGGTGGATGCGCTGGCCCTGGTGGCCATCGGGTACCGCAGCCTCTCGATGCGCCCCGCCTCCATCGGTCCGGTCAAGGCGCTGTTGCGGCGCGTCCGTCTGGAGGATGCGCGCGAGGCCATCGCGGCCGCCCGCGCGCGCGGGGCCGCCTCG
This sequence comes from Rhodobacterales bacterium, assembly GCA_038209095.1. Taxonomy (GTDB): domain Bacteria; phylum Pseudomonadota; class Alphaproteobacteria; order Rhodobacterales; family Rhodobacteraceae; genus Amaricoccus. The sequence goes on from JBBQYB010000025.1 coordinate 19,173, forward strand.
GCGCGGCCCGCGCTGGAGGCCATGCTGGTCGAGACGGGCTACGTCGGCTGATCGAGCGTCCACGGCCGCACGAGGCCCGACACGCCGCAGAACGCATCCGGTTCGAGCGCGCGGGCGAGCAGGCGGTCGGGGTTCGTGGGCTCGGGAAAATCGAGTGCCCGCGCCGTGTCCCGCGTGAACCCGAACCGCCCGTAATAAGGTGCGTCCCCGACGAGGATCACCCGGCTCCACCCCTTCTCCTGCGCGAGATGCAGGCTCTCGGAGATCAGCACGGCCCCGAGCCCTTCGCCCTGGCGAGTCGGATGCACTGCCACCGGACCGAGCAGCAGGGCCGGGTGCCCCGCATCCCCGATGCGCACCGGCCAGTACCGGATCGCACCGGACAAAGCCCCGAAATCGTCGCGCGCCACGAGCGACAGGTCGCGCAAAGGCTCCACCCCGTCGCGCAGCCGGTAGGACGACAGCGCCGTGCGCCCGGGCGCGAAACACAGATCGAGGAGAAGCTCCACCTCGACGCTGTCCTGGGGCGGCTCTGGAAAGATCTGGAACATCGGCGGGCTGGCCCGGACAGGGGGGGCGGATCGGCTCGACAGGGCGATAGCACGCGACTAGGATTGCGGCAAACCGCATCCGCCCCGGAGACCTCATGTTTTACCGACCGGGCGTCGACGCGCACGGCTTGCCGCACAATCCCTTCAAGGCGCTGGTCTCGCCGCGTCCCATCGGCTGGATCTCCACCCTGGACGCGTCCGGGCGGCGCAACCTCGCGCCCTACAGCTTCTTCAACGCGGTGGCCGACGATCCGCCTATGCTGGTCTATGCCAGCACCGGCACCAAGACCGGTCTGCCGGAGGGCAAGGATACACTCGCGAACATCCGGGAGGGCGGCGAGTTCGTCGCGAACGTCGTGCCCTATGCGCTGCGACACGCGATGAACGTCTCCTCCGGGCCCTATCCGGCCGGCGAGGACGAATTCGCGCAGGCAGGTCTTGCGGCGGCCGAGAGCGTCGTCGTGGCTCCGCCGCGCGTGGCCTTGGCACCCGCCGCCTTCGAGTGCCGCGTCTGGCGCGTGATCGATCTGCCGGGCGCTGCGAACTTTCTCGTGATCGGCGAGGTGGTGGGGGTCCACATCGACGATGCGGTGTTGCGGGACGGGCTGGTGGACGTGACGCGGTATCAGCCCCTCGCACGGCTCGGATACCGCGATTACACCGCCGTCCGGGATGTCTTCGCCCTCGACCGGCCCGGCGAGACCTGAGTCTGCTCACTCGCCAGAAAGGCGAATTGAGCACGATCTGTTAAACTTTTGGTAACCATTGGAGCGCTACAAGGAGGGTGTCCAGCGATTGGACGTGTTGCTTGCAAACCCTCAGACAATTCAGTCTGGACAGCGCCCCCTCTCCCCCCGGAGGGGGCGCATTCCGTTCCGGCGCTCATTCGGCCGGCAGGACCGCGCCGGGGTTCAGGATCCCCACCGGATCGAGGGCGCGCTTGATCGCGCGCATGGCCGCAACCTTTGCGGGATCGCCATACTTGGTCATGTCCGCCGTCTTGATCCGCCCGACACCGTGCTCCGCTCCGACCGATCCGCCGAATGCGTGGACGAGATCGTGCACGGCATCCTTCACCTTGTCGCGCTGTTCGTCGTAATCGCCGCGGTCCCGCCCCCGCGGCGGGAAGACGTTGTAATGCAGGTTTCCGTCGCCGAGATGGCCGAAACAGTTGATCCGCATTTCTGCGTCGATCCGGGCCACGGCGGCATCCGCCCGGCTCAGGAAGTCCGGGATGCGGCCCGGCGGCACGGACACGTCGTGGCTCGAGATCGACCCGATCCGCCGGTTCGCCTCTGGGATCGTCTCGCGCACCGCCCAGAACGCCCGCCTTTGTGCCTCGTTCTGCGCCACCAGCGCATTCTGAGCAAGGCCCTGCTCCAGCGCCTGTCCCAATACCGCCTCCAGCCGCGGCCCGACCACAGCACCCGCTCCGTCCGCCACCTCCACAAGCACCGACCACAAAGGCGGATCCGGCAGGGGCTGCGCCAGCTCCGGCAGGGTGTCGGCGAGGAACTCTAGCCCGCAGCGATGGATCAGCTCGAACGCGCTGACCGCCTGGCCGAGCCCGGCTCGCAGCATCGCCAGGAGCGCCAGCGCCTGTCCGACGCCCGCCACCTCGATCCAGGCCGTCGCCGTCTCGGCGGGGCGCGGAAAGAGCCGCAGGCTCGCCGCCGTGATTATCCCGAGCGTCCCTTCGGACCCGATGAGCAGGTGGCGCAGATCGAACCCCATGTTGTCCTTCAGGACCCGCGTAAGCCCGTGCAGGATCGTGCCGTCCGCCAGAACCGCCTCCACGCCAAGACACAGGTCGCGCACATTGCCGTAGCGCAGCACGTTGACCCCGCCCGCGTTGGTCCCGAGAAGCCCGCCGATCCGCGCCGAGCCCTCGGAGGCCAACGACAACGGAAAGAGCCGCCCCGCCTCCGCTGCTGCCGCCTGTACTGCGGCGAGAACCACGCCCGCCTCCGCCACCATGACGTCCCCCACGGGATCCACCTCACGGATGCGGCCCATCCGTTCCAGCGACACCAGAAGCGGCACCGGCCCCGCCATGGGGGTATGCCCGCCCACCAGCCCCGTCCCGCCCGAGATCGGCACCAACCCGACCCGGGCCGCCCCGCAAAGGGCCACGATCCGCGCCACCTCCTCGGTCGTGCGCGGCAGCACGACGGCCGCGACGATGCCCTTCCTGCGACCCCGAGGCTCCTCGAGATGCCGCGGCTCGGGCAGACCGATCGCGTCCTCCCCGAGGTCTGTCCGGATCTGGTCGAGAAACGCCGCGTCCGCGTCGCGCAGCCCCGCCATCAGACGGCCTCGGCCGCCCGCCCGCGCCGGTCGCCCCGCAGGTTCGCATAGAGCACATGGTTGCGCCATCGCCCGTTGATCTGCAGATAGCTCTGCGCCACGCCCTCGTACTTGAAGCCAGCCCGTTCCAAGAGACCGCGCGAGGCTGCGTTCTCGGGCAGGCACGCCGCCTCGACCCGGCTGAGATCCATCACCGAGAACGCATGCTGGACGGACGCCAGGAGCGCCTCCGCCATGAACCCCTGGCGCGCGAACTCCGGCCCGATCCAGTAGCCGACCTGGGCCGATTGCGACGGTCCGCGCCGGATGTTGTCGAGGGTGATCGCCCCGAGCAGCCGCAGATCCGTTCGGCGGACCAGGAATAGCGGCAGCGCACGTCCCTCCTCGCGGGCGCGGTAGGCCCAATAGACCCGATTGCGGAACGCCTTGCGGCTGAAATGGTCCACCGACCAGGTCGGCTCCCAGTCGCGCAGGAAGTCCTCGCCCCGGCGCCGCAGCAGCGCCCAGGCCATGTGATCCCCCATCTCCGGCAGCCGCAGCACGAGACGCTCGGTCTCGATGGCAAGCGGGCTCGCGCGCCGGAAGCTGAGCACGTCAGGCCGCCATCCGTCCCGCGAGGCTCGCCTGCGACGGGGCCTTGCGCACCGGCCCGAGCAGCGCCACCGCCGGAGCGGCCCGCTTGAGCAGGCCCTCGCCGAAGGCCCGCAGATCCTCGGGCGTCACCGCCGCGATCTTGGCAAGGGTCTCGTCGATGCTCGGCACCCGGTCCCAGACCGCGACCATCCGCGCCAGACGTTCCGCCCGCGACGACGGGCTCTCGAGCCCCATCACCAGACCTGCGGTCATCTGCGCGCGCGCCCGGTCGATCTCGGCAGTCGTCAGGCCCTCGGCCGCGCGGCGCAATTCGTCGATGGTCAATTCCTCCAGCTCGCGGATCTGGTCGGGTCCGGTGCCGGCATAGATCGTCACGAGCCCGGTGTCCTCATAGGCCGCAGCCTGGGCGAAGATGGTATAACACAGTCCGCGCCGCTCGCGCAGTTCCTGGAACAGCCGCGAGGACATGCCCCCTCCGAGGGTGATCGCGTAGATCTGGGCGGCATAGGCCGCGTCGCTGTGAACCGAGGGGGCCTCAAAAGCCATCGCCACATGCGCTTGCTCCAGCTTGCGCACCGCGCGCCGCTCGCCCGGTCGAAACAGCGCGGGCTCGCTCGGCGTGATGTCGCGCGCCCGCAGGCCCCCTAACCGCGCCTCGACGCAGGCGAGCAGGCGGTCGGGGTCCACCGCCCCGGCGGCGGAGATGATCAGCCGGCCCGGCCCGTAATGTTCCGCGACGAAGCCGGCAAATTCCGGCTTGCCGAAGGCCGAGACGCGCTCCGGCGCGCCGAGGATGGTCCGCCCGAAGGCCTGGCCCGGATAGGCCACTTCCTGCAACCAGTCGAAGATCACGTCGTCGGGCGTGTCGAGGCTCTGGCCAATTTCCTGGAGGATCACGCCGCGCTCCACCTCGATATCAGGCGCGTCGAACAAGGGGTTGAGCACGATATCCGCCAGAAGGTCGAGGCCGCGTTCCACATCCGCCTCCAGCACGCGGGCGTAATAGGCGGTCATCTCCTTGCCGGTATAGGCGTTGATATAGCCGCCAACGTCCTCGACCTCCTCGGCGATGGCCCGGGACGTGCGGCTGGGCGTGCCCTTGAACGCCATATGCTCGAGGAAATGCGCGATGCCGTTCTGGTCGGGCCGCTCGTTGCGCCCGCCCGCCATGACATACACGCCGATCGAGGCCGAGCGCAGCCCGGGGACGGGTTCCACCACCAGACGCAGGCCATTGGACAGACGGTGCAGCACGGCGGTCATCGATTGATCTCCAGACGGATCTTGGCCTCGATCGCGTCGAGGTCGTTGGGGACGTAGATAACGCGCTCGGGGCGCGCGAACAGATCGCCCATCCGGGCGGGCAGCGGGGGCCGCACGCCGCAGGCCGCCTCGACGGCGTCGGGAAACTTGGCCGGATGGGCGGTGGCCAGCGTCACCATCGGTGTCGCAGGGTCGCCTGCGTGCCTGCGGGCGGCAGCGACGCCTACGGCGGTATGCGGGCAGATCACCTCGCCGGTGCGCGCGAACACGTCGCGGATGGTCTCGGCCGTCTCGGCCTCGGAGACGCGGTCGCTGTCGAAATCTGCGCGCAGACGCTCCAGCGCGCCCTGGCTCAGCTGGAATCCGCCCTCGGTATTCAACTCCGCCATCAGCGCCGCCACGGCCGGACCTTCTCGATCGTAGAGCTCGAAGATCAGACGCTCGAAGTTCGAGCTGATCTGGATGTCCATGGACGGGCTCATGGACGGGGCGACGCCTTCCTTGCTGTGATGGCCGCGCGCGAAGGTGCGGTGCAGGATGTCGTTCTGGTTCGTGGCGATCACCAGCCGGTCGATGGGCAGGCCCATGCGCTTGGCGACATAGCCCGCGAACACATCGCCGAAATTGCCCGTGGGCACCGTGAAGCTGACGGCGCGTCCGGGGGCGCCGAGCGCTACGGCGGCCGTGAAATAATAGACGGTCTGCGCCAGAACCCGCGCCCAGTTGATCGAATTGATCCCAGCGAGGCCCACGTCGTCGCGAAACGCATGGTGGTTGAACATGTCCTTCACGCGGGCCTGGGCGTCGTCGAAATCCCCGGCAATGGCCATCGCCCGAACGTTGGGCTCATCGGGCGTCGTCATCTGCCGGCGCTGCACCTCCGAGACCCGCCCCTCCGGATAGAGGATGAACACGTCGACCCCGGCGCGGCCCCGGAAGGCCTCGATGGCCGCCGACCCGGTATCGCCGCTCGTCGCTCCGACGATGGTCAGATGCCGCCCGGTCCGCTTGAGGTTCGCCTCGAACATCTGCCCGATCAGCTGCATCGCCACGTCCTTGAACGCCAGCGTCGGTCCGTGGAACAGCTCCATCAACCAGGCATTCGGCCCAATCTGGACCAGCGGCGCGCGGGCGTCATGTCCGAAACAGGCATAGGCCCGGCGGATGATGGCCCGGAACTCGGTTTCCCCGAACGCCTCGCCGACGAAGGGGCGCATGACCTCGAACGCCACCTCCTCGTAGGGCCGTCCGGCAAAGGCCGCGATCTGGTCGGGGCTGAACTGCGGCCAGACCTCGGGCACATAGAGCCCGCCGTCCCGCGCAAGGCCCGCCAGCATCGCCTCCTCGAAACCCAGTTTCGGCGCGGCGCCGCGGGTCGAAACGTATTGCATCCAGTCTTCCGTTCAGTTTGTCCGGCGCTTGATACGCCAAAGCAGATACCCTGTCATCAGCGCCCACACGATCGCGAGACCGAACCAGGTCACGGCGTATTCCAGATGCGGGTTCCGGATATTGACCCCCACCGGGCGCGCGAGGGGTGCCTCGGCATCGTCGCTCGCCGCAGCCACCAGGAGGACAGGCTCCGTCCCGAGCGCCGCGGCCATCAGCGGCACATCGCGCGCGAACCACAGGTTCTGGTCCTGATCAGGCGGGCTGGTGAAACCGTCCGTCTCGTCCGGCCACATCAGCGCCCCCTCGACCGTATAGGGGCCGGTCCGGCGCAGCGCGTCCTTCTGGTCGATTGGCACGAAGCCCCGGTCAACGAGAATGCGCCGTCCGTCCTCCAGTTGCATCGGGGCGATCACCAGATAGCCGACCCCGAAGGGCGGCACGGAGGTGTAGACGTGCAATTCTCCGGGCAACAACGCCCCTTTGGCCCGCACGCGGAAGTATTCGTGATCCTGCTCCGTGGGAGTCAGCGGCACGGCCCCCGGTTCCCCCGAGAGCCGCGCCTCGATGGCTGCCACGATCTCGTTCTTCCACGCGAGGCGCTGGACCTGCCAGACCCCGAGCGTGATCAGGATCAGGACACCGCCGATACCAAAGGCAAGCGGACCCGCATAACGCCGCATCATGCCCGCCATTCCCTTTGGGTCCGGCCGGAAGCCGGACCGGACAGGCCGTCCCGCGGCTCAGCGGCCCCAGATATAGACGGCCGCGAACAGGAACAGCCAGACCACATCGACGAAGTGCCAGTACCAGGCCGCAGCCTCGAAACCGACATGCTTGTCCTGCGTGAAGTGCCCCGCATAGACCCGGGCGAGGCAGACCCCGAGGAAGATCGTGCCGATGACCACGTGCAACCCGTGAAAGCCCGTCGCCATGAAGAAGTTCGCACCATAAATGTTTCCGGCGAATCCGAAATGCGCATGGCTGTATTCATAAATCTGGAACACCGTGAAGATCGCCCCGAGACCCACGGCGAGCCACAGCCCCCATTTCATCTGCTGCTTGTCGTTCTCGTGCACCAGCGCATGATGCGCCCAGGTCGCGGCGCACCCCGAGCAAAGCAGGATCAGCGTGTTGATGAGCGGCAAGTGCCACGGATCGAACGTCTCGATGCCGGGCGGCGGCCAGGTGTTGTCGATTGCATCCATCGGATACATGGCATGCTTGAAAAAGGACCAGAACCATGCCGCGAAGAACATGATCTCCGAGATGATGAACATGATCATCCCGTAGCGCAGGCCGATCTGCACCACCGGCGTGTGATCGCCCGCATGGCTCTCTGCCACGACCTCCGACCACCAGGAGAACATGGTATAGAGCACGAGGGCGAGCCCGATCAGCATGATCCACGGACCGCTGCCATGGAACAGGAACACCGCCCCCAGCAGCATGACGAAGGCACCCACCGCCCCCGCAAAGGGCCAGATGCTCGGCGGCAGGACGTGATAGTCATGGTTGCGGCGACCGGCCATGGCGGGTTCCTCTAATTCTCAAGCGCCGCAGTCGCGGCGGTGTCGCTGCCCGGCGCATCCGCCGCGGCATAAGTGGTGGCACCGGACAGCGCAGTCGTCTCGGCCGGCAGCTCGCTCCTGTGCATCGTATAGGACAGCGTGATCTGGTGCACGCCCCGTGCGTCCGGGTCCTGCAGCATCTCGGGATCGACGAAGAAGCTCACCGGCATCTCGACCCGCTCGCCCGGCCCCAGCACCTGCAACTCGAAGCAGAAGCAGGCGATCTTGGCAAAAAACGGACCCGCCTGGTGCGGCGTCACGTTGTAGCTCGCGGTCCCCGCGATGGCCTCGTCCGTTGGATTGTAGGCCTGGTAGAACGCGAGCGCCGTCTCCCCGATCCGCACCTGCATGGTCCGCTCGGTCGGGCGGAACTCCCAGGGCATGTCATGCGCGGTGTTCGCATCGAACCGGACGGTGATCACCTGATCGAGCGCTGGCCCCGATGGGGCCACGGCCACGGCCGTCGTGCCGCCGTACCCGGTGACCCGGCAGAACCAGTCGTAGAACGGCACCGCGGCGAAACTGAGGCCGAGCATCACCGCGACGACCCCGAGGAGCCGCACAGCGATCCGGCCGTTCTGGTTTGCGTGCATCCTAGTCCTCGGTTGCCGGCAGCATGGTCGCACGGAAGGTGTGATCGAACCCCTCCATCGGATGACCTTCGGTCAGCTTCACGATGGTCACCGCGAAGATCAGGAACACCAGGCTGCCGAGCACCACCCCGACCCCGACGTTCCGGCTGCGCCGTCGTGCATAGATCTCGTGACTGTCGGGACGCATGGCCCTCTCCCTCAGAACGGTGCCGGCCAGCCGCCGAGGCCGACCAGCCGCAGGCCCGCCTCGACGAGAAACAAGCCGAACAACAAGAACAGATACAGGATGGAATATCCAAAGAATTTCTTCTCGTCGCGCCAACCGTCCGCGACGGCGACGGCTTCATCGCGCCGCCACAACCGCCAGGCCCCGAAAACGAAGCGAGCATTAAGATAAACCGCCCCGATGAAAAACACCACCCCGCCCACCGGGGTGAAGGCCGGAGCGACCGCCACCGGTGCCAGCACCAGCGCATAGCCGAAGATCTGGTTGCGCGTGACCCGCGGCCCCGCCGTCACCGGCAGCATGGGAACGCCCGCCCGCGCGTAGTCCTCGTTGCGAAACAGCGCCAGCGCCCAGAAATGCGGCGGCGTCCAGAGAAAGATCACCGCGAACATCAGGACGCTCTCGACCGACACGCCCCCCGTCGCCACGGCCCAGCCGATCATCGGCGGAAACGCCCCCGCCGCCCCACCAATGACGATGTTGTTGGGTGTCGCCCGCTTCAGCCAGACCGAATAGATAACTGCATAGAAGAAGATCGTGAACGCCAGGAGTGCGGCCGACGCCAGATTGGCCACCAGCGCGAGGAACACCACCGAAAAGCCCGAGAGGACCAGGCCGATCGCCAGCGCCTCGTCCCGCCCGACCCGGCCCGACGGGATGGGCCGAGCCGCCGTGCGCTTCATGATGGCGTCGATGTCGCGGTCCCACCACATGTTGAGGGCACCCGACGCCCCGGCCCCCACGGCGATGCAGACGATCGCGGCGAGCCCGAGGACCGGATGCACGCCCACCGGCGCGCAGACCAGTCCGACGAAGGCGGTGAAGATGACAAGGCGCATCACGCGCGGCTTGAGCAATTCCACGTAATCGCCAAAACCCGCGTCCGCCGGCGGCTGCTTGATCCAGGTTGCGTCCGTCATGCTCCGCTCCGGCCGGCCCGCCCGGGCCCGGCCCCAAAGGTCACTGCACCATCGCGACGCTGGCGTCGCCGCGCGTGCCGCCATATTCGTCGATGGCCCAGTCCAGCCAGGCCGCGTAGTCGGCCTCGGACAGCGCCTTGACGGTGATGGGCATATAGGCGTGATCCTTGCCGCACAACTCCGAACACTGCCCGAAATAGATCCCCGGCGCATCGACCTCGAACCAGGTCTCGTTCAGCCGGCCTGGAACGGCGTCCATCTTCACGCCGAAGGCCGGGATCGTCCAGGAATGGATCACGTCCGCGCCGGTGACCTGGAGCTTCACGACCGCTCCCACGGGCACCACAACCGCCGTATCCGTCGCGAGCAGGTACAGGTCCTGCGCATAGCCGTTCTCGGCCAGTTCCTCCGGCAGGAGCATCAGGCTGTCGAAGGAGAACTCGTTGTCGGGGTATTCGTAGTTCCAATACCACTGGTTGCCCGTCGCCTTGATCGTCACCTGCGGATCGGGGATCTCCAGCTGCTTGAACAGGATGGGCAGCGAGAACGACCCGATCAGGATCAGGATCAGCACCGGCACGAGCGTCCAGGCGATCTCGACCCGAGTGTTGTGGGTAAAGCGGGCGGGCGTGGGATTGGACCTCGCATTGTAGCGAAACACCACCACCGCGATCAGCCCCGTCACGAAGACCACCACGGCCAGCATGATGCCGTGCACCCAGTTCGACAGCCAGTGCACGTCGCGCGCAAGCTCGGTTGCGGCCGGCTGATAGCCCGTGGCGCCGGGCGTCGGCACGCCGATCACTGGCAATTCCGGCATCACGAACTCCGAGGCCGCCTCCGGCACGGCGTCCGGCAGGGTCTCCTGCCCCGTCGCCGGCATCCCGAAGGTCACTGCCAGCGCGAGGAAAAACGCGGTCGCGAGGCCTGCGAGTTTCATGCGATCATTCCCAATCAATTCGGCCCGGCCCGCAAATTCGGCCCGGGCATCCCGAGTTGCAACTGCGCAGACGCAAACCATATTACAGGGCGCAGGACAAGACGCGGACTTGCGGCATAGGGACGCTCGCGCGCGCAACGAGACCCAATAAGGAGACCGCAACCATGGCGCAATCGCCCCGTTTTCGCCCCTTCGAGACCGATCTGGACGTGGACGCAGCCCTCGGCGTGCTACGCGACGCCGTGGCCGGCGCCGACGACGGCGAATTGTTCCTCGAACGGCGGCGGTCGGAATCGCTCGTCTTTGACGACGGCAGGCTCAAGAACGCGAGCTACGACGCGGCCGAGGGCTTCGGCCTGCGCGCCGTGCGCGGCGAGACGGCGGGCTATGCGCACTCGACGGAGATCTCCGAAAAGGCGCTGCGCCGTGCGGCCGAGACGGCCCGGCTTGCCGTGGGCGCCGGCGGCGGCACGCTCGCCGCGGCTCCCGCCCTGACAAACCAGCGGCTCTACACCGACTACGATCCCTTCGATGATGCGGAATTCAGCGTCAAGGTGGAGATGCTGCGCGAGATCGACGCCTATCTGCGCGGCCGCGATCCGCGTGTCGTCCAGGTCTCCGCCTCGCTCGGGGCCTCGATGCAGGAGGTCGAGATCCTGCGCCCCGAGGGCGGGCGTCTGTCGGAGGCACGCCCCATGGTTCGGCTCTCGATCTCAGTCATCGTCGAGGAGAACGGCCGGCGCGAAACCGGCAACCACGGCGGCGGCGGCCGCTACGGCCTCTCCGCGCTCATGGGTTCCGATCACTGGCGTGGCGTCGCCGACGAGGCCCTGCGCATCGCCGGCGTCAAC
>JBBQYB010000026.1:0-28378 GCA_038209095.1 Rhodobacterales bacterium
AGCGCCGAGGCCAAGCGCAAGCTGGCCGTCGGGGCCTGACGCCCCTTTCGTCCGGGCGCCGTCTGGTGCCTGGACGACAACGCTCCCGCTTCCAGCCGTCAGACCGACGCCCGGGCCTGCAAGGCCTCGGGTGTCGCTGGCGTTCGGGAGGGCGCGCAGGTCAGGACCTCTCCGGCACCCGCTGCGCGACCAACACTCCTTCACCGGCAAAGCCCGGACCCGGGGCTATCTGAGGACGACCTGCGACGGATCCCTCCAGGCGAGGGCCGCGTCGAGACCATGGCACCCGCCAGCTCCGCAACGCCCCGCCTCCCGTCACGCGGGGCTCTCGATCACTGGAGCCGGCCCTCAGCCGGAGACCGCCCGACCCCCGGCCGGGGCGGCGAGAAGGGCTGCGAAGGCCTCGCGCGCCAGCGGACGGCCGAAATGATACCCCTGCACCTCCGGCGCGCCCATGCCGGCCAGTGCCCGCCACTGCGCCTCCGTCTCCACCCCTTCGGCCGTGACCGCGAGATCGAGCGCGCGCGCGAGGTCGATCATCGCACGCACGATGGCATCGGTGCTCTCGCGCGCGCCCAGATTGCTTACGAAGGACTGATGGATCTTGATCCTGTCCACCCGGAACCGGTGCAGATACGTCAGCGACGACGCCCCCGTGCCGAAATCGTCGAGCGCCACAGAGATCCCGGCAAAACGCAGCTTGGTGAGCGCGCGCGCCACTGGGTCCGACGCATTGGTGAGCAGACCCTCGGTGATCTCGATCTGCAACCGCTGCGGCGACATCTCCAGATCCATCAACAGATCGAGGACCATGTCCACGAATCCCGGATCCCGGAATTGCGTCGGCGAGACGTTCACGGAGATCTGCGACAGATCGAGGGCCCGGGCCGCCTCGCAGGCCGCGCGCATCACCCAGGCCCCGAGCGCCGGACCGAGGCCGCGCTCCTCGGCCACGGGAATGAACTCGATGGGCGACAGCGCCCCGAGTTCGGGATGGGTCCAGCGCACCAGCGCCTCCGCCCCCGTGATACGCGTGCCGTCGATGGCAAAGACCGGCTGGAACGCGAGCTCGAACCCGGCCTCTCCGGCCAATTGGTCGCGCAGGTCGGTCTCGATCCGGCGCTTGCGCCGCACCACCTCGTCCTGGGCCGCCTCGAAGACGCATTGCCGCCCCTTGCCCGCGGCCTTCGCCCCATAGAGCGCGATGTCGGCCTTGCGCATCAGATCGACGCCGTCGACGCCGAAATCGGGCGATACCACCGTGCCGATGCTGGAATCCACGAAAGCTTCGTCCGCCCCGAGCGCGAACGGCGCGCGGATGGCCACGAGGATCCGCTCGGCGAGCCTGCGCGCATCCTCGGCTCCCTTGACGCCGGGCTGGATGATCGCGAACTCGTCCCCCCCGAGCCGCGCCACCGTGTCCGTGTCGCGCACCAGCCGGCCGAGGCGGGCTGCCACCTGCCGGATCAATGCGTCGCCGGCCTGATGGCCCAGCGTGTCGTTCACGTTCTTGAACCGGTCGAGGTCGATGAGGTGCAGCGCCATGCGCCCGTCCTCGAGCTTGCACTCGAGCAGCGCGCGCTGCAGCCGCCGCTCGAACATCGCCCGGTTCGGCAACCCCGTCAGCACGTCGTGAAACGCGAGATGCCGCGTGCGCGTCTCGCTCGCGGCCAGATCGCGGATGGACCGGATGAGACGCCACATCATGGCCCCCGCAAAGCCGCCGAGCAGCATCAGCGTGACCGTGAGGCCGGGGGCGATCTTCGCGAGCAACGCGCTGCCGGGCCGGGCCGCGTCCCAGACCAGCGTCCCGAGCGGCGCGCCGTTGCGCGAAACCAGATCGATCCTTTCGCCGGCCTGGCTCGCCTGCGGCTCCACGAGCCGAAGGTTGCGCACCAGACTGCGCGCGCTCAGCTTCGCGAGGAATGCCTCCCCGATGACGTTCACCTGCACGTGCAGGTAATGTGCGGCTGCAGGCAACGGCGCTCCATCACTCTCCATCGCGATCGGGCGCACGGTCACCACCGCGGGCAGTCCGGATACGCGCGTCAAACCCTGGACGAACACAGCCGCCGGTCGGGCCGGGCCCGCGAGGGCTGCGCGCGTGGCATCGGCGAAGGCGCGGAGTTCGGACATGTCAACGCCGGCGGCGTCCACGATCGAGCCGTCCCGCATCGCGTGAAAGGGCACATTGTGCTCGTCGAGCAGGATGACGGCGTCGGTGCCGTAGAACTCGTACATCCAGACGCTGAGGTTGTCCTCGATCCAGGCCATGTCGCGCGCACGGGTGCGCTCCGCGGCCTCGTCCCTTAGGGTGACGCTCTCCTGGGTCTGGACGCTGCGCGCCAGCCGGTCCCCGATGGTGCGCTCGATCAGGATGCGTTCGGTCCGGGTGGCTGCCGCATCGACCGCGCGCACGCCCCATAGCCCGAGGCCGATGAGCGGGGCCACGGTGATCGCAATGACCGCAACCACGGCCAGTACTGCGCGGATCGCCGCAGCGGGCCCGCCGTGCACGGCCTCCGGAGCGGGGCCAGGTTCAGATCCGTCGAAATCCGCCACGGCCCGTCTCACATGCCCTTGCTCTCGGCCCTTCAGGCCGGACCAGGCCGCACAATCCTGTATCGGCTGCCGGAGCGGACCTTGGCGCAACATGGTTTCACGGCCCTGACCGGGCCCGTAATAAAATGTTGCGATCTTTATGGAACCGCGGGACGCCCTTGACAGGCGACACACCTTTGAAGAAGCAAGCATCCTGCGCGCCAAAGTGATACGGAGACCCCATGAAGAAAGTCTACGCTACCGCCGCAGAGGCGCTGGACGGGCTCCTTTCCGACGGGATGCTGATCGCCGCGGGTGGCTTCGGCCTCTGCGGCATCCCCGAGAACCTGATCGAGGCGATCCGCGTCACGGGGGTCAAGGATCTGACGGTGGCCTCCAACAACGCCGGCGTCGACGACTTCGGCCTCGGGGTGCTGCTTCGGTCGCGCCAGGTCACGCGCATGATCTCGTCCTATGTCGGCGAGAACGCCGAGTTCATGCGCCAGTACCTCTCGGGGGAACTGGAGCTTGAATTCAACCCGCAGGGCACGCTCGCCGAGCGCATGCGCGCCGGCGGTTGCGGCATACCGGGCTTCTACACCAAGACCGGCGTGGGCACCGTCATCGCCGAGGGCAAGGAGCACAAGGACTTCGACGGCGAGACCTACATCCTCGAGCGCGCCATCGTGGCCGATCTCGCCATCGTCAAGGCCTGGAAAGCCGACGACACCGGCAATCTTGTCTTCCGCAAGACCTCGCGCAACTTCAACCCGCCGGCCGCCATGTGCGGACGCGTTTGCGTGGCGGAGGTCGAACAGATCGTGCCGCGTGGCACGCTCGATCCGGACGCCATCCATCTTCCGGGCATCTACGTCCACCGTCTCGTCGAGGGCGCCTTCGAGAAGCGCATCGAACAGCGCACCGTGCGTGCGGCATGAAGCGCGGCTCGAAGAACGACCCGCTCGACGCGTTCGAGATGGCCCGGCACGACCTCGCGCGCCGTGCCGCAGCGATCAGCGATCTTATGCTGGACGCGGCGGTGCAAAAGCTCGATGCGCTCTTCGGCGAGGGTTTCGCGCGCGCCAACCCCGATCTCTTGGGAAGCTATCTGGTCGCCACCGCCCGGACTTTCCAGAACGACATCCTGACGGCCGCCGAATACGGCGAGGACCTCGAACTCGACCTGCCCCCGCCCGATCTCGACCGGAGACGCTGATCATGCCTATGGACCGCCACCAGATGGCCGCGCGCGCCGCACGGGAACTGCGGGACGGCATGTACGTCAACCTCGGCATCGGCATCCCGACCCTGGTGGCGAACTACATCCCCGACGGCATCGACGTGACCCTGCAATCGGAGAACGGCATGCTCGGCATCGGCCCCTTCCCACTGGAGGGCGACGTCGATCCCGATCTGATCAACGCCGGCAAGCAGACCATCACCGAACTCGACCGCACCGCCTATTTCGACAGCGCCACCAGCTTCGGCATGATCCGCGGCGGCAAGATCGCCATGGCGATCCTCGGCGCGATGGAAGTCTCCGAGACCGGCGATCTTGCGAACTGGATGATCCCCGGCAAGCTCGTCAAGGGCATGGGCGGGGCCATGGACCTCGTGGCGGGCGTCAAGCGCGTCGTGGTCATCATGGACCACACCAACAAGGCCGGCGAGACGAAGCTCCTGCGGACCTGCACCCTCCCGCTGACCGGCAAGGCCGTGGTGGACCGCATCGTCACCAACCTCGGGGTGTTCGACGTCGTCCCCGGAGGACTTCGCATCGTCGAATGCGCGGAAGGTGTCACCGAGGCGGAGATCCGCCAGAAGACCGAAGCGACACTCGTCGCGTGAGGCCAACGTCCACGCGATCCGGCCTCGCGCGAGGGATGGTGTTTCTAGGACCATAGGCTTCCCACATTGGGCGTCACCATATCTTGCGACTGCCGAGCAACTGCACACGATAGGGGCGCAGGATCGGGACTTTGCGGCACCGATGCGGAAACGATTTTCCCAAATCCGCAGAATGCACGACTCCTCAAGGGCCTGCGGCCTTTCGTTACACGATTTGGGCTGCGCGTGGCGTCGCGATATGTTAATAAGGTTCCAACGCGATCGAAGCCGGTTGGCTGGAAAACGCAAGGATCAGGCATGGGTCAGGGCATACCGTTTCACGCAAACCTCGCCGACGACGGCAGGCGCGCCCGGATCGCGGACGGTCTGATCGATCCTGTAGCCCTCGAGGATCGCCTGCGGGTCGCCCGCGCCCGGCGGGCCGAGGCCGTGGCGCTGCGCACCGCGAACCAGACCGTCCGTACGCCCTCCCCGCCCGCGGGCCCCGACCCGGTCCCGCACCCCGAGACCGCGCCCCAGATCCGGACGGCCCACCCCCTCGTCGCCGTCCTCGCGATCGGGCTGACGGCCTCGGCGATCTTCTCCCCCACTCCGAAAGCCTCCCACCCATCCCCGGAGCCTGCGCAAATCGCGATGGTCACCGAACCCGCCCTCCCGCCAGCGTCCAGCCCCGCACCCGCCGCTCCACCTCCAGCCGAGCGCGCCGACGCGGCCACCCCCAAGCCATCCCCGGTTCTCGCCCCGGCACGTCCGTCGCTCCCGGTCCGGACCGCGGCCCCCAGAGACGACATTGTCACCCTGGTCGCGGCCCCGATCGAGGCGGCCCCGATTGAGGCGGCCCCGCCCGCCCCGACGCAGACGGCCCCGCCTGTCGCGCCCCGGCCGACGGCTAAGGCTACCAGACCTCCGGCCTCCGAACCGGCCGGGCCCGCCCTGCGCCCCGAGACCCTGCTCGTCTACGTCCCGAGCGGCGAAGGGTCCGCGGCCTTCGACGTTCCGCGCGATCTGCTGCGCGCGAGCGGCTTCGTGGCCATCACGGACCGAACCACCGACGCCACCATCCGCCGCACCAATGTGCGCTTCTACAACCCCGGGGACGCCGCGGCCGCGAGCGCCATCGCGGACCTGATCGGGGACGGTGCCGTCGCCCGCGACTTCAGCGCCTCCGGTGCCGTCGTCTCGCCCGGCCGGATCGAGATCTGGATGGCGGGCAGCCCGAGCGGTCCCGCGGTCTCGCCCGCTCCTGCGGTCGCGACCCTCGATCCCACGGCCAAACCGCCGTCCCGGACCCCGGTGGACGGTCCTTCCCCCGACCCCGCGCTCGCGGCGCTCGAGCGCCAGATTGCCGCCGTCACCGACAACATCGAGACCCTGACCGACAAGGCCAGCCGCGACATCAATCGCGCCGTCGAACAGGCCATCCGCGCCCTCGAGGGCCGCTGACCCCCGCGACCCGGCGCGCACTTGACGGCTCACCGGCGCCGCCCCATACCCGCGGCATGACCGACACATCGCGCATCCGCAACTTCTCCATCGTGGCCCATATCGACCACGGAAAATCCACGCTCGCCGACCGGCTGATCCAGTCCACCGGCACCGTGGCCGACCGCGACATGCAGGAGCAGCTGCTCGACAGCATGGACATCGAGCGCGAGCGCGGCATCACCATCAAGGCCCAGACCGTGCGCATCGACTACCGCGCCAACGACGGGCTCGATTACGTGCTGAACCTCATCGACACCCCCGGCCACGTCGACTTTGCCTACGAGGTCTCGCGCTCCATGCGCGCGGTCGAAGGCTCGCTGCTGGTGGTGGACGCATCGCAAGGCGTCGAGGCCCAGACGCTTGCCAACGTCTACCAGGCCATCGACGCCGGCCACGAGATCGTACCGGTTCTCAACAAGATCGACCTGCCCGCCGCCGAGCCCGACCGCGTCATAGAACAGATCGAGGACGTCATCGGCATCGAGGCCCAGGACGCCGTGCGCATCTCCGCCAAGACCGGCCTCGGCATCCCGGATGTGCTCGAGGCCATCGTCACCCGCCTGCCCGCCCCCAAAGGCGACCCGGACGCGCCGCTCAAGGCGATGCTGGTGGACAGCTGGTACGACCCCTACCTCGGCGTGGTCGTGCTCGTGCGCGTCCTCGACGGGCGTCTGCGCAAGGGCGACCGCATCCGCATGATGTCCACCAACGCCGTCTACGGCGTGGAGCGCCTGGGCGTCTTTCGCCCCGGCATGACCCCCATGGACGACCTCGGCCCCGGCGAGATCGGCTTCATCACCGCCTCCATCAAGCAGGTGCGCGACACCCGCGTTGGCGACACCATCACCACCGAGCGCAAGGGCGTCACCCAGGCCCTGCCGGGCTTCAAGCCCGCGCAGCCGGTGGTCTTCTGCGGCCTCTTTCCCATCGACGCCTCGGATTTCGAGGCGCTGCGCGACGCCATCGAAAAGCTCCAACTTAATGACGCGAGCTTCTCCTCCGAGATGGAAACCTCCGCGGCCCTCGGCTTCGGCTTCCGCTGCGGCTTTCTCGGGCTGTTGCACCTCGAGGTGATCCGCGACCGGCTGGAGCGCGAGTACGACCTCGACCTCATCACCACCGCCCCTTCGGTGATCTTCAAGATCCACCTGACCGACGGCAGCGTGATCGAGTTGCACAACCCCGCCGACATGCCCGACGCCGTGCGCATCGACCACATCGAGGAGCCGCGCATCAAGGCGACCATCCTCGTGCCCGACGACTATCTCGGCGACGTGCTCAAGCTCTGCCAGGACCGCAGGGGCATCCAGGCCGATCTGACCTACGCGGGCGCGCGCGCCCTGGTGGTCTATGACCTGCCCCTCAACGAGGTGGTCTTTGATTTCTACGACCGGCTGAAATCCGTGACCAAGGGCTACGCCAGCTTCGACTACATCGTCACCGGCTACCGCGAGGACGCGCTGGTCAAGATGCAGATCCTCGTCAACGACGAGCCCGTGGACGCCCTCTCCATGATGGTCCACCGCGACCGCGCCGAGGCCCGCGGCCGCGTGATGTGCGAAAAGCTCAAGGAGCTGATCCCCCAGCACCTCTTCAAGATCCCGATCCAGGCGGCCATTGGCGGGCGCATCATCGCCCGCGAAACCATCAGCGCCCTGCGCAAGGACGTCACCGCCAAATGCTACGGCGGCGACATCTCCCGCAAGCGCAAGCTCCTCGACAAGCAGAAAGCCGGCAAGAAGAAGATGCGCCAGTTCGGGCGGGTGGATATTCCGCAGGAGGCGTTTATTTCGGCGCTGAAGATGGACTCATGATTTTTTGAGAACTTCTCCGTTATGACTTCAGCTGACTTTTCAATTTCTGGAAACAAAGTTCCTCCGTTGCCTTACGGGAAGTGAATATCTTTACATAATCTGCCAAGTTTGAGACGCTTACCATTCTTTTTTCCTGAATATACCATTTTGAGACACTTATGTAACGACAGGTTGAAGGCCGCCTCATCCATGCTTTCTTCTCTCAGTTGGCTACCTGAGGATAGCCGCCCCGGCAAGTCGGCACAAACGCGGTAAATTCCGCTCCGCGACTACACAGTACCGGAGCCGAGGCCCTCACGGCAGCCGCTCGTAAACGTCGCCCCGCGGCCCGATCCGAAGGACCAACACCACGACCTCCGCCTCGCGTAATTCGTACAGAATGCGCCAGTCCCCGACGCGGATGCGCAACGCTCCGTCCTGCCCGACAAGTCGCGTCACGCCCGACGGGCGGGGTTCGCTCTCGAGCCCTTTCAGCGCCCGGACGATACGGGCTTTGAGCCGCTCGTCCCGGATGCTTCGCAGCGCCTTCCGGGCCGCTGGAGCCAGCGTGACGGTCCAGGCCACGGCCTCAGGCGTCTTGGTCGTCGTCCGTCTCCGCTAGCACTTCGTCGAGCGTATAGGTCTTGCCCCCCATCCGCGCCATTTCCTCTTTGGCCTCGCGAAACGCCATCAGGTCGGCATGGTCCTCCATCCGCTCGAGCCAGTCTGCGTCCGCGACCGACACCACCACCGCCACCGGCTTGCCGCGCTTCTCCAGCACGATCCGCTCCCCGCCGAACTGCACCTGTCCGATTACATTGGCGAGGTTGTCCCGCGCTTCGCTGAGGCTCATGACCTTGTTCACCGCAATGCTCCGATTCGTACGTTTCGATCAAACCGGAATATGCGCCCTCAACCTGAACAAATCAATGTATGTGGACGCGGCCGCACATCGCCGCCTCGCAAGCCGCCCCCGGAAGTCACTTGCTCGGATCGTGCCCCCAGTTCATCAGCGAATAGCGCCAGTCGGAATGCTCCATGTCGTCCTGCGGCCCGCCCTGCGCCAGATGGCGTTTGATGTAGCCCACCACCTTCCCCATATGCGCCCACTGATCGTCGCTCAGGTCCTCTTTCCGGGTGCGCTTGATCTCGATGATCCGCTTGCCGGACTTGTGCCCCGTCGACTCGCCGTCCCCGCGCGTGTCGCCGACCCCGCGGCTCTCGTCCGTCTCCAGCCAGTCCTCAAGTTCCGCGGGCGTCATGTTAGCCAACGCCCGCCACTCGTCCCAGATCTCGTCGTGCGACTTCGCCATTCCCCGCTCCGTATCGCCTGATACGACAGCAACTGATGAGGCCTGCGTCAGTTCCGCCCCCGGACGCCCCCGGGGCCCCGGAGCGCCGCTAAGACGCACCGGCCGGAGGCTTCTTCATTCCTGCCGGCGCCCCCGCGGCCATCTCCGCCGCGCACCGGGGCGGCAGGCTTGTCGTCCTTCGGCCGGTTCGTCGCCTAGCCCTTCATCGGTTGCGCCTGTTGCCGCATGTTGCACCTGCGCGCATCGTTTGCGTCCCGCGCGCCCGGCGCAACGACCGATGGTTCGCAAAGGCTCGCTACCGCGCAAGCCCGTTAACACCTATTGAAATCCGGCTAACGAGAATCACTTTCTGATGCAATTACAACAACTTACCGGTTTGTCCACGCGTGGACATACCCCCTGTCCGCACCCAGACAACCCTTCACCCCTCCGTCTTCGCCGGCTTCTTCTTCCCCGCCCCGCTCAGCACCGCGGCCACCCGCGCGGCCTTCGCCTCCGCGCTCTGCTTGCGGCGGGTGTCAGCCGAGGCGACGCCCCGTCCGGCCCGCGCCGCCTTGTCGGTCTGGGGCGGCTTTTTCGTCGTCGTGCTCATGGACCCGGTCTCCTCGCGCCGGAAATCCCGCCGCACCCCCAATTAGCCGCCCGGACGGCACCGGGGCAAGCCTCTCTCAGATCACGAGGCTCGTGATCACCCCGTCGTCGGTGATGTCCTGGAACGCGAAGCCCGCCTGCGTCATGCGCGCCTCCAGCGCCTCGAACGCCTCCCGGCTGCGGCTCTCGATCCCGAGCAGCACCGAGCCGAAGTTTCGCGCCGATTTCTTGAGGTACTCGAACCGCGCGATGTCGTCCTCCGGCCCGAGCAGGCCCAGGAACTCGCGCAGCGCCCCGGGTCGCTGCGGCAGGCGCAGGATATAGTACTTCTTGCGCCCGGCCCATTTCAGCGCGCGTTCCTTGACGTCCGGCAGCCGCTCGAAATCGAAGTTGCCACCGGAGGCCACCGCCACCACCGTCTTGCCGGCGATATCGAGATCGCCGAGCGCGTCGATGGCGAGCGCCCCGGCCGGCTCCAGCACGATGCCCTCCACGTTCAGCATCTCGAGCATGGTGGCACAGATGCGGTCTTCTGGCGCGATCAGGACCTGATCGGCCGCATACTGGCGGAGCACCGCGAAGTTGCGATCCCCGATCCGCGCCACCGCCGCTCCGTCGACGAAATTGTCGACCTGCTCGAGCGTGACCAGCGCGCCCGCCTCAAGTGCCCGGCGCAGGCTCGGGCCCCCCGCGGGCTCGACAAACCCGAACCGCGTGCCCGGCGACAGCGCGGCAAAGACCTGCGTCATGCCGGACGACAGCCCGCCGCCCCCCACCGGCAGCACCAGATGATCCGCGACCACCCCCTCGGGCAGTTGCGCCAGCACCTCCAGCGCACAGGTGGCCTGCCCCTCGATCACGGCCTCCGCATCGAAAGGCGGCAGGAACATCGCCCCCGCCTCCGCACAGAACGCCTGCGCCGCGCGCAATGTGTCGTCGAAATAGTCGCCGACCAGCCGGATCTCGACCGCGGCCCCCCCGAACTGGCGGGTCTTCTCGATCTTCTGTTGGGGCGTCGTCACCGGCATGAAGATCACGCCCTCGGTCCCGAAATGCCGGCAGGCATAGGCCACGCCCTGCGCGTGATTGCCGGCCGAGGCACAGACGAACCGCCGCCGGCCAGGGGCCTCCGCCAGCGCCTGCCGCATGGCGGTCGCGGCCCCCCGGATCTTGTAGGACCGGACCGGGCTCAGGTCCTCGCGCTTGAGCCAGATCTCCGCACCATGCCGCGCACTCAGATAGGCGTTGCGCTGGAGCGGCGTCGGCTCGAAGATCTCGCGCAGGCCCGTCTCCGCCGCCCTGACGGCGGCCAGAAAGTCCGCAGGCAGGTCCACGGCCGGCGCGCTCACCACGCGGCCTCGTAGATCGCCCGGGCATCGGCCTCGGTCACCGTCCGCGGGTTGTTCACGAGGAGCCGCGTCTGCTTCATCGCATCGGCCGCACAGGCCGCCAGCTCCGCATGTGGCACGCCCACGTCGCGCAACCGGCCCGGCAACCCGAGCCGCGCGGACAATGTCGCCATCCCCCCAGCCAGATCCCCGCCCACCCCGGCACAGGCCGCGAGGTGCGGATACTCCGGCGCGTCGTTGAACCGCAGCACATGGGGCAGCACGAGCGCGTTGGAGAGGCCGTGGGGCACGTGGTACCGCCCGCCGATGGGATAGGCCAGTGCATGGACCGCCGCCACCGGCGCGTTCGCGAAGGCCTGCCCCGCGAGCATGGCCC
Organism: Rhodobacterales bacterium; assembly: GCA_038209095.1. Classification (GTDB taxonomy): domain Bacteria; phylum Pseudomonadota; class Alphaproteobacteria; order Rhodobacterales; family Rhodobacteraceae; genus Amaricoccus. Next base: position 11,297 of record JBBQYB010000026.1, read on the forward strand.
CCAGCAGCATGGCCCCCCGCGCCGCGCGGTCGGACCCCGCGTGCACCGCCGTCTCGACATGCGTCCCCAGTAGCCGCAACGCCTCCAGCGCCAGCGCCCTGCTCACCGGATTGGCGTTCGGGCTCTGCGAGGTATGCGCCTCGATGGCATGGACCATTGCATCGATCCCGGTCGCGGCCGTCACCGGTCCGGGCAGGCCGAGCGTCAGATCCGGATCGAGCAGGGCCAGATCGGGAAGGATCCGCGGCGAGGACACCCCGCGCTTCTCGGAGCCGCCCACGGTGATGATCGCGACGGGCGTGACCTCCGATCCCGTTCCCGCCGTGGTGGGCACGAGCACCAGCGGCAGGCGCGGCCCACGCGCCGCACCCACGCCCCAGGCGGCATCCAGATCCTCGCCCGACCCGAGCAGAAGGGCCGCGAGCTTGGCCACGTCCATCGGCGAGCCGCCCCCGAACCCCACGACGCCGGTGGCCCCTGCCCCAGCCGCCACCGCCGCCATCAGCGTGTCCCGGCTCGGGTCCGCCTCGACCGCATCGAAAACCGTGACATCCGCCGCCGCACGCAGGCTCGCGAGGGCACCGTCCGCAAGCCCGAGCCGCAGCACGGTCCCGTCGGTGACGAACAGAACGCGGTCCCCGAGCAGGACGCCCGCCATCTCGCTCAGTGCCGCCGCCCCGCCCGGGCGGAACTGGATGCTGGGCGGGGTCTGAAAGGCAAAGGGCTCGAACATTCAGGGTCTCCGACGGGCAATCTTACAGGGCGCATCGAGAGGCACGTCCCTTCCCCGCACCTGTAGCCCCGAAACGGCCCCGTGCAAACCCGCAGGAGCCCGCTTGCCGGACTCCCGAAAACCGCCTAGACGGCGCGCAGATCAAACGGGAGTTCCCATGTCGGCCCCAAAGAAAGTTGTGCTCGCCTATTCCGGCGGCCTCGACACCTCGATCATCCTGAAGTGGCTCGAGACGGAATATGCCTGCGAGGTGGTGACCTTCACCGCCGATCTCGGACAGGGCGAGGAGCTGGAGCCCGCCCGCGCCAAGGCCGAGCTTCTCGGCGTGAAGCCACAGGACATCCATATCGAGGACCTGCGCGAGGAATTCGTGCGCGATTTCGTCTTCCCGATGTTCCGCGCCAACGCGCTCTACGAGGGGCAGTACCTGCTCGGCACCTCGATCGCCCGCCCGCTGATCGCAAAACGCCTCGTTGAGATCGCCGAGGCCACCGGAGCCGATGCCGTGGCCCACGGGGCGACCGGCAAGGGCAACGACCAGGTCCGGTTCGAGCTCTCAGCCTATGCGCTGAACCCGACGATCCGCGTCATCGCACCCTGGCGCGAATGGGCGCTGACCTCGCGCACCAGACTGCTGGAGTTCGCCGAACTCCACCAGATCCCCATCGCCAAGGACAAGCGCGGCGAGGCTCCGTTCTCGGTGGACGCCAATCTCCTGCACACCTCCTCCGAGGGCAAGGTGCTCGAGGACCCCGCCGAGGAAGCCCCGGCTTACGTCTACCAGCGCACCGTCCATCCCGAGGATGCGCCCGACACGCCCGAATACCTCGAGATCGGCTTCGAGGCGGGCGATCCCGTCAGCCTCGACGGCGCGGCCCTCTCGCCCGCCACCTTGCTCACGCGGCTCAACGAGCTCGGCGGCCGACACGGCGTGGGCCGGCTCGATCTGGTGGAGGGCCGCTTCGTCGGCATGAAATCGCGCGGCATCTACGAAACCCCCGGCGGCACGATCCTGCTCGCGGCCCACCGCGGCATCGAGTCCATCACGCTCGACCGGGGGGCCGCGCACCTCAAGGACGAGCTGATGCCGAAATACGCGGAACTTATCTACAACGGCTTTTGGTTCTCGCCGGAGCGCGAGATGCTCCAGGCACTGATCGACCGCAGCCAGCTGCGCGTCAACGGAACCGTGCGCCTCAAGCTCTACAAGGGCCAGGCTTCCGTGGTCGGCCGCTGGTCGAAGGACACGCTCTATTCCGAGAGCCACGTGACCTTCGAGGACGATGCAGGTGCCTACGACCAGAAGGACGCGGCCGGGTTCATCAAGATCAACGCGCTGCGCCTCAAGCTCCTGGCCATGCGCGACCGGCGCTAGAGAAAGGCACCCGCGTTGTTCATAAGCACGATCCGGATTGCATAGAGCGCCACGATAAGGACGATCGGCGCGAGATCGAGGCCGCCCAGATTGGGCAGGATGCTGCGGATCGGCCGGTACATCGGCTCCAGCAGCCGCTCCAGACCCGTCCAGATCTGCCAGACAAGCGGCTGATTGCGGTTGAGCACGTTGAAATTGATCAGCCAGCTCATGATGATATGTGCGATCACGATAAACCAGATCACGTCGAGGATCAGCAGGAGGATTTGCAGCAACGAAGTCATGAAACGCCCTTGATCGAGATTGCCTGAGCCGCGCGACATCTAGACCGCTCCGGATAGGGCCGCAAGCCTCGAGGCCGTGCCGGGCCGGACCCGGCCGGTCGGCGCCCCGATTTGATTTGGCGCGCCGGGCCCATCCCGCTATTGCCGGAGCAGGGTCAGAGGAGGAGACAGAGGGCGATGGGTCCGAGCCGGCGTGGCGTTTCGTCTTGGATGGCGTTCGACTGGGCGAACCAGCCCTTCCAGACGCTCATCGTCACGTTCCTCTTCGCGCCATATTTCGCAGCTGAGGTCGCCTCTGATCCCGTGACGGGCCAGGCGATCTGGGGCACGACATTGGCTGTGGCCGGCGGCCTCGTAGCGCTGCTGGCCCCCGTCCTCGGTGCCATCGCCGACGAGACGGGCGCGCGCAAGCGGTGGATCGCGGCCTTCTCCGTACCCTATGTCATCGGGTGTGCGGGTCTGTGGCTGGCGGCTCCCGGCCTGCCCGACCTGACCCTCGTGCTCTTCTGTTTTGCGCTCGCCTACGTCGGATCGGAGTTCACGCTCCTCTTCACCAACGCCATGCTCCCCGATCTCGCGCCGCGCGCCGAACTGGGCCGGATATCCGGCACCGGCTGGGCGCTCGGATATCTCGGCGGGCTGGTCGCGATGATCCTGATGCTGCTGTTCCTCACCCCCGCACCCGGCGGGTCGCTCACGCTGCTCGGCATCCCCCCGCTCTTCGGGCTCGATGCGGCCGCAGGCGAGCCCGCCCGGGCGACCGGGCCGCTGAGTGCGCTGTGGTATCTGGTCTTCGCGGTCCCGCTCTTTCTCTTCACCCCCGACGCACCCGCGCGGCTCGGGGCCGGGCGGGCCGTCGCGACAGGCCTGCGCCAGCTTCTCGGCACGCTCAGGGCCATCCGGGCCAGGCGCAGTCTCTTCACCTATCTCGCGGCCTCGATGTTCTACCGCGATGCGCTGGCGTCCTTGTTCGCGTTCGGCGGGATCTATGCCGCGGGTGTGCTCGGCTGGGGCCTGTTCCAGCTTGGGCTGTTCGGACTGCTCGCGGCCGCCACCGGGGCGGTCGGTGCCTTCGTCGGCGGGCGGGTCGACAGCGCCCGCGGTCCGAGGCCCGTCATCGTCACGTCGATCTGGACCCTCATAGGCGTCTCGCTGGTGATCCTGTCGACGACGCGAGAGACGGTGCTCCTCATCCCGGTCGGGCCGGACTCGCGTCTGCCCGACGGCCTGTTCATGCTTGCAGGTGCCGTGATCGGGGCCGGCGCCGGGGCGCTTCAGGCCGCCTCGCGCACCATGCTGATCGACCAGGCCGAGGGCCAGATCGCCGCCGGACAGGCTTTCGGGCTCTATGCGCTCTCTGGACGGGTGACGGCATTCCTGACGCCGGCCCTCATCGCGCTGGTGACCGCCCTGAGTGGATCCCAACGCCTCGGCATCAGCCCCGTGATCGCGCTCTTTCTTGTCGGTCTCGTTTTGGTATACCGGGTCGGGACCGACACGCCAACCGTCTCCGACACGCCCATCGTCAAAGGACAGTCCCGATGATCCGGATCCTGGCAGCGCTGATCGCGGCGATCCTGCTTTCCCAACCCCTGTCGGCGCAGACCGCTCAGGCGCTGTTCAGCGCCAAACCGACCGCCACCGGGCACGCCCCGCAACCGATCGGCGGCCATTCGCGCGGCTGCCTCGCGGGGGGCGTCCTACTCCCCGACACGGGCCCAACCTGGCAGGCCATGCGCCTCTCGCGCAACCACAACTGGGGCCATCCGCAGGCCTTGCAATTCGTCGATCGCCTTAGCCGCACGGCCGTGAACGAGGGCTGGCGCGGGCTCTACATCGGCGATATCGGCCAGGCGCGCGGCGGCCCTGCCCCGGGGCACGCGTCCCACCAGATCGGGCTCGACATCGACGTCTGGATGCTCCCGCCGCCCCGGCTCGATCTCAGCCGCCGCGAGCGCGAGGCCATCTCCTCGATCAGCGTCCGGGCCGCGAACCAGCGCGAGGTCAACGCGAACTGGACGCCCACGCATCACCGCATCCTCGAGGCCGCGGCGCGTGATCCCGAGGTCGAGCGCATCTTCGTCACCGCGCCGGTGAAACTGCGCATGTGCGCCGACGCGCCGCGCCGCGACCGGGCCTGGCTTGCGAAGATCCGGCCCTGGTGGGGCCACGACACCCACTTTCACGTGCGCCTCTCCTGCCCGGCCGGCGCGCCCGGATGCCGCAACCCGGATCCTCTGCCGGAGGGAGACGGCTGTGCCGAAGCCGTCTGGTGGGTGACGGACGCCCTCGCCCCCCCCGATCCGAACGCGCCGAAGGCGCCGCCGCGCCAGCCGCTCCGGCTCGCGGATCTGCCGCCGCAATGCGCACAGGTCCTGAACGCCCGATGATCCGCACCTTGCTGGCGGCCCTGCTGGTTATCGCGGCGCCTGCCGGGGCCGCGGCGAACCGGATCGTGCAGGAATCGCGCGTCATCTGGTCGGAGACTAATCCGGAATTCGGCGGCTTCTCGGGCCTCGAGGTCGTCGACGGTGGGGCCGGGTTCGTCAGCATCTCGGACCGGGGTCACTGGGCCACTGCGCGGATGGTCCGGACGGACGGGCGGCTGACCGGGATCGAGACGACGGGCTTCGGCCCGCTGCGCGCGATCTCCGGCGAGGCCGTCAGCGGCGACGACATCGACGCCGAGGGCCTTGCGCGGCACTCGGACGGCAGCTTCTACGTGAGCTTCGAGGCCTTCCACCGCATTCGCCGCCATCCGACGCTCGACGCCCCGGCTGAGGAGGTGCCGAGCCCGCGGGAATTCCGTCGGTTGCAGAACAATTCCGGTCTCGAGGCCCTGACGTTCGATGCAGCCGACGTGCTCTACGCGATCCCCGAGCGTTCCGGGGCCCTGACCCGGCCGTTCCCGGTCTACCGCCTCCGCGACGGTGTCTGGGACGCCGACCTGAACCTGCCGCGGTCGGGCGACTTTCTGGTGGCCGGTGCCGATTTCGGCCCCGACGGCCGGCTCTACGTGCTGGAGCGGGATTTCGGCTGGCTTCGCGGCTTCAGCACCCGGATCCGCCGTTTCTCCCTCGACGAGGCGAAGCTGGACGCGGGCGAGACGATCTTCGAGACCGCCATCGGCTCGGCGGAGAACTACGAGGGGATCTCCGTCTGGCGGGACGAGGCCGGGATCCTGCGCATCACGTTGATCACGGACGACAATTTCTTCACACTGCAATCGACCGTCGTGGCTGAGTACCGGTTCATGACGGAGTGAGAGAGGGCAGGTCGAGCCTGGGGCAACCCCGGACGATTCGGGCTGACCCAAGATCGGCCAAGCGACGTCCTCAAAATGCCCATAATAGAGGCAACCAACGGTGACGGAGCCTTTTTTCCACCCATCTCTCTTCGCTCACGTGTTAATGCTCTGATCGGTCTTTCGGCCCACGCCTGCGCCGGGTCAAGTATGCGGACGAAAATTTGAGGTGCTTGCAGTTGAGAACGGCGCTGGATCTGGAGATGGTCTCCGTCACCAAGCGGTACGGCGATGCGCTCGCCGTGAACGACGTGAGCCACCTTTTCAGGGCGGGCACCTACGTATGCCTGCTCGGGCCGTCCGGTTGCGGCAAATCCTCCAGCCTGCGGATGATCGCCGGGCACGAGGGCGTGACAGAGGGGGCGATCATCCTCGGCAGCCGGGACATCTCGACGCTGCCGCCCGCCCAACGTCAGACCGCCATGATGTTCCAGAACTACGCGCTCTTTCCGCATCTGAGCGTGATCGACAATGTCGCGTTCAGCCTCAAGATGAAGGGCGTCGACAAGGCGGAGCGCCACGCCAAGGCCCAGGCGCTCCTCGATCTGGTGGGCATGTCCGCCCTCGCGGCGCGCCTGCCCGCACAACTGTCGGGCGGCCAGCAACAGCGCGTGGCCCTCGCGCGGGCCCTCATCACCAATCCGCAGGTCCTCCTCCTCGACGAGCCCCTTTCCGCCCTCGATCCGTTTTTGCGCATCCGGATGCGGGGCGAGCTGAAAAAGCTCCAGCGCGAACTCGGCATCACCTTCATCCACGTTACCCACGGCCAGGACGAGGCCCTGGCTCTGGCCGACGAGATCGTCGTGATGAACAACGCCGTCATCGAACAGGCAGGCCCGGCCCGCGACGTCTTCAACGCGCCGCGCACCGAGTTCGTCGCGCGCTTCATCGGCGGCCACAACGTCATGTCGCTCGAGGGACGGCGCTATGCCCTGAGGGCCGACCGCACGCAGGTCGGACCCGGCACCGAACACGGGTTTGAGGCGGCCGTGACCTCGTTCGAATACCTCGGCCCCCATGTCGCGATCAGCTTGGTGGGACCGGGGGACACCGAACTGACGGCGATGGTTCCGGAGGACCGATTCTTTGCGGCCCCCCCCGATCTCAACGCGGTCGTGCGGGTCGGATGGGACGCGGTCGACCTGCACCTGCTGGCAAGCTGACCGCCCGGTGGCGCCATCCATCCATCCAGACCAGCCCTGAGCCCTTACATCCGAAGGAGATTGAGACGATGAGCAAATTCACACACCGCAACGGCCTCTCTCGACGCACCTTGCTCAAGACAGCAACGGCGACGGTCGCAGGGGCCGCGACCCTGGGCGCACCGATGATCTGGGCCCAGGAAATCAAGGGCGTGACCCTGCGCCAGGTCGGCACCGGCGTTTCGGCCTTCAACGAGGTCGCGGCCAAGGTCAAGGAAGACCTCGGCTTCACCCTCGAAATGACCGCCCTCGATTCCGACAGCGTGACCCAGCGGGCCGCCACCCAGCCCGACAGCTACGATATCGCCGACATCGAATACTGGATCTGCAAGAAGGTCTGGCCGACCGGCAACCTCCAGGCGATGGATATCTCCCGAATCACCAATTACGACAAGATGGTCGGCATCTTCCGCGACGGCAAGCTGCATGCCGACAGCGTGATCGCCCAGGGCACCGCTCCCCATACCGTGGGTTTCGTCGAGGGACCGGGCTCCACCACCTTCAGCACCGAGGACAGCGGCTGGATGACGCTCATCCCCACGATCTACAACGCCGACACGCTGGGGATCCGCCCCGACCTGATCGGCCGGCCCATCGAGAGTTGGGCGGAACTGCTCAATCCCGACTTCAACGGCAAGGCCTCGATCCTCGACATCTCGTCGATCGGCATCATGGACATGGCGATGGTCTGCGAGGCCATGGGCGAGATCCAGTACGGCGACAAGGGCAACATGACCGTTGAGGAGATCGACAGGACGATCGCGATCTTCACCGAGGCCAAACAAGCCGGCCAGTTCCGCGCCTTCTGGAAGACCTTCGACGAATCCGTCAACCTGATGGCTTCGGGCGAGGTGGTGATCCAGTCGATGTGGTCACCCGCCATCACCGCGGTGCGGTCGAAGGGTGTGGATTGCGTCTACCAACCGCTCAAGGAGGGCTATCGCAGTTGGGGCGGTGGCATCGGCCTCTCGGAAGGTCTCTCCGGCCTGCCTCTCGACGCGGCTTACGAGTACATCAACTGGTACCTGTCGGGCTGGGTCGGCGGCTTCCTGATGCGACAGGGCTATTATTCGGCCGTCCCCGAGACCTCGAAGGACTTCATGGACGCCAACGAATGGGGCTACTGGTTCGAGGGCCAGCCCGCCACCGGCGACATCGTCAGCCCCCAGGGTCAGGTGATCGAGACGGCCGGTGCCGTGCGCGACGGCGGATCCTTCGACGATCGCATGGGGGCGGTGGCCTGTTGGAATTCGGTCATGGACGAGAACCAGCACATGGTCCGCCGGTGGAACGAATTCATAGCGTCCTGACCCGTCCCGCTTCCTTGCGGGCCGCCCCCGATGGGGCGGCCCGGCTTACGCTTGGCCGAGGTCGGATGAAACGTCTCATGCATTTGGCCTCCGTCCGAAGCTGGCTGCTTGCGCTGCCGCTTGCGACGATCCTGCTCTTCTTCCTGCTCCTGCCGATCGTCATGATCTTCGTCGTGAGCTTCTGGGGGGCGACGGAGTTCTCGATCTATCCGGCCTTTCAGTTCGACAATTACCAATTCCTCTTCGGATCCTCCGTCACCTACACCGTCTTTCTCAAGACGTTCATGTTCGCGGCCGTAACCTGGGCGCTGACCCTGCTGATCGGGTTCACCGTCGCGTTCTTTCTTGCGTTCCACGTCCGCAGCCTCAAGTGGCAGGTCGTGCTCTTCCTGCTCGCCACGATCCCGTTCTGGACCTCGAACATCATCCGCATGATCTCCTGGGTGCCGTTCCTGGGGCGCAACGGCCTCGCCAACCAGTTCCTCGCAAACGTAGGCCTGATCGACGAGCCGCTCGAGTGGCTGTTGTTCTCGGATTTCGCCGTCTGCCTCGCCTTCGTCCACCTCTACACGCTCTTCATGGTCGTGCCGATCTTCAATACCATGATGCGCATCGACAAGTCCCTGATCGAGGCCGCCCGCGACGGCGGCGCGACCGGCTTCCAGACGCTCACCAACGTCATCATTCCGCTGACCAAGCCCGGCATCATGATCGGCTCGATCTTCGTCGTGACCCTCGTGATGGGAGACTTCATCACCGTGCGTTTCATGTCCGGCTCGCAGTCTGCCAACGTCGGCCGGCTGATCTCAAACGACATGGGCCTGCTGCAGTATCCCTCCGCCGCTGCCACCTCGATCATCCTTCTGGTGACGGTGCTTCTCGTCATCTCGATCATGCTGCGTTTCGTCGACATCCGGAAGGAACTCTGATGGACGGTGAACGCGGCCCCGGCTTCTATGCGCTCGCGGCCTTTTTTGGCCTCTTTCTGGTGTTTCTTTACGGTCCCACGATCACCATCGGCGTGCTGAGCTTCCAGGGCCCCGAGGGGGGGCTCACCTTCCCGATGCGCGGCTGGTCGCTGCATTGGTTCGACCAGTTGTTCCAGCAGCAGGCCATCGGCGACATCTGGGGGGCCTGGCGGCGGTCGGTCGTGCTCGGGCTCATGGTCATGGTCACCACGGTGACGGTCTCGGTCATGGGCGGCCTTGCCTTCCGGCGACGCTTCACAGGCTCCATGACGCTCTTTTACGTCGTGATCGCGAGCCTCGTGATCCCGTCCATCCTCGTCTCGCTGGGGATCGGCCTGATCTTCAATGTGGCAGGCCTCCGTGCGCACTGGTCCACCTCGGGCTATGGTGCCCAGCTGACCTGGACCCTGCCCTTCGGTCTGCTGATCATGATGGCGGTGTTCAACCGCTTCGACGGCGTCTATGAGGAGGCCGCGCGCGACCAGGGGGCCAGCACCTGGCAGGTGTTTCGTCACGTCGTCCTGCCCCTGATCGCCCCCTCGCTCATCGGGGTGGCCCTCTTCGGCTTCACCCTTTCCTATGACGAGGTCGGGCGCATGATCCTCGCCGGCGGGACCTACAACACCCTTCCGCTCGAGGTGCTCGGCATGACCACCAACGTGACATCGCCGGTGCTCTATGCCCTCGGCACGCTGACCACGGCCTTCTCGCTCTGCATCATAGCGGTCTTCATCGTCGGCGCGTCGATCCTCAATCGCCGGCGCGCACGGGCGGGCTCGGATGCCGGCAAGGGCATGGTCTGATGCGCCCGATTGTTGTCGCCGCAGCCCAAATGGGCCCGATTGCAAAATCCGAGACCCGCACGGACACGGTCGCGCGCCTCATCGCGTTGCTGCGAGAGGCCAAAGGCCGCGGACCACGCTGGTGGTATTTCCAGAAATGGCGCTGACCACCTTCTTTCCCCGCTGGACCATCGAGGACGAGGCCGAACTTGACGCCTACTACGAGACCGAAATGCCCGGCCCCGCGACGGCGGTCCTCTTCGACGAGGCCCGCGCGCTCGGGGTCGGGTTCTACCTCGGCTATGCAGAACTTGTCGTCGAGGGCCCGGTCAAGCGCCGCTTCAACACCTCCATCCTCGTCGACCAATCCGGAGAGGTCGTCGGCAAGTACCGCAAGGTCCATTTGCCCGGCCATACGGAACCCCAGCCGGGCCGCGCCTTCCAGCACCTCGAGAAGCGGTATTTCGAGCCCGGCGATCTCGGCTTTCCGGTGTTCCGTGCCTTCGGCGGGAACCTCGGGATGGCCATCTGCAACGACAGGCGCTGGCCGGAGACCTACCGCGTCATGGGCCTCCAGGATGTGGAACTCGTCATGCTCGGCTACAACACGCCCTTCGGGCACGTCGGCGATCAGGCCATGGATAGCCTGACGCTGTTCCATAACCATCTCTCGATGCAGGCCGGTGCCTATCAGAACGCGACCTGGGTCGTAGGCACCGCGAAATGCGGCAACGAGGAAGGCTCGAGGATGGGCGGACAGAGCGTCATCATTGCCCCTTCCGGCGAAATCGTGGCCATGGCCTGCACCGTCGAGGACGAGGTGGTCACCGCGCGCTGCGATCTCGACATGGGGTTGCTCTACAAGCAGACCATCTTCAATTTCGCCGAGCATCGCCGCCCGGAACACTACGGGCTCATCACCAGCCGGACCGGGGCCCTGCCCCCAGACTGAGGAACGGACATGACCAAGAAGATCTACTGCGCCTTCGGCACGGACGTCGACTCCGTCGCAGGCTGGATCGGCTCCTACGGCGGCGGCGATAGTCCCTCCGACATCCAGCGCGGCATCTTTGCCACCGAGGTGGGCGTGCCGCGCCTGCTGCGGCTCTTCGAGAAGTATGGTCTCAAGACGAGCTTCTTCATTCCCGGCCATTCCATCGAGACCTTCCCGAAGGAGATGGAGATGATCGTCGTCGCCGGTCACGAGATCGGGGCACACGGCTATCTGCACGAGAACCCGGTTGCCATGACGCCGACCCAGGAGGAGGACGTCCTCGTCAAGTCGATCGACCTCATCAAGTCGCTCACCGGCGCGAGCCCGCGCGGTTACGTGGCCCCCTGGTGGGAGATGTCGGCCTCGACCGCGGCGCTCCTGCTCAAGCACGGCTTTCGCTACGACCACAGCCAGGGCTACCGCGATTTCCAGCCGTTCTATGCCCGCGTGGGCGACGACTGGAACGTGATCGACTACGCGAAGACGGCTGGTGAGTGGATGCATCCCCTCCGCCACGGCCATGAGATCGACCTCGTCGACATCGCCGCGAACTGGTACGTCGACGACCTGCCGCCCATGATGTTCATGAAAAAGGCCCCCAATTCCCACGGCTTCGTCAGCCCGCGCGACATCGAGACCATGTGGCGCGACCAGTTCGACTGGGTCTACCGCGAGATGGACTACGGGGTCTTCGCCTTCACCATCCATCCCGACGTCGCTGGCCGGCCGCAGGTGCTCCTGATGCTGGAGCGCCTGATCGAGTACATCAACACGCATTCCGGCGTCGAATGGGCCACCTTCGAGACCATCGCCGAGGATTTCCGCGCGCGCTACCCGTTCGACGGCCGCACGCGCCCGAAGGTGATCTGATGTGCAACGCCTGCGGCTTTCCCCGCCGTCCCGGGCACTGGACGGAGGCGGGGCTCGCAACGCCCCACGACCGCCTGCGCGCCCGGTTTCGCAGGGCAGCGATCCTGCGCCGCGTGCTCAAGCCTTACGGTCTGACCGTCCATGACGACGGGGTGACCAACGGCATCACCCTCTCGACCCTGTCCGGGGCCTCGGTGATCGTCGACGACCTCGAGACCCTGTGGACCGAGGCCGGACGGCTCGCCGGCCGGCCCATCGATCCCCTCGCCGCCGATGCCTGACGGCCGGATCCGGCTCACGGTCCTCGGCGGCTATCTTGGCTCGGGCAAGACCACCTGGCTGCGCCACCACCTGCGCGGCCTGGCGGACCCGCCTCACATCCTCGTCAATGAGGCGGCGGAAGTGCCCATCGACGACCTGCTGCTCTCCGCCGCCTGCATCCGGGTCCTTGCCGGAGGTTGCGCCTGCTGCACCGGCAAGGCGCAATTCGCCTCGGTGCTGCGCAGCATCTGCGACCAGCACCCCCGTCCGGCCAGCATCCTCCTGGAGACCTCGGGGCTCGCGGATCCGGCCGCCCTGGTGGCCGTCATCCGGGACGACCCAGTCCTCGTCCACCACATCCTCGTAACCGAGATCGTCGTGCTCGTCGACGCCCTGAACGCGCTGGCCCAACTCGCCACGGATCCGCTCGGGCGGGCCCAGATTACCTCCGCAGACCGGCTCGTCCTCACCAAGCTCGACGCGGTGCCCGCCCTGGATCTCGCCGGCCTGCGCCTCACGCTGCGGACCCTCAACCCCTCCGCGCCGATCACGGGTGCGGCGAGCGGCGTCGTGGTCCCGTTGCCCCCGCTTCCCGAAGGCGCGCGCGCCGTCCCCCTCCCCGCACTGACGGGCCTCGACGCGCGCCCCGTTGCGGCCGTGCGCCTGTCACTGCCCGCCGATCTCGACTGGGCCGCCTTCAGCCTCTGGCTTTCGGCCCTGCTCCAGGCGCGCGGCGACGATCTGGTGCGCGTCAAGGGCGTCGTCAACAGCCCCGCGGGGCGTCTGCTGCTGCAATCGGTCCGGCGGGTCGTCCAGTCGCCGGAGGTCCTGCCGGCCGGACACGCCCATGAGCGCGATGGCACCCTCGTCCTCATCGGCCGGGGCGCGGAGGAGGCCTCGCTCCGGCGGTCTCTCGACCGCTTTCTCGCGCCGTGACCCCTTCGCAGAACGCTGTCCTCCCGCGCCCGCGCTCGCCTTGACACCCACGGGTCACCTGATAGGTTGCGCATGTATCCAAGTCTGGTCGTTAAAGCCCGAGACTGGAATTGAGACTTGGTTCTCGTCTGTGTCGAGGACGCATATTTCGGATCGACGGGGGGTCGAATGAGCACGCTGAGCGGCGGCGACGAGACGGATTTGCAGACGGGTCCGGGCCTTCGATGCTCGAACTGATCGAGGTCACGAAGACCGTTCAGGGACGCCCGCACATCCATCCCATGACCCTGACGCTCGAGCGTGCGACGATGAACGTGCTTCTCGGGCCGACGCTGGCGGGCAAGACGACGCTCATGCGCCTCATGGCGGGGCTCGACAAACCCCAGAGCGGACGGATCGTCTGGGACGGTGTCGATGTTACCGGAATGCGGGTCCAGGACCGGCACGTCGCCATGGTCTATCAGCAGTTCATCAATTACCCTGCCATGTCGGTCTACGACAACATCGCCTCGCCCCTGCGCCTGATGCGACGGAATGCGGCCTCGATCGACGCAGCCGTGCGCGAGACAGCCGCGATGCTCAAGCTGACGGACATGCTCGACCGCAGACCCCTCGAGTTGTCGGGCGGCCAACAACAGCGCTGCGCCCTGGCGCGGGCGCTGGTCAAAGGTGCCGGCCTTGTGCTCCTCGACGAGCCGCTGGCGAACCTCGACTACAAGCTGCGCGAGGAGTTGCGCTCCGAGATCCCGCGCATCTTTGCCGAAAGCGGTGCCATCTTCGTCTATGCCACGACCGAACCCGAGGAGGCGCTTCTCCTCGGCGGAAACACCGCTGCCCTGTCGGAGGGTCGCCTGACGCAGTTCGGACCGACGGCCACGGTCTACCGCAACCCGGTCGATCTCGCCACGGCCCTTGTTTTCTCCAACCCGCCGATGAACTTCATCGCAGTGGTGAAGTCGGGCGAGCAGTTGCTCGGCGATGCAGGCGGCCACGCCGCTCCTCAGGGCATGTCGGGACTGCGCGACGGGCGCTACCGGATCGGCTTTCGCGGCAACCATCTGAGGCTCGGGGCGGGGGCACTGGACATGCTGGTCTTCGAGGCCCGCGTCGTCGTCACGGAGATCACCGGATCCGAGACGTTCCTGCACCTCGATCACGCCGGCGCGCGCTGGGTCGCCCTGATCGACGGGGTCCACCATCTCAAGCCGGGAACCACCCAGACCGTGCACGTCGATCCGGCCCATGTCTATGCCTTCGGCGAGGACGGACGTCTCGCCGCGGCCGCCCCTTACGCGAAAGCCGCCTAACATGGCCCGGATCACCCTCTCCGACATCGCCCATTCCTACGTGCGCGAGCCCAAGGGCCGCCAGGATTACGCCCTCAAGCCGCTTGATCACGTCTGGGACGACGGCAGCGCCTATGCGCTGCTCGGCCCCTCCGGCTGCGGCAAGACGACCCTGTTGAACATCATTTCGGGCCTCGTGACCCCCTCTGAGGGCCGGGTCCTGTTCAACGAGCGCGACGTGACCAGAGCCGATACCGCGGCGCGCAACATCGCCCAGGTGTTCCAATTTCCCGTGGTCTACGACACTATGAGCGTGCGCGATAACCTCGCGTTCCCGCTGCGCAACCGCGCCGCCGACCCGGCCTATATCGCGGACCGCGTCCGGAGCATCGCCCGCATGATCGGGATGGAGGCCGAACTCGACCACAAGGCCCGCGGACTGACGGCGGATGCCAAGCAAAAGATCAGCCTCGGCCGCGGCATGGTGCGCGAGGACGTCAGCGCCATCCTGTTCGACGAGCCGCTCACCGTGATCGATCCGCACATGAAATGGCAATTGCGCACCCAGCTGCGCGCGCTCCATGCCGAATTCGGACACACCATGATCTATGTCACCCACGACCAGACCGAGGCGCTGACCTTCGCGGACAAGGTCGTGGTGATGACCGACGGCGAGGTGGTGCAACTCGGGACGCCCGAGGAGCTGTTCGAGCGACCCGCGCATACGTTCGTCGGCTATTTCATCGGATCGCCGGGCATGAACGTCCTGCCCGCCGAGATCTCCGGGCGTGCGGGACGTATCGGCGGGCACGAAATCGATCTGGGACGGGCCTACAGGCCCAAACCCGGCAAGACCGAAATCGGCGTCCGCCCCGAATTCGTGCGGCTGGTCCCCAGCGGCGGCCTGCCCGTAACGGTGCGCCGGGTGGAGGACATCGGCCGCCACAAGATCCTGCGCGCATCCTTCGAGGGCCGCGAGATCAACGTGACCACGCCCGAGGAGACCCAGATCCCCGCCGACGGCGTGCAGCTCGCCTTCGATTCTGCGGGCGTCAACGTCTACGTCGACGACTGGCGCATCGAGGGAGAAGCCGCCTGATGGACAAGCCTGTCAACCAGAAGGCCTGGTTTCTCGTGTTGCCCGTCCTGCTGCTCGTGGCGTTCTCCGCCGTGATCCCGCTCATGACGGTCGTGAACTATTCGGTGCAGGACACGTTCGGCAGAAACGAGTTCTTCTGGGCCGGTCTGACCTGGTTCGAGGACACGCTGGCCTCCGAGCGCATCCGCGACGCGCTGGGGCGCAACCTGATCTTCTCCGGCATCGTCCTGCTCATCCAGGTGCCGCTCGGTGTCTTCATCGCGCTCAACATGCCGAAGCGCGGCTTCTGGGCGAGCGTCTGCCTCGTCCTGATGGCCCTACCGCTTCTGGTCCCGTTCAATGTCGTCGGCGTGATCTGGCAGGTCTTCGCGCGCGTCGACATCGGATTGCTCGGCTATTCACTGGCGAACATCGGCATCGACTTCAACTACACTCAGAATGCCCTCCACGCCTGGATCACCATCATCGTCATGGACGTCTGGCACTGGACCTCGCTCGTGGTCCTGCTCGCCTATGCCGGGCTCCAGTCAATCCCCCAGGCCTATTACCAGGCGGCCAAGATCGACCAGGCCTCGCGCTGGGCCGTGTTTCGCTACATCGAACTCCCCAAGATCAAAGGCGTGCTCCTGATCGCGATCCTCCTGCGCTTCATGGACAGCTTCATGATCTACACCGAGCCCTTCATCCTGACCGGCGGCGGCCCCGGCAATGCCACGACGTTTCTCTCGATCGATCTGGTCAAGATGGCCATCGGCCAGTTCGACCTCGGCAATGCGGCGGCGTTCTCGCTCATCTATTTCCTCGTCATCCTCCTGATCTCTTACGTGTTCTACACGGTGATGACCGCCCAGGACGCGGAGGAAAAACGCTGATGACCATCGCCGCCGAAGCCGCCGTCACGCGCCGCAACGTGGCGTTCCGGGTATCGATGGCCCCCATAATCTGCGTGATCTACATCGTCTTTTTGCTCCTGCCGATCTACTGGCTCATCAACATGAGCCTCAAGAGCAATACCGAGATCCTCACGGTATTCTCGCTCTGGCCCCAGCAGGTCACGTTCGCCAACTACCGCACCATCCTGACCGACCCCGCCTGGTACATGGGTTACGTCAACTCCATGATCTACGTGGTTCTGAACACGGTGATTTCCCTCAGCGTCGCCCTGCCTGCGGCTTATGCGTTCTCGCGTTACCGCTTCATGGGCGACAAGCACCTGTTCTTCTGGCTGCTGACCAATCGCATGGCACCGCCCGCGGTCTTCGCCCTGCCGTTCTTCCAGCTCTACTCGGCCGTGGGGCTCTTCGACACCCACATCGCGGTGGCCCTCGCGCACTGTCTCTTCAACGTGCCGCTCGCCGTCTGGATCCTCGAGGGCTTCATGTCGGGCGTGCCGAAGGAGATCGACGAGACCGCCTATGTCGATGGCTACAGCTTCCCGCGCTTCTTCCTCTTCGTCTTCATGCCGCTGATCAAGGCCGGCATCGGCGTCACCGCCTTCTTCTGCTTCATGTTCTCCTGGGTCGAGCTTTTGATGGCCCGCACGCTGACCTCGGTCGCGGCCAAGCCCATCGGGGCGATCATGACCCGCACGGTTTCGGCCGCCGGGATGGACTGGGGCACGCTCGCCGCCGCCGGTGTCCTGACCATCGTGCCGGGCGTGCTCGTCATCTATTTCGTC
>JBBQYB010000027.1:0-27867 GCA_038209095.1 Rhodobacterales bacterium
CCGTCGCCGGGGGTGCTCACCGCCGAGGCGCGCATCCTCAAGCTCGGCCGCAGGCTCTGCGTCGGCGACGTCCTTCTCATGTCGGAGGGGGTCGAGGGGCCCGTCGCCCGCGCGAGCCTAACCTACGCCATCCCCCCGCGCCCGGCCGCCTTAGGCGCTTGCGGGCCGGGCGCAGGCCATGCTTAGTGGGCGCATGTTCCGGTTTCTGTTTCTCATCCTCGTCTTCACCGCGGTGGTGGCGCTGTTCACGAAGTCCCCGCGTTCTCGCCAGGGGCTCTGGGCGGCCTTCGGACTCGTGGCGATCTATGCTTTGCTCAAGGCGACCGGCGTGATCGAGGCGATTGCGCCGTCGCAAACTGGGGTATTCTGATACCTTATTTGTAACGTTTTGGAAATGCTGGAGAATTTAGGCTCTGGCCCGATTGACCTCAGCGTGGAACTTCGGCATATACCGCCCCACACCTGCCCGGGGCTTCCAGCCGTCCGGACAGCCGAACGGTACGGGACACCAGACATGAAGACCTTCAGCGCCACGCCGGCCGACATCTCCAAGAAATGGGTCGTGATCGATGCGCAGGGCATCGTGCTCGGCCGCCTCGCCTCGCTCATCGCGATGCGCCTGCGTGGCAAGCACAAGCCGACGTTCACGCCGCACATGGACATGGGCGACAACATCATCGTCATCAACGCCGAGAAGGTCCAGATGACCGGCAACAAGCGCGCCGACAAGCGCTACTACTGGCACACCGGCTATCCGGGCGGCATCAAGCACCGCACCGCGGGTCAGGTCCTCGAGGGCAAGCACCCCGAGCGGGTCATCTCCAAGGCCGTCGAGCGCATGATGCCCGGCGGACCGCTCAGCCGCGAGCAGCTATCGCATCTCAAGATCTATGCCGGGGGCGAGCATCCCCATGCCGCCCAAAGCCCGGAGCCGCTGGACGTCGGCGCCATGAACCCCAAGAACACCCGGAGCGCATAAGCCATGGCCGATACCATCACCTCGCTCGACCAGCTCAAGGACGCCGTCGGCGTCTCCTCCGAGGCCGAACCCGCCCCCGTGCGCGAGGCCAAGCGCGACAGCCTCAACCGCTCCTACGCCACCGGCAAGCGCAAGAACGCCATCGCCCGCGTCTGGATCAAGCCGGGCTCCGGCAAGGTCGTCGTGAACGGCAAGCCGATGGCGGAATACTTCGCCCGCCCGGTGCTCCAGATGGTGATCGGCCAGGCCTTCACGGTCGCGAACGTCGGCGGGCAGTTCGACGTTATGGCCACCGTCAAGGGCGGCGGCCTCTCCGGCCAGGCCGGCGCCGTCAAGCACGGCATCAGCCAGGCGCTGCAACTCTTCGAGCCGTCGCTGCGCGCCCCGCTGAAGGCCGCAGGCTTCCTGACCCGCGACAGCCGCGTCGTCGAGCGCAAGAAATACGGCCGCGCCAAGGCCCGCCGGAGCTTCCAGTTCTCCAAGCGCTGACCCCATTTGCCGGCCAGACAAACAAGAAGCGTCGGGCTCAGGCCCGGCGCTTTTTTGTCCACGATCCGCGTCCGATCGAGCAAAGCCTCCGGCCGCGTCGGTTCCTCGTCCAAACGTAGTTGATCGGGCAGGCCGGTTATCGGAACGCGGCCGGTCTTCCCATGCCCTTGCAACGTTCCCCCCCGCCTGACGCGGGGGAGACTGGCATGTCAAACCGAGCCCTCGCGTCAAGCCGTGGCTCAGGCCGTGCGTTCGGCGAGAACGGCATCCTCCACGGGAGGCCCGGTCTCCGCCGGTCCCGGCTCCGCCACCGGCTCCGGATCGCCGGAGCCCACGATCAGCGGCAGCATGGTGGACTGCGCGAGCCCGCTGTCGGCCGCATTCGGAATCGTCTTCCAGTCCAGCGTGTCGAAGGCCCCGCAGCTCTCGCAGACCGGCACCCAGGCCGCGTGGACATGGTTGCACTTGTCGCAGACCCACTGCGGGCCGCGCGACGCGCTCAGCGCCTTCGCGAGCCATCCGCGCACCACGGCCTCCGGGGCGCCCTGCCCGCGCTCCACCGCCGCCATGATCGCGAGGCTGCGCGTCGTGGGTTCCGTCTCCGTCAGATCGCCCAGCGCCTTGCGCGCCGCCGGAAAATCCTCGTCCGCGAGGGCGAGTTCCGCCGCGAGCAGACGGCTCTCGCTGTGGCGCGGGGCGGCGTTGATCAGCGCCTCGAACCGTTTGCGGCGGGCGGCCGTGGTCTCGTCCGGCACGATCCGGGCGAAGGCCGCGGCCAGATCGGGATGCGGATTTGCGATCCACGCCGACACCAGTACCTTGGACGCCCGGCGCTTGGACCCCCGGTCGAGATGCGCCTCCGAGGCGAGCGTCGCGGCTGGGACCAGCGCCGGCGCAAGCTTGTTCGCCTGACGGGCGGCCTCGTGACCACGGGCGGCATCCCCGTTCAGATGCGCCTTGCGCGCATCGGCGAGCGACAAGATCGCATCGCGCCGCGTGCCCACGTCGCGCGGCAGCATGCGCGCATGCAGCGTCGCGTTCAAGGTCGAGCGCGCGCCCGACCAGTCCTCGGTCTTCGACTGCAAATCGAACAGTGTGCGCAGGACGCTCTGGTTATCGGGGCGCAAGGCGAACGCCTTTTGCGCAAGCGCCAGCGCCGTATCGGTCTCGCCCGCCTCAAGCTTGAGGCGCAGCGCTCCCTGGATTCCAGCAAAGCGCGTGCGCTGGTCCGGGATCATGGACTTGTAAAGACCGAGCGCCTTCGCCCGGTCGCCGGACATCTCGGCCGCCTGCGCCGTAACGAGGCTGGTGATCTCCGGGCGGTTCAACAGGCGGTCCGCCTTGTTCGCCTTGCGCATCGCCAGCGTGGACTCGCCGGAGGCGAGCGCGAGCAAGCTGCCCGTCAGGGCATCGAGGCCGCGTTTTTCGCGGTTGCGCGTGAAATAGCGCGTGATCGCCGTCTCGTCCCCGAATACGAAGTTGATCAGTGCCACGATGAAGCCGAAGATCTTCAGCAAGATGATGGCCGCGATCACCAGGGCCACGAGCGCCAACACGAACCCGATGGGCGTGAGCGCGAATTCACGCGCCCCGAAGGCGATGGTCACCCCGCCCGGGGTCTCGAGCAGGAACGACGCACCGTAAGCGAGTGCTGCCGCGATCGCGAGAAAGCCGATGATCTTCAACAATGACAGAAGCATTGCGGCCTCTCCTCAATTCTGGGTCGAAACGGAGTCGGACAACTCCACCAGACCCGCCTCGGCCTCGGCGCGCAGTTTCGCCGCCGCCAGCCAGTCGCTCAGCGCCGAGCCGCCCTCGGACGGCAAAGCCTCGGCCTCCGCGATCGCCGCCCGCAGGTCGTCCTGCCGCAGGGCCGCCTCGACCCGCGAGAGGATCGCGTCCGGCGTGGCGCCGTCCTGCGGCTCCAGCGAACGGCTCGCGACCTGCGCCTCGAGAAACGCGGCCGACCGCGCGAAGAACCCCTCGCCCGCGCTCGCGGTGATGCTCGCGCGGATCGCCCGGTGGGCGGCGTCGCCGAAGCTTGCGCGCAACTGCGCGAGCGTCGGCACGCCGGTCTCGGCGGCGGTCGACAGACCGGACGGCACATCGACCCTGTCAGAAGCCGCGAGATCCGCAAGAGGTTCCGCAAACGGCGCACCGCTGGTCACGGCCGCCGAGATCTGAGCTACGGCCGTGCGCAGGGCCGCCTGATCCTGGGCTGCGGCGGCGGTCTCCTCGGCCGCGGCCGCCTCTTCCTCGGCTGCCGCGACATCGGCCTCGGCGTCGGCCTCGACCTCGTCGAGACGCCCGCCGAGACCCGACACCTCGCTCGAGAGCCGACCGACCTCGGCCCGCAGCCCGTCGAGCTCCGCGCGGTAGGTGTCGATCAACGGATCTCCGTTGTCCGTCACACCCGCGCCGATCTGCTCCTTGAGCGTCGAAAACTCCGCGAGCGCGCCGTCGAGCGACGTCTCGAGCCGTCCGACCCGCGCGCTCACCTCCGAGACGTCGGCCTCGCTCAGGCTGTCGCGCACCGCGGCGATCTCGGATGAAAGCGACGATTCCGCCGCCGAGACGATCTCGCGCGCCGTGGCTTCGACCGAGCCCGCATCCGGCGCCTCGGCCACCTCTGCAACCACCGTGTCCAGCCGGGCCCCGATCTCCGCGATCCGGGCCGCGGCCTCCGACTGCCCGGGCGAGAGCCACGCCGCGACCGGTGCCATTCCCGCCGGAAGCACCGGTGCGATCCGCGGGGCGGCCCAAATTCCGATCACCGCCCCGACGAGAACGAGCACCAGCGCCGCGAGCGCCCGGCCGGCAACGGACGACCGCTTCTGCGCAGCCGTGACGGGGCCTGCGGCAGGCTCGCCTGTGGATCCGGCGGTGCGGTCGCCATGAGGGTCAGGTTCCGCGATCGGATCGGACGTGAGATCCGGCACGGGCTGAGAATCAGGCTGCGTCTCGGGCTCCGGGCCTGCCCTAGTCCCGGACTGCATCTCGGGCATCTGCCCGGCCTCGGGGACGGACGTCGCGCGCTCAGACTCCGTCGACGGCCCCGTCGGCTTGTCGAGGGAAACCCCGGATGGGTCGATGCCCTGCGAATCGGTCTCACGCGGCGGATCCTGCGGTCCGGTGTCCAGGGGGTCCGGCTCCGTCGCGTCGGATTTCTTTCTCACCATCGCTGATCGCCCCCGGTCCCGCTTCCTGCTCGGTGTGCATAACCACCCCTAAGCAAAGGATACTAGGACAAGGTCCCCGCGTGAACAAGTCGCAGACGGTCGCCCGATCAGAGCGTGGCGAGGGCCGCGATCATGCCCGCCCGGGTGGGCTCGTCCGCGATGAGGCACCGCCCGGGCTCCGGTGCGGCATGGGCCTCTGCCGCCGCGGCACTCAGCGCCACCAGCGTCACGCGCCCCAGATCCCAGCCCGCGGCCGCCGCCTGCGCCGCGAAAAGCCCCGCGGAACGCGGCGAGAACGCCGTGACCACCGCGATGCCGCCGCGTGCCAGCAGATCGCAGGCCGCAGCGGGCAGAGGCCCCGCCCGCTGGTCATAGATCTCGAGCGCCCGGGCGGGGATCCCTGCCCGGTCGAGCCGCCCGGTCAGATCGCCCGCCGCGTGACGGCCCCGGACATGCACGAAATCTCCCGCCCCCTCCCGCGCCCGCGCCGTCGCGAGCCCGGCCAGCGCCGCCACGTCCCCCCCCGCGGACCAGGCCTCGAACCCTGCGGCCTGCGCCGCCCGCGCCGTCATGTCCCCGACGCAGAGGGCGGGCAGGCTCCGGTCCGCGCACATCTGCGCAAACACCTCTACGCCGTTCGCTGACGTGAACAGCAAGCCCTGCGCCTGCTTCAAATCGATCGGCACCGGCACGGGTGTTATGACCGTCATCGGTGCGATCACGGGCGTGAACCGGCCCGGCACCGCCGCCTCCAGGGCCGCGGCGAACGCCTCCGACTGCTCCCGCGGGCGCATCAGCAAGAGCCCGGGCGGCCCCTCCGGATCCATCGATCTTCCCCATTCCGTCCCGGCCCGTCCTTGCGCGGACCGTGGCCCGGTGGTACCGGCGAAGGCGTCCCCTCGCAACATCCGGAGCGTCCCATGGCGCGCGATCTCGTCCTTCTCGGCCTCGAGAGCAGTTGCGACGACA
The DNA here is from genome assembly GCA_038209095.1 of Rhodobacterales bacterium. GTDB lineage: Bacteria > Pseudomonadota > Alphaproteobacteria > Rhodobacterales > Rhodobacteraceae > Amaricoccus. Next base: position 5,617 of record JBBQYB010000027.1, read on the forward strand.
CGGCCGCGGCCCTGGTGCGGGCGACGCCCGGACGCGCGGTGGGGGCCATCCTCGGGACGGCGTCGCGCGGCCAGCGCGACCTGCACGCAGGATTCGGCGGCGTCGTGCCCGAGATCGCCGCGCGCGCCCATGCCGAGCGGCTCGACCTCGTGACGGCCGAGGCGCTGGCGAACGCACGCCTCGGCCTCGGGGATCTCGACGGCGTGGCGGTCACGGCCGGCCCCGGGCTGATCGGCGGCGTCCTCGCCGGCGTGATGTTCGCAAAGGGGCTCGCGGCCGCTTGCGGCCTGCCCCTCGTCGGCGTCAACCATCTCGCAGGCCACGGCCTCACGCCGCGCCTGACGGACGACCTGCCCTTTCCCTATTTGATGCTCCTCGTGTCCGGCGGGCATTGCCAGTTCCTCGGCGTCGAGGGGCCCGAGACCTTCCGCCGTCTCGGCGGCACCATCGACGACGCGCCCGGCGAGGCCTTCGACAAGGTGGCCAAACTTCTCGGCCTCGGCCAGCCCGGCGGCCCGGAGGTGGAGGCGGAGGCCGCGACCGGCGATCCCGCCCGCTTCGCCTTTCCCCGCCCGCTCCTAGACCGCGACGACTGCGACCTCTCGTTCTCCGGGCTCAAGACCGCCGTCCGGCGTGCGCTCGATGTTCTGGTCGCGGCGCACGGCGGGCTTACGCGCACCGACCGCGCCGACCTTTGTGCCAGCTTCCAGGCCGCCGTCGCCGACACGCTCGCCGAGAAATCCCGCCGCGCGCTGCGCCTCGCGGCACGGGCCTATCCCGCGATGCCCCCGGCCTTTGCCGTTGCGGGCGGCGTCGCGGCCAACGGACGGATCCGCACCGCCCTCGCCGCGATAGCCTCCGAGGCCGGGGCGCGGTTCAACGCCCCGCCGCTCGCGCTCTGCACCGACAACGGCGCGATGATCGCCTGGGCCGCCGCCGAGCGTCTGGCACTCCGAGGACCCGACGATCTGAGCCTCTCCGCCCGGGCGCGCTGGCCCCTTGATACTGTCTCGACGCCGATGCTCGGGTCCGGGCGCAAGGGAGCCAAGGCGTGATCGGCGTCATCGGGGCCGGGGCCTTCGGCGCCGCCCTCGCGGTCGTCGAGGCACGCACCGGGCGCAAGGTGACGCTCTGGGGCCGCAGCCTCGCCTGCGAGCCGGACGCCACCCTCCCCGACACCCTGCACCGGACGCGGGATCTTGGCGATCTCGCCGCGGCGGAGATCCTCCTGCTGGTCCTGCCTGCCCAGGTCACCGCGCCGTTCCTTGCTGAACACGGATCCTCGCTGCCGCACGTACCCCTCATTCTCTGCGCCAAGGGCCTCGATGCCGCGGACGCCCGGCTCCAGACGGAGGTCGCGGAGGCCCATCCGCCCCACGGGCCGCTCGCCGTCCTGACCGGCCCGGGCTTCGCCGCCGAGATCCGCCGCGGCCTGCCCACCGCGCTGACGCTCGCCTGCACGGACGAGGCGACAGGCCGCGCGCTCCAGGCGGCGCTCTCGACGCCGCATCTGCGCCTCTACCGCACCGAGGACGTGGTCGGCGCACAACTCGGCGGCGCGCTCAAGAACGTCGTCGCGATCGGCTGCGGGCTCGTGGAGGGCGCAGGCCTCGGTCACTCCGCGCGCGCGGCCCTCATGACCCGCGGCTTTGCCGAAATGCGCAGGCTCGCCGCCGCCATGGGCGCGCGCCCCGAGACCCTGGCGGGGCTCTCGGGGCTCGGGGATCTGTCGCTGACCTGCAATTCGGGCCAATCGCGCAACTTCGCCCTTGGGCGAAAAATGGCCTCGGGCAATTCCGCGGTGCACGGCACGGTCGAAGGGGTTGCGACGGCGCGCGCGGCCTGCCACCTTGCGCTGCGCCACGGCGTCGATCTGCCGATTGCCTCCGCGGTCGCGGCCGTTCTCGACGGCATGATGACCCTCGCCGCCGCGATGGACGCCCTGCTCGCCCGACCCCTGAAGGAAGAATGACACATGCTGTTCGCCGTGATCTGTGACGACAAGCCGGGCGCCCTCGAGACCCGCAAGGCCAACCGGGCCGCCCATCTCGACTACATCGCCGCGACCGGCGTCGTGCTCCAGGCCGGCCCCTGCGTCGACCGGGACGGCGAGATGATCGGCTCGCTCCTGATCCTCGACGTCGCCGACCGGCGCGGCGCGGAGGCCTGGGCCGCGAACGACCCCTATGCCCTCGCGGGCCTGTTCGACCGCGTCGAGATCCGGGCCTGGAACCGGGTGATCGGCTGATGCGCCGCTGGCTCTTCAAGTCCGAACCCGACGTCTGGAGCTGGGAGCATCAGACTGCGCGTGGTGCCGCCGGCCAGGAATGGGACGGCGTGCGCAACTATCAGGCGCGCAACAACATGAAGGCGATGGCGCTCGGCGACCTGGGGTTCTTCTACCATTCGAACCTCGAGCGCTCGGTCGTGGGCGTGGTCGAGGTCTGCGCGCTGGCCCATCCGGACGGCAGCACCGACGATCCGCGCTGGGAATGCGTCGACATCCGCGCGGTAGCTCCGTTTCCCCGCCCGGTGACGCTCGAGACCTGCAAGGCCGACCCGCGGCTCGCGGGCATGGTGCTGGTGACCAACTCGCGCCTCTCGGTGCAGCCGGTAAGCCCGGAGGAATGGCGCGTCGTCTGCGAACTCGGCGGCTATGCGGGTTGACGGCTCCACCTCATCGGTTCCGCTCGATTTGTATCGAATTGAAGTATTGACGCACCGTACACCACTATAGACCCGTAAACTATGAATTCACAGTCGATGATGTATGCAGGTCCCATTCTCAGGGGGTCGTCCTCATGCATGTTCTGGTCGTGGAAGACAGCGCCATAAATCTGGCCGTTCTCACGGGTATCATCTCCCGCATTCCCGGAGTCCGGGTGACCGGTCAGCTCGATCCGATGGCCGCCCTCGATCTGTGCAGCCGCGAGAATTTCGACGCTGTCCTCGTCGACTACATCATGCCCGGGCTGAACGGCGTCGCTTTCGTGCGGGCGCTGCGGGCGGATCCGCACACCGAACACGTCCCCATCGTGATGATCACCGCCGACGACCACCGCGCCGTGCGCCTCGAGGCCATCGAAGCGGGCGCCACCGATTTCCTCCAGAAACCCGTCGATCCCCACGAGCTGCAGGTCCGGGTCGGCAATCTGCTCGCGCTCCGCAGTGCGCAGCTCGAGCTGTTCAACCGCGCCGACTGGCTCTCCCACGAGGTCGAGAAGGCCACCGCCAGCCTGCTCGCCCGCGAGGAGGAGATGATTTGGCGGCTCGCCCGCGCCATCGAGTACCGCGACGGCGGCACCGGCGAGCACATCTCGCGGGTCGCCACCATCTCGCTCGTCATCGCGGAGGAGCTTGGCCTCGCCGCCGACCGCTGCCGGATGATCTATCTCGCGGCTCCGCTGCACGACGTCGGCAAGATCGGCGTGCCCGACGCGATCCTCAACAAGCCGAGCCGCCTCCTGCCAGCCGAACGCATCCTGGTGGAACGCCACGTCGCCTTCGGCGGCGAGATCCTCCAGGACGGCGACAGCGAGCTGATCCGCACGGCCGAACGGATCGCGATGACCCATCACGAACGCTGGGACGGCACGGGCTATCCCACCGGGCTCAGGGGCGAGGCCATTCCCATCGAGGGCCGCGTCACCGCCATCGCCGATGTCTTCGAGGCCCTGTGCAGCGCCCGACCCTACAAGCACGCCTGGCCCGTCGCCGAGGCCCGCGCCGAGATCCTCGCCCAGTCCGGCAAGCATTTCGACCCCGTCTGCGTCGCGGCCTTCGAGCGCGGCTGGGAGCGGATCGCGCCGCTCATGAGCCCGCTGCGCGCCAGAAGCTCCGCCGCCTGATCCCGTCCCTCACGCCCCCCGGAGAAACCTCCATGCGCACCCAACTCCTCAGCCTCGCCTTCGCTGCCGCCCTCGCCCTGCCCGCCCTCGCCGGGGCGGTCCCTCTCGCCGCACCGGAAGGCCCCGTGGTGCTCACCGTCTCCGGGGCCATCGCCAACACCAACGCGGGCGATGAGGCCCGGTTCGACCTCGCGATGCTCGAGGACCTCGCCAGCCGCGAAACCATTACCGCCACGCCCTGGTACGACAGCCGCCGGACGTTCAGCGGCCCGCTGATGTCCGCGATCCTCGAAGCCGTCGGGGCCAGGGGCACTTCGGTGCGCGTCCGGGCGATAAACGACTATGCCATCGACATCCCGATAGCCGACGCAGAGGCCTTTCTGGTTATCTTCGCCACCCGGATCGACGGCGACATCCTGTCCGTGCGCGACAAGGGCCCGCTCTTCGTTATCTATCCCTTCGACGAGAACCCCGATCTCATGAACGAGACCTACTTCGGCCGCAGCGTCTGGCAGGTCATGCAGCTTGACGTGTTCTGATCATGCCGCAGGCGATGCTCGAGGCAGTGCCGCTCTTTCGCAGGCGCCTCGCCCTTTCCATCGCCATCCTCGCCGGGACCAGCCTCGTCATCTTCGTGACCCTGGCGTTCATGTTCACCAAGCTCGAGGAACGCCAGCGCGGCGCCGGCAGCCAGGTGCGCGAAAGCGCGCTCTGGGCCACCTTTCAGGCTGACCGCGAGGCCTACCGCCTCACCGACGCGATCCTGCGCGCCCAACTCGATCGCACGCCCGAGACGCTCGCCAACGTGGTGTTGCGCTATGACGTGCTCTACAGCCGGGCGACCGACCTACAAAAAATTGTCCGCGACGGACTGACCCGCAGCAGCGAGACCCTCACCGCCCGGATCCAGGACACCGAGACCCGGATCCTGGGGATTGCCCCGCAGATCGACGCCGTCAAGCTCGACGAGCCAGCCTTTCTTGCCTACCTGCCCGAGCTTTCTGTCGAAGTGGACGCCATCCGCAAGAACACCGAATTCGTGGCCATCGAGGCCAACACGCTCAACGGCGAGATGCGCGTGGCAGAACGGGCGGCAACCGGCGACGTGTCGCGCGTGATCGCCTGGGGCGTTCTCGTCCTCGTGGCCGGGCTCGTGCTGGTGGTGGCCCTCCTCATCATTCAGCTCGTGCACATCGCCCGGACGGGGCGCAGGCTCCAAGCCCTGAGCCAGCACAACGCCCGCGCCGCCGAGGCCGCCGAGGCCGGCAACCGCGCGAAATCGGTGTTCCTCGCGACCATGAGCCACGAGATCCGCACCCCGCTCAACGGGGTCATCGGCATGGCCGAGGTGCTGGCCACCACCCCGCTCGACGGCACGCAGGCAGATCTCGTCGGCCTGATCCACCAGTCGGGCGACCTTCTGCTGGACGTGATCAGCGACATCCTCGACTTCTCCAAGCTCGAGGCCGGCATGGTCGAGGTGAATGCCGCCGACCTGCCGCTCACCGATCTGCTCGATCAGATGCGCGGCCTGCTCAGCCCTCGCGCCACCGCCAAGGGCCTCAGACTCGAGGTCTGCGCGAGCCCGGTCACCATCCGCACCGACCCCGCACTCCTGCGCCAGATCCTCGTCAACCTCATCGGCAACGCCATCAAGTTCACCGACCGGGGCTCGGTGCGCGTGCTGGTCGAGGCTGCGGAGGGCGCGCGGCTGCGCATCTCGGTCACCGACACCGGGCACGGCATCCCGGCGGACGCCCTGCCCCGGCTCTTCAAGGAATTCAGCCAGATTGACAACACCATCGCCCGGCGCTTCGACGGCAGCGGGCTGGGCCTTGCGATCTGCAAGCGCCTCGTCGAGGCCCTCGGCGGCGAGATCGGCGTCTTCAGCGTCTGCGGGGAGGGCACCAGCTTCTGGATCGAGATCCCGACAGGCCTGTCCGCAGGGGCCGAAGTGACCCAATGTCCGGCCATGGTCCCCTCCGCCGCGGTCCCGATGCCCGCGCACCCACAAGCGCAGCCGACCGAGCCGTGTCGCTACACCGGCCGGATCCTCGTCGTCGAGGACAACGGCGTCAACCGCAAGGTCGCCTGCGGCCTGCTCGAGAGCCTGGGCCTCAGGGCGCTCATCGCCGAACATGGGGCCGAGGCCTGCAGCATGACCGAGACGCAGACCTTCGATCTGATCCTAATGGACATGCAGATGCCCGTGCTCGACGGGCTCGCCGCCACTCGGCTCATGCGCGCACGCGGCTACGCCGGCACCATCGTCGGCCTGACCGCCAACGCCTTCGTCTCCGACCGCGAGGGCTGTCTCGCCGCCGGCATGGACGATTTCATCACCAAGCCGGTCACGCGCGCCAAGCTCCGGGACCTCCTCGGGCGCTGGCTGCCCCATCGGGCCGCGGACGTGGACGAGGCCCTCCGCGGGGCCCTGATCGGCACCCTTGGCGCAGACGTGGTCACAGGCCTCCTCGCCGATTTCGGAGCCGAAAGCCTGAGCCTGATCGCCGAGGCCCGCGCGGCCCTGGGCTCCCAAGACCCGGAACCCTACGCGCGCGCTGCACACGCTCAAGGGGGCCGCGGTGAGCCTCGGGCTCACGGGGATAAGCCACCTCGCCCAGACCGCACGCGACGCGGACCCCGCCGATCCGGCCCTGCTCGATCGGATCGAGGCGCAACTGCGCGCGCTGGCGGCCACCGGCACGCGGCTTTGCGCCTGAACGGATCCCGGCCTCCGCCCTGCGCGCAACGCCGCACACCGCCGGCAACCTGAGGGCGCAGAGCCGCCGCAATTCCGGACGCCATCCGGCAAAACGCCTTGACTGTCCCGGGACTTGACCGAAGGATCGCCCCCGTCAGCGAAACTGCGTGCGCGCTCCGCACCGCGCCAAGGAGATCCGGTCGTGCCGCTTGCCTGAAGTCATCGTCCGGTACGTGCGCACGGTCGAGGCCGTGAACCGGATCGTGGGCAAGATCGCCATGTACCTGATCTTCGTCATGGTGGGCGTCCTGCTCTATTCCGCCGTCATGCGCACCGGCTTCAACCGCCCGCCGCTCTGGACCGTCGAGATGGGCCAGTTCCTGCTCGCGGCCTATTACCTGCTCGGGGGGGCCTGGACGCTCCAGCTCGGCTCCCACGTGCGGATGGATCTGCTCTACGAGCGCTGGGCCCCGCGCAGGCGCGCCTTCGTCGACACGATCACCGCGTTCTGCCTCATCGGCTATCTGCTCGTGCTGCTCTGGGGCGGCGTGTCCTCCACCAGCTACGCGCTCGAATACGGCCAGAGGGCCGCCACCGCCTGGCGCCCGCCGCTCGCCCCGATCAAGGTCGTCATGACCCTCGGCATCTTCCTCATGCTGCTCCAGGCCATCGCCTTCCTGTTCCGCGACATCGCCCATCTGCGCGGACGCGAGATCTGAATGTCCCCCGAATTCATCGCCCTCACGATGTTTGCCACCATGATGGTGCTGCTCCTCACCGGCCAGCGCGTCTTCGGGGCCATCGGCTTCATCGGGGCCGTCGGCGCGCTGCTGCTCTGGGGCCAGGGCGGCGAGGAGATCCCGTTCAACCAGGCCTTCACCCTGATGAACTGGTACCCGATGCTGACGATCCCGATGTTCGTCTTCATGGGGTTCATGTTCTCGGAGTCCGGCATCGCCGACGATCTCTACCGCGCCTTCCACGTCTGGTTCGGCGGGGTGCGCGGCGGCCTCGCCATCGGCACCATCGGCCTCATGGTGGTGATCTCGGCCATGAACGGCCTCTCGGTCGCGGGCATGGCCATCGGGGCCACCGTCGCCATGCCCGAACTGCTGCGGCGCGGCTACGACAAGATCATGGTCACCGGCGTGATCCAGGGCGGCTCGACCCTCGGCATCCTGATCCCGCCCTCCATCGTGCTGGTGCTCTATGCCATGATCGCGCGCCAGCCGGTGGGCCAGCTCTGGCTCGCCGGCGTCTTTCCGGGCCTTTTGCTCGCGTCCCTGATGATCCTCTACATCTACGTGCGCTGCCGCCTGCAACCCGAGCTCGGACCGCCCCTGCCCGCCGCGGAGCGCGACTTCACCCTCGCGCACAAGCTGCGGATGCTCGGGGCGGGGATCCTGCCGCTCTTCATCTTCGGCGCCATGACCGGCCTCTTTCTCACCGGCGTGACCAACCTCACGGAATCGAGCGCCGTGGGTGCCGTTGCCGCCACCCTCGCCGCGATCCTGCGCGGCCGGATGACCTGGACGCTCATGGAAAACACCATGCGCCAGACGCTGGCCATCAGTTCGATGTTCCTCTGGATCATTCTCGCCGCCCTCTGCTTTGGCGCGGTCTTCGACGGGCTCGGGGCCGGGCGCGCCCTCGCCGCCACCTTCACCGAGACCTGGGCGCTGTCGCCGTGGCAGGTGCTCGTGATGATGCAGCTCTCCTATCTCGTGATGGGCATGTTTCTCGACGACACCGCCATGCTGGTGATCGTGGCCCCGCTCTACGTGCCGCTGGTCATCGCGCTGGGGTTCGACCCAATCTGGTACGGCGTGCTCTACACGATCACCTGCCAGATCGCCTACATCACGCCGCCCTTCGGCTATAACCTCTTTCTCATGCGCGCCATGGCCCCGCCTGAGGTGACGCTGCCCGACATCTACCGCTCGATCCTGCCCTTCGTGGGGATCCTCGTCCTCGGCCTCGCCCTCGTGACGGCCTTTCCGCAGATCGCCCTCTGGCTGCCCGGCCAGATGACCCTACGCTGATGAACCACAACCAGGGAGACCAATCCACATGACCGACCGTCGTTCCTTTCTCAAGCGCGCAGGCCTCGTCGGCGCGGGTGCCGTCGGCGCCTCCGCCCTCGCGGCCCCCTACGTGAAGGCCCAGTCCCCCACCGTCTGGCGAATGCAGACCTATGCCGGGCCCGCGCTCGCCGAATACGTCATCAAGCCCGCCATCGACCAGTTCAACACCGCGGCCAACGGCGAGATGACCATCGAGCTCTATTTCGCCGACCAGCTCGTCCCCCAGGGCGAATTGTTCCGCGCGGTCCAGCAGGGCACCATCGACGCCTGCCAGTCCGACGACGACAGCATGGGCTCGCCCGCCGACGTCGCGATCTTCGGGGCCTATTTCCCCTTCGCCTCGCGCTTCTCGCTCGACGTGCCGGCGCTCTTCGAGAACTACGGCCTCAAGGAGATCTGGGAGGAGAGCTACGCCGGCACCGGCGTCAAGTGGGTCGGGGCCGGAGCCTGGGATCCGTGCAACTTCGCCACGCGAGAGCCGATCCGCAGCCTCTCCGATCTCCAGGGCAAGCGCGTCTTCACCTTCCCCACCGGCGGGCGCTTCCTGTCGCGCTTTGGCGTGGTGCCCGTCACCCTGCCCTGGGAGGACATCGAGGTCGCCATGCAGACGGGCGAGCTCGACGGCATCGCCTGGTCCGGCATCACCGAGGTCTACACCGTCGGCTGGGCCAACGTGACCAACTACTATCTCACGAACAACATCTCCGGGGCCTGGATCGGCAGCCATTTCGTCAACGAGGAACGCTGGAACGAGATGCCCCCGCATCTTCAACGCCTGTTCCTCATGGCCCTCGAGAGCTCGAACATGTTCCGCCAGCGCTGGTACTGGTGGGGCGAGGCATTTTTCCGCACCACCGGCGGCCAGCTGGAACTCACCAGCATCCCGGACGACGAATGGGCGACGGTCGAAGCCGAAGCGCGGGTCTTCTGGGACGAGATCGCCGAGCAGGGCAAACGCCAGGCCCGCGTGATCGAGATCTTCAAGGCCTATTCCGCCACGATGGAAGCCGCAGGCATGCCCTACCGAAGCTAGACGCCCGCCCCAGCCCGCCGCCCTCCACAGGGCGGCGGCCTCACTCCCAGAACGCGGGCGTGGCCATCAGCCGCGTCCAGCGCCGATAGAGCCGCGGCCGGTCGTCTGTCACCCGGACCGCCAGCGTCCCCAGCACCCAGCCCACCGCGCGCTGCGCGTCGGCGTCCCCCCGCGCCGGTGCCTCCGGCCCATGGAGGGCCTCTGCGGCCATCGCGGCGTCGTTGAGGCTGCCGAACGTGTCCTGCATCTCCTTCAGCGCCCCGAGAAAGGCCGCAGGCCCCTTGCCGCCATAAAGCGGCGCGAACATGTCCACCGTATACCGCAGCTTCTTCAGTTCCTTGCGCAGGGCGTGCAGCGCCTCCACGTCCAGCGTCTCGATCCGCCTGCCCACCTTCGCCACCCGCGCCCGGCGATGCTCCAGCAGACGCGGGGCGAGCCCCCCGATCGGCACGGCCAGCCGCCCGGTCTGCTCGTAATCCGCCGGCGCCAGCCAGCCGCGCGCCTCGATGAACTCCAGCAGATCGAACAGAAACTGCGTCGCAGCCTCCCCCGCGAGCCAGGTCCGCACCTCACCCCGCACGGCCACCCGCCGCGTCTCCAGCGCCCCTACCAGCGCCGTCCGCGCAGGCCCATCGAGCCCGAAGGCCGCGGCCTCGGCCACAACCTCGCTTGTCAGCACGTCCACGTCGCGCAGCCGCCCGACCACGCGGCCCATCTCGCGCGCGGCATCCGACATACCTTTCACCGCCTCCCGCCCCAGCGACGGCCCGAAGACCGCCAGCGCCGTGCGCAGCCGCCGCAGGCCCACGCGCAACTGATGCGGCCCCTCCGGCGCGTCCGATACCGCGACCACCGCCGCGTTCTGCGCGATCTGCGCGAAACAGTCGCGAAAGACGTCCCGCGCGACCCTCTCCACCGTCGCCTCGGCCTCGATTGCGACACTTCCCGCCCCGCGCACCACCGCCTCGGGAGGCGCGCCCTCGCCCCGCACCAGCCGGTAGCCCAGCGCCGCATTGTTGGCCGTGGCAAACCGCACCGGCCCGGTCGAAAACAGCCTCGAAGCCAGTGCGAAGACCGCCCGCACGTCCCCGCCCACAAGCTCCAGCTCCGCCTCCAGGATCGGCGCCTTCGCCTCGCCCGCCACGACCCAGCCCTTGTCGAGCGCAAGCTCGATCACCCCAAGCCCCGCCAGATGCAGCCGCTCCGTGACCCGCTCCACCCGCGTCTCGAACACCGGTGCCAGCGGTGCATCCCCCACCGCCTTGCGCACCGCCGCATAGACCCCCGTGGGATCCGCGTCGTTCAGCACCAGCCGCCCGCCGGGTGCCGGGCATTCCACCTCCTGATGCGCAAAGAACCCGGTGGGGGCGGGCTGGCCCCCCGCCTTTACCGTCTGCACCCAGGATCGCCCGATCCGGCGCAGCCGCAGCGTCATGCCCGCCCGCGCCAGCCGGTGGTCCCCGGTGTCGCAATAGATCGACAGAAGCTTCTCCGTCCGCCGCGGCACCTCGCGCAGCGCGGTGAGGGCCGGATGCCGTCTCAGCCGCGCCATCTGCCCCGCGTCGAGCGAAATCTTCAGTTCCGTCTCCGTCATGTCCCCGTCCCGGATGCGGCCAAGCGCCTGCGCCAAATCAATGTCCGAACCGCGCGTTCCGTGCTATCGTCGTCGCGATGACAAATTGCGCCATCAGACACGTCACGGAACTTTCTGCCGGTTTTTCGCATTTCTGTTACAGCATTGCCGGCTCCGGACGCCATGATCTTTCGCATACCCATCCATCCTCCCGCCGATCAGGGAGCGTTAAGCATTGTCCGCTAGGCTGACACAGGTCCCGCACGGACCGCAGACATGAGGTGACCATGGCCAGACACGCGCCGCAGGCATCGTCGAGGAACGGAGGGCGCGCCCGCCGCCCGATCACGTCGCACCGGAGCAGATGGCCATGAACAACGCAGCCCTCGGGGTCGCCTCCGATTTCGTCCGCTCCGGCATCGAGAAGGCCGGCATCCCCCTCACCCGCACCCTCGAGGCGTATCTCTCCATCACCTTCGCCCGCTTCATCGGCAAGGAGATCCGCGTCGATCTCCTGACGGTCCGCATCACCCGCGCCTTCGACGAGAACACACCCCCCTCTGGCCTGCGCGAACTCGCCGACGAATGCCTCATCGCCTGCGCCTTCTTCGAGGAGCGCCTGCGCCGCACCGGGGCCGTTCGCAACTACGTGGCCCTCGGCCAGACCACCTACGACGCGGCGAGCCTCACCGAACAGGCCTACGGCTTCGTCCACATGCGCGACGTCATCGCCACCGCCGCCGGCCGCCGCGGCACGGAGGATACACACACCCTCCTCGACCGCGCGCGCTCAGGCAGTGCCGCGGCCTGCGCCGAACTCGAGGAGCACAACGTCGTCCTCGGCCCCTGGACGAAACCGAAACCCGGCCTGCTCTGGAGCTGATCCGGCCTCAGTCGGCCGACAGATCGAGCCAGGCCCCGAACCCCAGCCGCGTGTTCCACCCCTCCGCCCGACCGGTGAGGGCCGCCGCAGCCCGGGCCACCCCGGCATGCGCCACCCACAGCACCGGCGGCATGCGGCGCGGAACCGCCTCCAGCGCCGCCCCCACCCGGGCCGCCAGCATCGCGACGCTCTCCCCGCCATGCGGCCGCGCCCCATCGAAATCCGCGGCCCACTGGTCCAGCTCATCCCGCGGAAGATCGGCCCAGGGCCGTCCCTCCCAGGCTCCGAAATCCATCTCCACAAGCCGCGGCTCCACCGCCACCCCGAGCCCCCGCACCGCCCCGATCCGCTCGGCCAGCCGCAGGCACCGCGACAGCGGACTGCTCACCACCGCACTCACCTCCGGCAGCCCCCCGATCACCGCCTCGAAATCCGCCGCAAACCCCGCATCGAGATCCAGATCGCTGCGCCCGTAACACACCCCCTCCGCCACCGCCGGACGCGTATGGCGCAACAGGATCACAGGCACGCCAGCACCCCCAAATACAAAGCCACCTCGCCGGTCTGCTGCACCGCCCCGAGGCAATCCCCGGTATATCCCCCGAGCCTGCGCTCGAACCAGACCCGCATGGCGACATGAGCGACCCCCAGCCCCAGTACCGCCCCCGCGACGGCAAGCGCGGGCAACGCCAGCCCCAGCGCCAGCACCGCCCCACCGCCGGTCGCCAGCGCAAACCCGAGCCCCGCCCGCGAAAACCCCCGCGCCGCCGCAGCCCCGGCCCCGTCCGCGCGCACATAGACGCTCGTCGCCATCACCAGCACCATCGAGGCGCGCCCCGCCGCATGACCCGCGACCAGCATCAGCGCCGCCCCCGACACCGGCACGGACGCCAGGGCGGCCACCTTCAGCGCCAGCAACAGCCCGAGCCCCGCCGCCCCGTAGGTCCCGATCCGGCTGTCGCGCATGATCTCCAGCGCCCGATCGCGCGGCACCGCTCCGCCCAGCCCGTCGCAGGTATCGGCGAACCCGTCCTCGTGCAGGCACCCCGTCAGGATCATCCCGACCCCCACGGCGATCAGCCCGGCGATCACCGGCGCAAACGCTTGAGCCGCCAGAACGAACCCCACCGCACAGACAGCCCCGATCAGGACACCCACACCCGGATACCACCGCGGCGTCGCCGCCATCCGCCCGGCCGAATAGGGCACGCCCGAGGGCACGGGCAACCGCGTCAGGAACTGCACCGCGAGCAGTAAGATCGACCATTCTCGCCCGAGCCGCCCCTTCACGCCCCGCTCACCCCCGCACTCTCGAAACTCGCCATGTCGCGCAGCATCGCCGCCGCCGCCCGCACCAGCGGCCAGGCCAGAAGCGCCCCCGACCCTTCCCCGAGCCGCATCCCGAGGTCCAGCAGAGGCGCGGCCCCCAGATGCTCTAGCAGCGCGCCATGTCCCGCCTCCGCCGAGCGATGCGCGAACACGAACGCTTGCCGCAGCCCGGGCTCCGCGCCCAGCGCCGCAAGGGCTGCCGCCGTCGCAATGAACCCGTCCACCAGTACCACCTTGCCGGCCTCCGCCGCACCCGCCATGGCCCCCGCCATCATGGCGATCTCGAACCCGCCGTATTCCGCCAGCGCCTCGCCGGCCCCGAGCCGCCCCGGCCGGCGCGCGCCCGCCTCGGCCAGCACCGCCGCCTTGCGCGCGAGCCCCGCGTCGTCGAGCCCGGTGCCGCGCCCGACCAGCACGCCGAGGTCGATCCCGCTGATCTTGTGCGCGATCATCGAGGCCGCGGCCGTATTGCCGATCCCCATCTCGCCGAAGGCCGCAGCCTCGCCCGGACTGTCCGCCCCGAGCCGCCGCCCCGCCCCGAGCGCCTCCGCGCATTGCGCCTGCGTCATGGCCGGCCCCTCGCGAAAGTTCGCCGTACCCGCCCCGATGCGCCGCGACAGCAATCCCGGATCCTCCAGCAGCACGCCCGCCACGCCCGCGTCCACCACCCGCACCCCGACCCCGAGGCTCGCGGCAAAGACATTGGCCGCGGCTCCGCCCGCCAGAAAATTCCGCACCATCTCGCGCGTCACCGCCGGCGGAAAGGCCGATACGCCGTCCGCCGCCACGCCGTGATCGCCAGCAAAAATCGTCAGCGTGCACCGTTCCATCCGCGGCGTCAGGCTCCGCTGGACCCGCGCGATCTGCGCCGCCAGATCCTCGATCCGCCCCAGCGCGCCCACGGGTTTCGTCTTGCCATCGATCGCGCGCGCGAGGTCTGCCTCGAACCGGTCCGTCTCGCTGTCGCGCATCGCATCCTCCCGCTCTCTGCGATGCCCCTCCTAGCGCCGGGCACCCTCCGAGGCCAGTGCAACCGCGACGCAAGCCGCCCGTGTTTTACGCCTTGCGCACCGGCCCGCCGCTTTGCTAGGAGCACGCGCAGTGCGGTCGTGGCGGAATTGGTAGACGCGCAGCGTTGAGGTCGCTGTGGGGTAACTCCCGTGGAAGTTCGAGTCTTCTCGACCGCACCAAAATCTGACTGCGCCGGTCGCCGGCCCGCCCGCATGGCGCGCTCCGCACCGCAGGCACCGGTCGGCCAGTCCCCAGAGGCCCGATGACCCCCTCCGATCTCATAGCCCAGGCCCTCGCCGGCTCCACCCGCATCCGGGACGTCCGCATCGGTGCTGGTGCGCTGCACGCGGCGGGCGACCTCTACACCCGGCATTTCGGCTCCGGTCCCGCCTGCCTGATCGCCGACGAGAACACCTTCGCGGCCGCAGGCCCCGCCGTCGAGGCCGCCCTCAACGCCGCGGGCATCGCCACCCGCCGCCACGTCCTGCCGGCCCTGCCCCGCCCAAAACCCACGGTCGAGCTGTCCTCGGCACTCCAGGCCGTCCTTGCGTCAGACGAGGCGGTGCCGGTCGCCATCGGCTCCGGCGTGCTCAACGACGTGGTCAAGCATGCGGCCCACGCCCTCGACCGCCCCTACTTCTGCGTCGCCACCGCCGCCTCCATGGACGGCTACACCTCCGCCGGGGCACCCCTGTCGGACAGGGGCTTCAAGATGACCATCCAATGCCGCCCCGCCCGCGTGATCCTCGCCGATCTCGACGTGCTCGCCGCGGCCCCGCGGGCCATGACCGGCTGGGGCTACGCCGATCTCGCCGGCAAGGTGCCCGCCGGTGCGGACTGGATCCTGGCCGAAGCGCTCGGGGTGGAGCCCATCGACGACACAGCCTGGCCCATGGTCCAGACCGGCCTGCGCGGCTGGCTGTCGGACCCGCAGGCCGTCGCCGCGGGCGATCCCACCGCCCTCCAATCGCTCTTCGCCGGCCTCACCCTCGTCGGCTTCGCCATGGAGGCCCACGGCTCCTCGCGCCCCGCCTCCGGCGCCGACCACCAGATCGCCCATCTGTGGGAAATGGCCGACCTGATGCACGAGGGCGCGCGCGTCAGCCACGGGGCCTGCGTCGCCATCGGCACCACCACGGTCCTCGCCCTCTATGACTGGACCCTCGCCCGCGACTTCACCACCCTCGACATCGACCGCCTTGTAGCCGAGGCCCCCGACCTCGCCGCCAAGGCCGCGGCCATCGAGACGGCCTTCGGCCCCGGCGAGATCGCGACCCGCTGCCTCGCCGAGACCCGCGCCAAGCACCCCACCCCCGAGGCCCTGCGCATCCGCCTCCACCGCCTCGCCACTGGCTGGCCCGACCTGCGCAGCCGCCTGCAACGCCAGACCCTCTCCGCGCCCGACATGCGCGCGGCCCTCCGCGCCGCCGGGGCCCCGTCCGAGGCCGCCGACATCGGCCTCACCAACGCCGACCTGCGCCGCACGACGCTCGAAGCCCGCTTCCTGCGCAGCCGCTACACCATCCTCGACCTCCTCGACGAGACCGGGCTCCTGCCTGCCGCCGTCGCCGACACCCTGCCCATCGCCTGAAAACGGCCCCGAAATCCTTGCCAAAGGATGAACGCCGCGAGGAATGTCGTTTCAAATGAATGACTTACCGTTCTGTCCACGCGTGGACAGACGCGGACATCACATCCCCAGCGCCTCGCGATAGAGTTGCAGGATCGCCTCTTCCTCGCTCACGTCCGCAGGCTCGCGCTTGCGCAATGCGATCAGCTTCTTGATGACCTTCACGTCATAGCCGCGCCCCTTCGCCTCGGCCATGACCTCCTTCTGCTGGTCGGCGATGTCCTTCTTCTCCGCCTCCAGCCGCTCGTAGCGCTCGATGAACTGGCGCAGTTCGGCCGCCGTCACCTTGTACTGCTCGGCCGTGCCCTCGTCCTCGATCATGTCGTCCATCTCAATTCCTCGCCCTGCGAAACCGGCGCGGACCCTAGACCCGTGCCCCGCCCCCGGCAAGCGCTTGCACCCCGTCATCCGGCCCACTAGGGACACGGCATGACGCTCCTCGTGCTCCTCGGCGCCCTCCTCACGGCCCTCGGCCTCTTCGGCCTCGGCTACTGCATCCGCCAGGGATTCGTCATCCGCCGCGACAAGCCGAGCCCGGAGGTCGCCCGCAGCGCCCTCCAGCGCCTCGTCGCCGTCAACCTCGGCTCCGTGGCACTCGCCACCATCGGCCTCGTCCTCGTCGTCGCGGGCCTCATGCTCGGCTAGACCAGCGCCTCCACCGTCTGCGCGATCAGCGCGAGGTTCTCCGGCGCGCTGAACCGGTGGTCCGCCCCCCGCACCAGCGTCAGCCGCACATCCGTCCCGTCGGCATGCGCGAGCAGCCGCAGCGCCACCGACACCTCCACCTCCGCATCCGCCGTCCCGTGCAGCAACCTGAGCGGCCCCCGCAGCACCAGCGCGTCCCGCAGCACCAGGTTCTCCCGCCCGTCCTCGATCAACCGCCGCGTGATGACATAAGGCGCGTCCGAATACTCCGACGGCGTCTCGACGCGCCCCGCCTCCACCAGCGCCGCGCGCTGCCCCGCATCGAACCCCGCCCACATGCTGTCTTCGGTGAAATCCGGAGCAGCCGCGATCCCCACGATCCCCGCCACCCGCGCCGGGTACCGCTGCGCCAGCAACAGGGCGATCCACCCGCCCATGCTGGAGCCCACCAGCACCTGCGGCCCCTCGGTCAGCCGCGCCAGCGCATCCCCCGCGTCCCGCGCCCAGTCCCCGATGCACCCGTCCTCGAACGCGCCCGAAGATTGCCCGTGCCCGGTATAGTCGAACCGCAGAAACGCCTGCCCCCGTGCCCGCGCCCAGTCCTCGAGATACACCGCCTTCGTCCCGGTCATGTCCGACCGGAACCCGCCCAGGAACAGCACACCCGGCTGCCGCCCCGGCCTGCGCGCATAGGCGATCCTGCGCCCGTCCTCCAGCTCCAGAACCTCCGCCATACCTGCCCTCCCATCGTCTGCCGCTCGGCCCCGCTTGACACAAACCGGGCAATGGGTGCAACGAGACCTCCACCTGAGACCCGGGCGTTCCGTAGGCGCCAAACCCGAAGGAGCGACCCATGACCGACGTGGCCCAATCCCAGCGCGAAATCGCCATCACCCTCCCCGACGGCGCGAAACGCAGCTATCCCGCCGGGATCACCGGCCTGGAGATCGCCGCCGACATCTCGAAATCCCTCGCGAAATCCGCCATCGCCTGTTCCATCGACGGCAGGCTCTCGGACCTCAGCCAGCCCATCGCCGCCGACGCCGCCTTCGCGATCCACACCGCCAGGGACGAAGGCCCCGCACTCGAACTCATCCGCCATGACTGCGCCCATATCATGGCCCGCGCCGTCCAGGAGATCTGGCCCGAGGTCAAGGTCACCATTGGCCCAGTCATCGACAACGGCTGGTACTACGATTTCGACCGCGACGAGCCGTTCACGCCGGACGACCTCGCCCTCATCGAGACCCGCATGCGCGTTATCATCGCCGCCCGCGATCCCGTGCGCTTCGAGGTCTGGGACCGCCCCCGCGCCATCGCGCACTATCAGGCGACAAACGAGCCCTTCAAGGTCGAGCTGATCGAGGCCATCCCAGAGGACCAGCCGCTGCGCATGTACTGGCACGGACCTTGGCAGGACCTCTGCCGCGGCCCGCATCTCGTACACACCGGCCAGGTCCCGCCCGACGCTTTCAAGCTGATGAGCGTCGCCGGCGCGTACTGGCGCGGCGACAGCCGCAACAAGATGCTCCAGCGCATCTACGGCGTCGCCTTCCGCAACCGCCCCGACCTCGAGGCCCATCTCCACCAGATCGAGGAAGCCCAGAAACGCGACCACCGCAAGCTCGGCCGCGAGATGGAGCTGTTCCACCTCCAGGAAGAAGCACCCGGCATGGTGTTCTGGCATCCCAATGGCTGGACCATCTACCGCGCGCTCGAGGATTACATGCGCCGCCGCCTGACCGCTGCGGGCTACAAGGAGATCCGCACCCCCCAGGTCGTCGACCGCAAGCTCTGGGAGGCCTCGGGCCATTGGGAGGCCTATCAGGAGAACATGTTCATCGTGGAAGTCGACGAGGATCACGCCCGCGAAAAGCGCATCAACGCGCTCAAGCCGATGAACTGTCCCTGCCACGTCCAGATCTACAACTACGGCCTGAAATCCTATCGCGACCTGCCGCTGCGCCTCGCGGAATTCGGTTCCTGCCACCGCTACGAATCCTCGGGCTCCATGCACGGGCTGATGCGTGTGCGCGGCTTCACCCAAGACGACGCGCACATCTTCTGCACCGAGGACCAGATCGAGGCGGAATGCGCGGCCTTCATCGAGCTTCTGTCCACGGTCTACCGCGACGCGGGCTTCGCGAGCTTCGACATCAAGCTCTCCACCCGCCCCGAAGTGCGCGTGGGCTCGGACGCGGTCTGGGACAAGGCCGAACAGGCGCTGGAAAACGCCATCCTCAAGGTGCGCAACGACTACACCATCGACCCCGGCGAAGGCGCCTTCTATGGCCCCAAGCTCGATTTCAAGCTGACCGACGCCATCGGCCGCGAGTGGCAATGCGGCACCTTCCAGGCCGATTTCAACCTGCCCGAACGCCTCGGTGCGGAATACGTGGGTGAAGACGGCGGGCGGCACCGCCCCGTCATGCTCCACCGCGCGATCCTGGGCAGTTTCGAGCGCTTCATCGGCATCCTGATCGAGAACTACGCCGGCAAGTTCCCCCTCTGGCTCGCCCCGCGCCAGGTCGTTGTGGCCCCCATCGTCACGGACGCCAACGCCTATGCCGAGCAACTCGTCACCGCCCTGCGCGCCGCCGGCCTGCGCGCCGAGGCCGACCTGCGCAACGAGAAGATCAACTACAAGGTCCGCGAACATTCCCTCGCGAAGGTGCCGGTGATCCTCGCCGTGGGCGGCCGCGAGGTCGCGGACCGCACCGTCTCGGTGCGCCGCTTGGGCGAAACGGCCAGCCGGGTGGCCGCCTTCACCGAGATTCTCACCGAATTGCGCGACGAGGCGACCCCGCCCGACCTGCGGCCCTGACGCCGGCGCATGGCGGTGTTGCGCGCCAGCCCCTGACCCCGGCACCCGGCCGACCCCATATCCTTGTCATCAAGGGACCGCTGCACGGATCCCGCCCGAGGACAAAGACCATGACCATCCTGCGCAAACTTGCCCGCGCGTTCGACATCTTCCTGAGCGCCCAGCGCGCCGCCGCCGCCGTCGAGGCCCACCGCCCGCCCGCGCCCGCCGACCTGCGGCGCCTCAAGATCGACGCACGGGTCTACGAGGGCATCCACGTCGCCTGATATCCTGCATCCAACGCACGGGGCGGACGCTGGTCGCGGGTATCACAGGCGGTCCGAATTCCCTAAATTGTGGTAAACAACATCCGTTTTACCCTTTATTATCAATGGGTTGACCGAGCGTCACATCGTGTGACGCTGGAGTTGCCGAACCCTCAGTCCTCGTCGGACGCCAGCTGCGACAACAGCTTGCCCTTGCCCCGCATCCGCAGGATCAGCGGCACCAGCACCGCGAGGGCCGCCACCGCATAGAGCGTCAGCGACGCCGGCGTGCTGAACAACACCCCCGGATCGCCCTGGCTGATCGCCAGCGCCCGGCGCAGTTGCTGCTCCGCCAGCGGCCCGAGGATCAGCCCCACCACCACCGGCGCGATTGGATAATCGAACCGCCGCATCCCGTACCCGAGCAGACCGAACACCAGCAGCAGCCCCAACTCGAACACGCTGGGGTTCGCGCCCATGGTCCCCAGCGTCGCGAAGCTCAGTATCCCCGCATAGAGCCAGTGCCGCGGGATCGACAGCAACCGCACCCAGAGCCCGATCAGCGGCAGGTTCAGCACCAGCAGCATGAAATTCGCCACCAGCAGGCTCGCGATCAGGCTCCACACAAGGCCCGCGTTGTTGATGAAGAGCAGCGGCCCGGGCTGCAACCCGAACTGCTGGAAACCCGCCAGCATGATCGCCGCCGTCGCCGTCGTGGGCAGCCCCAGCGTCAACAGCGGTACCAGCGTGCCCGCGGCGGAGGCATTGTTCGCCGCCTCCGGCCCCGCCACGCCCTCGATGGCCCCGTGCCCGAACTCCTCGGGATTCTTCGCGAATGTCTTCTCTGCGCTATAGGACAGGAACGTCGCCACATCCGCCCCGCCCGCCGGCATCGACCCGATGGGAAACCCGATGGCCGTTCCGCGCAGCCAGGGCAGCCACGACCGCTTCCAGTCCTGGCGCGTCATCCAGACCGACCCGCGCACCGGCTCGACCTTTTCCGCCAGCATGCTCGGGCTCGCCGCGATCTTGAGCGTCTCGCCCACCGCGAACATCGCCACCGCCAGGGTCGTGACCTCGATCCCGTCGAGCAGATCCGGGATCCCGAAGGTCAGCCGCGCCTGCCCGGTCTGCAGGTCGATCCCCACCAGCCCCAGCGTCAGCCCCACGAACAGCGCCGTCAGCCCGCGTAGCGCCGAATCCCCGAACGCCGCCGACACCGTGACAAAGGCCAGCACCATCAGCGCGAAATAATCCGCAGGCCCCAGCGACAGCGCGAACCGCACCACAACGGGCGCTACAAACGCGAGCCCCAGCGTCGCGATCAATCCCGCAACGAACGACCCGATCGCCGCCGTCGCAAGCGCCGGCCCCCCTCGGCCCGCGCGCGCCATCTTGTTGCCCTCGAGCGCCGTCACGATCGACGCACTCTCGCCGGGCGTGCTGAGCAGGATCGAGGTGGTCGAGCCGCCATACATCCCGCCGTAATAGATGCCCGCGAACATGATGAGCGAGCCCGCCGGATCGAGCCGGTAGGTCGCGGGCAGCAACAGCGCCACCGTCAGCGCCGGTCCGATCCCCGGCAGCACCCCCACCGCCGTGCCGATGGTCACCCCGATCAGTGCATAGAGCAGGTTGATCGGCTCCATCGCCACGAGGAGCCCCTGAGCGAGCAGCGAGAAGGCGTCCATGTCGGGTCCCCCGGAGGCGCTAAGGCAACATGTTCTCCAGCGGCCCGGCCGGCAGCGACAACTGCAACCCGCGCGCGAAGATCAGATAGATGAACCCGGAGAACGCGATGCCGACGGGCACGGATTTCCAGAAGGTCGTATACCCGAACCCCCGTGCGGTCAGCGCGAACAGGACGCCCGTCGCGATGGAAAAGCCGACCGTCTTGATCATCAGCATCTGCGCAAGCAGACCTGCGATGATCCACAGCATCGGTCCGCGCACCTCGATCTCGCGCACGGCCGCCACGCCGCGAAAAGCCGACACGGCCGTCGCAACCGCCAGCAGCGCCAACCCGGTCGCGACCACATAAGGCGCCGTCGTCGGCCCGACGCGGGCGTATTGCGCGGTCACCGGCATCTGTCCGGTGCGCCAGAACACGATCCCCGCCATGACCCCGAGCCCGGCCGCGATCGCGAGGGCCGCCACATCCGGGCGACCCCCGGACGGCGCGGACCGGGTCATTGCACGAGGCCGATGTCTTTCAGGATAGCCGAGGTTGCCGTGATGTCGGAGGCAAGCTGCGCATCGAACGCCTCGCCTGCCAGATACCGGTCCACCCAGCCGCGCTCGGCCAGCGCCGCCTGCCAGGCGTCCGACGTCGCCATCGCCTCGATGTCGGCCGTGATGGCCGCCTTTTGCTCATCGTTCAGGTTCGGGGCCGCCGCCACCATCCGCCAGTTCTCCAGCACCACCGGCACGCCGGCTTCCGTC
>JBBQYB010000028.1:0-27489 GCA_038209095.1 Rhodobacterales bacterium
GTCGTGGCGACCACCGCGACGCTGGCGGCGGTTTTCGTGCCGTTGTCGTTCCTGCCGGGGCAGGCGGGAGGGCTGTTCCGGGAGTTCGGCTATACGCTCGCCATCGCCGTCAGCCTGTCGGCCGTGGTCGCCCTCACGCTCTGTCCGGTGCTTGCCGCACGGCTTCTGGCGCAGGCCGAGCCCGAGGCCGCGCGCGCGCCGGACGCGCTCGGACGGCTCGGGTCCGTGCTGATGGCAGGCTACGGACGCTCGCTGCGATTTGCGCTGGATGCGCCCTTCGTGATGATCGCGGCCGCCGTGATCTTCGGGATCGGGGCCTGGACGACGCTCGAATCGGTGCAGCGGGAACTGACCCCGCGCGAGGACCGGGCCGTGGCGCTTGCGAGCGTATCGGCCCCGCAGGGCGTCTCGCTCGAGTATACCGCGGACAAGATGCGCGAGATCGAGACGCTGCTGGAGCCGCTCAGGACGGGGGGAGAGGTACGCAACCTGTTCCTGATCTCAGGGAGCGGCGGTCAGAGCAATCGAGGATTTCTCGTCCTGACGCTCGCCCCCTGGAGCGAACGGGAGCGCAGCCAGGCGGAGATCGTGGGCGAGGTGAACGGTCTTCTGCGCCAGGTGGTGGGCGTGCAGGCGTTCGCGATCCAGCCCAACTCCCTGGGGATCCGGGGCGGCGGGCGGGGCCTGCAGATCGCGGTCCTCGGTGCCGACTATGCGGATCTTGCCGTAGCGGCGGGGGGGCTGGTGGCGGCCATGGAGGCGGATCCGCTCTATGACGACGTCTCGCTCGACTACGAGACGACCCAGCCGCAGCTGTTCGTGGCGGTCGACCGGGCGCGTGCCTCCGATCTCGGCATCTCCATCGAGGGTCTGGGCGAGGCGTTGCAAGGCATGCTGGACGGGCGGACGGCGGGCCAAGCTTTCATCGGCGACGAGAGTTTCGACGTGAAGATGGTCAGCACCGGCACCCCGATCAACGATCCGAGCGACCTGGAGAACGTCTTCGTGCGGACCGAGAACGGGGCCATGGCACCGATTTCGACCTTCGTCTCGCTGGAGGAACGGGCGGTGGCGCCGGAACTGTCGCGCGAGGGACAGCAGCGGGCGGTGGGCATCACGGCGACCCTGCAGCCCGGCGTGGCGCTCGGGGAGGCCCTGGCCCGGGCGCAGGAACTGGCGGCCGATGTCCTGCCTGCGGATGCGCGGATCATTCCGCTGTCGGAGGCCGCGACCCTGGAGGAGACGTCCAGGGGTGTGCTGCTCACGTTCGGATTTGCCTTTCTGATCGTGTTTCTGGTGCTCGCCGCACAGTTCGAGAGCTTCGTCAGCGCGGTTATCGTGATGGCGACCGTGCCATTGGGGCTCGGGTGCGCCGTGATCGCCCTCGTGCTGACGGGCACGAGCCTCAACGTCTACAGCCAGATCGGGCTCGTGATGCTGGTGGGGATCATGGCAAAGAACGGCATCCTGATCGTGGAATTCGCCAATCAGCTGCGCGACCGGGGACTGGACGTGCGCCGGGCCATCGAGGAGGGCACGCTGTTGCGCGCACGCCCCGTGCTGATGACCATGATCGCGACCGTCATGGGAGGGGTTCCGCTGATCCTGTCGACCGGGGCGGGAGCGGAGGCGCGCGAGGCTTTGGGATGGGTGATCGTCGGCGGGCTCGGGTTGTCGACGGTGATCACGCTCTATCTCACGCCCGTGGCCTATCTGCTGCTGGCGGGCTTCACCGCGCCGCGTGCGGCGGAGGAGGCGCGCATGGAAGCCGAGCTCGATGCGGCGGCGCGGGGGTGAGCCCGGTTCAGGGCTCGGGTTTTGTCAGCAAGGGAGCGATGCGTTTCTTGATCACGTCCGGCGAGAGGGGTCCCGGGTGGCGCAGGAGGATCTGGCCGTCCGCGGAGACGACGAAGGTCTCGGGGATGCCGTAGATGCCCCAGTCGAGGCCGATGCGGCCGTTCGCGTCGGCACCGATCGAGGTGTAGGGGTCGCCGAGTTCCGCGAGAAAGGCCAGCGCCTGATCTGGCGTGTCCTTGTAGTTCAGGCCTACCACGCGCACGCCGTCGGTGGCCAGTTCCGTGAGATAGGGATGTTCGATCCGGCAAGGCCCGCACCAGCTCGCCCAGAAGTTCACGAGGGTCACCTCGCCGGCGCGCAGGCTCTCGTCGGTGGGGGGCGGATCGGCGCGCAGGGCGGTGGAGGCCGCGATGGACGGGGCCTCCTGGCCCGCGATCGCGCTCGGAAGCTCGTTGGGGAACTCGCGCCGGAGCGCGCTGAGCGCCATCATGGCGAATCCCGCGAACAGGAGCGGCGGCACCACGATGAGCAGGTTGCTCTTAAGTCTGGCCATGAGACCGACCCTTCGTTTCAAGCTCCACGCGCGCGAGGGCTCGCCGGACGCGCGCGGAGCGCAGGACCGACAGGACGACGAGGGCACCGATGAGGATGAGGCAGGCGGAATAGGCCCCGAGGACGGTCCCGGCGTATTTGCCCAAATCGGGGATCATGCCCGGACCTCGATCGCCTCGAGGGCCCGCAGCCTGCGGGCGCGGATTTCCGTGCGGGTGCGCAGGAGAACGAGGCTCACGAACAAGAGGACGAATCCAGCGATGCTCAGGAGGAGCGGAAAGTAGAAGGTGTCATCGACGTTCTCCTGGCGATCGAGCGAGAGCGACGGCCCCTGATGCAACCCTTGGGACCAGAAAAAGACGGCGTAGCGCGAGAGAAGCGCAAAGACGGATCCCACGAGACAGACGATCGCGGTCAGATCCGCGGCCTTGTCGGGTTCGTCGATGGCCTCCCACAGGGCAATGTAGCCAAGGTAGAAGACGAATAGGATAAAGAATGATGTAAGCCGCGGATCCCAGGCCCACCAGGCCCCCCACATCGGCTGGCCCCAGAGCGCGCCGGTCACCAGGGTTACGAGGGTCATGACCGCACCGACCGGTGCCGCGGCGCGGGCGGCAAGGGCCGAGACGTGATGCCGACGGATGAACCAGATCAGCGAGGCAACCAGCATCATCAGCCAGGCGTTGATGGCCATCAGCGCGGCGGGCACGTGGATGAACAGGATCTTGACGGTCGATCCCTGCTTGTAGTCATCGGGCGTGCCGAAGAAACCCCAGCCGAGGCCGGCCACGAGACAGACGGCCGTGAGGATCCAGAGCGTCGGGAGAACCTTGCCCGAGACCCGCATGAACTCGACCGGATTTGCGTAGCGCCAGAGTGACATGGGCGGCATTTAGGCGGGAATGCCCCCCTCCTTCAAGCCGCATCGGACTGCCGCAAGGTCGCGGTCGCGCCGTGTTGATGGAGGCCTGGAGCGGACCAGGATGGTCGATCGCACGGCAGGTTCATCAGGTTTAAGAAGGTCTGGAGCGGGTGAAGGGAATCGAACCCTCGTCACTTGCTTGGGAAGCAAAAGCTCTACCATTGAGCTACACCCGCATTAGACTGCGATACCCGTCATCGAACTGCCGGTCAAGGTGGTGGCCAGCGAAGGTTTCTCTTGGGCACCAGACTGCCTCAGGACATGGTGATCTGTCCAAGGATGGCTGCAACGATGGCTTCGGGCCGGTCCTCCTGGACGAGATGGCCGGCGTTCGGGACGAAGATGCAGGAGTGGTCCGAGATCAGGGCGGCGAGTGCTGCGCCTTTGTCGGGAGGAATCCAGGCGTCCCGTTCGCCCCAGAGGACCGTCACGGGGCAGTCCATGGCACCGTAGGACCCCTCCACCTCATCGGTGAAGCGCTGATCCATTTGCGCGATCTGGCGGTAGAACGCGGGCTGGCCGACCGGCCCGAGCCAAGGCCCGCAGTAGATCTGCATCGCCTCGGCGGTGAGCGGCGTGTGGGCGGCGGTCTGGAGATAGGCTTCCAGCAGGGCGCGGTGCATGTAGGCGGGCATCTGCGAGAATGCGGCCTCGTGCTGGCGCACATGCTGCACGAAGGGCGATCCCCATGGGGCGAGGGCCACGGCGTCGAAGATCGTAAGGGACGCGTAGCGCAAGCCGTCGAGGTGATAGGCGCGCAGCGCGGTGGCCCCGCCGAAATCATGGGCGAGAACATCGGGGCGATCAAGGCCCCATTCGGCAAGCAACGCCGCCAGTATCCTGTTCTGGACGCCGAGCGAGACGTCCAGGCCGGCGTGCATTTCGGATTGGCCGTATCCGAGCATGTCGAAGAAATGGACCGTGCGGAAGTCGGCGAGATGGGGCACGATCCTGCGCCAGACCTGGGACGAGAAGGGCGTGCCGTGGATGGCAACCAGCGGCGGGCCCTGACCGAGCCGTCCCCATCGTACGGTGCCGCCCTCGATGACCGAGGTCTGGGGCAGATCCAGCCGCTCGGGGGATGTGGGCGCAGCACTCAGAGTTGCACGCCGCGGGTAAGAGCGCCGTCGATGATAAGGTTGGTGCCGGTGGTGAAGCTCGAGGCGGGGCTCGCAAGGAAGACGACGCCGCGGGCGATCTCCTCCGGCGTGGCCATGCGGCCGGTGGGGTTCAGGGCGAGGCTGTCGGCGAAGAGCTGCGGATTGTTGGTCTCGATCCACTGCCAGACGCCGCCCTCGAAATAGGTGTTTCCGGGGCTTACGGTGTTGGCACGGATCATCTTCGGCGCGAGCTTGTGCGCGAGGTCCTGGGCGTAGCGCACGAGGGCCGCCTTGAAGACGCCGTAGGCGGGGCCGGTGAAATCGACCTCGCGACCCGAGACCGAGGAGATGAGGGTGATGGAGGGGGCGGCGGATTTCTCGAGCCAGGGCAGGGCCGTGTTCACGAGGCGCACGGAGTGCATCATGTCGGTCTGGAATTCGGCCTCCCAGGCGGCCTCGTCGTCGGTGACCGCGAGGGCGGAGACGTTGCCCACGACGATGTCGACGCCCCCGAGCGCATCGGCGGCGGTGGCTACCCAGGCCTCAAGGGCGGCCTTGTCGGCCACGTCGACGGCCCGGCCAAAGGCGGTGACGCCCTGGGCCTCGAGGCTCGCCACGGTGGCGGCGACGTCCTCCGCGTTGCGTGCGCAGATGGCGACATGGGCCCCCTCGGCCGCGAAGATGTCGGCACAGCGCCGGCCGATGCCCTTGCTGCCGCCGGTGATGATCGCCCGAAGGCCTTTCAGTCCGAGATCCATGTGGTTCGCTCCGCTTCTTGTGAGGTCGTCGAAGTTCGGTCAGGCGCGCCGGCGGCGGCGGCCTTCGGGGCGGTCGGCGCCGCCGGTGTTGAAGGAGACATCCGGCAAGGAGGCGACGCCCGCGAGATGCGGGAAGGCAGCCGTGGCGTGCGGGATGGCGTTGGCGGCGACGAAATGCTCCTGGAAGCGCGGCTCGATGGCGGTCTCGACCTTGTGGATGAGGGTCACCAGCGTCTCTACCTCGCGACGGGCGGCGGAGTTCAGGAGTGCGATGCGTGCGCCGGTGCCGGCGGCGTTGCCGGCGGAGGTGACGCGCGCGAGGTCGCAATCGGGGATCATGCCGAGCACCATCGCGTGTTTGGGCGAGATATGCGCGCCGAAGGCTCCGGCCAAGACGACACGGTCGACGGCATCGACGCCGAGCTGGTCCATCAGGAGGCGCGCGCCGGCGTAGAGGGCGGACTTCGCGAGCTGGATAGCGCGCACGTCGCCCTGCGTGACGAGGATCAGCGGCCCTCCGGTGGCGGTTGCGTCGTGGAGGACATAGGCGTGGGTGCGGCCTTGCGGGGTGCAGCGCGCCGTTCCGGTCTGCTCGGCCGAGCCGATGAGGCCGGAGGGATCGACGAGGCCCGCCATCCGCATCTCCGCTATGACCTCGATGATGCCCGAACCGCAGATGCCGGTGACATGGGTGTCCGCGAAGGCGGGATCGTCGGACCAGATCTCGGAGCCGATGACGCGAAAGCGCGGCTCCTTGGTGATGGCGTCGATTTCGACGCGCTCGATGGCACCGGGGGCAGCGCGCTGCCCGGACGAGATCTGGGCGCCCTCGAAGGCGGGGCCGGTGGGGGAGGAACAGGCCAGCACCTTGCGGCGGTCGCCGAGCAGGATCTCGGCGTTGGTGCCGACATCGACGATCAGCATCAGGTCGTCCGACTGGTTGGGGCCTTCGGAGAGGGCGACGGCGGCGGCGTCGGCGCCCACATGGCCCGCGATGCAGGGCAGGATGTAGATGCGCGCGTCGGGGTGCATGCGCATGCCGATCTCGGAGGCCCAGAGGGTGAGCGCGGAGGCGGTGGCGAGCGCGAAGGGGGCCTGGCCGAGTTCCACCGGATCTATGCCGAGCAGGAGGTGGTGCATGACCGGGTTGCAGACGATCACGGCCTCGAAGATCAGCTCGCGCGGAATGTCGGCCTCGGCGGCGGTCTGGGCAATCAGATCGTTCATGGCCTCGCGGACCGCCCCGGTCATCTCGGCGGCACCGGTCGGGTTCATCATGACGTAGCTGACGCGCGACATCAGATCCTCGCCGAAGCGGATCTGCGGGTTCATCAGGCCCGAGGAGGCCAGCACTTCGCCGGTCACAAGATCGCACAGATGGCCCGCGATGGTGGTGGAGCCGAGGTCGATGGCGAGGCCGTAGACCGTGCCCTCGTAGAAGCCGGGCCAGACGTGGAGGATGCGCGCCTCGCCGAGGCCCGCGCCGTGATAGACCGCGCAGGTGACGCGCCAGCCACCCTTCCGCAGGGCGGGTTGCAGCATCTGCAGGGTGCGCAGGTCGCCCTTGACATGGGCGAGGCCCCATTGGTCGGAGAGCGCCTTTTCCAGGCGTTCGAGGTCGCCGGTGGGGTCGTGCATGTCGGGCTCGGCCACCTCGACGTAGTAGAGGCGGGTGGCGGGATCCATGACGATCTGGCGGGCCTCGGCGCGCTTGCGCACGACCTGCTTGTGAACCTGGGATTCCGGAGGCACGTCGATGACGACGTCGGTCTGGATGCAGGCCTGGCAGCCGAGGCGGCGGCCGGAGGGCAGGCCGCGCAGGTCGTCGTAGCGCGCCTCGACGGCGTTCCATGGGGTGAGGGCGTCCCTGGCGACGGTGACCCCGTGCTTGGAGAATTCGCCGTAGGAGGGTGTCACCTGGCATTTCGAGCAAATGCCGCGCCCGCCGCATACGCTGTCGAGATCGACGCCAAGTTGGCGCGCGGCGGTGAGCACCGGGGTGCCTTCGGGGAAGCGTCCGCGCTTGCCCGAAGGCGTGAAGATCACGAGAGGGTCGGTCGGAGAAGACATGAAGGGGCACCGCCTGTGGATGCAGGGCGATGCCCGCGCGTTTGGCGGTCACTATAAGGCGTCGCGCGGCCGTTGGAAGGGGTGGCGCGGTGTCGCGTGCTTGCCGCCTTCGGGGCCTTGGTCTAGGAGGACGCCCGGAGAGGAGCCCCCCATGGCCAAGGACAAGCCGCAGAAGATCAGACGGCCGCGCGCCGAGACGCCTCGGGGGTTTCGCGACTATTTCGGCGAAGAGGTTCGGGCGCGTGCGCAGATGCTGGAGCGCATCACCGAAGTCTATCACCGGTACGGGTTCGATCCGCTGGAGACAAGTGCCGTGGAGACGGTCGAGGCTCTCGGAAAGTTTCTGCCGGATGTGGAGCGGCCCAATGCCGGTGTGTTTGCCTGGGACGATGCGGACGAGGGATGGCTCGCGCTGCGCTACGATCTGACGGCACCGCTGGCACGGGTCTATGCCCAGCATCGCCAGGATCTGCCCAACCCGTACCGGCGGTATGCGGTGGGTCCGGTCTGGCGCAACGAGAAACCGGGGCCCGGGAGGTTTCGTCAGTTCTATCAGTGCGATGCGGACACGGTGGGGGCGGCGAGCGTGGCTGCGGATGCGGAGATCTGCGCGATGCTGGCGGATGCGCTGGAGGCGGCCGGGATCGCCCGCGGCGACTATGTCGTGCGGATCAGCAACCGCAAGGTCCTGAACGGAGCGATGGAGGCGGCAGGCGTGTTCGATCCCGCCGAACCAGAAGCGCAGGCGGAGGCGCGCGGCGTGGTGATGCGCGCGATCGACAAGTTCGACCGGCTGGGGAAGCACGGCGTGCGCGCTCTGCTCGGGGTGGGACGGCGGGACGAGAGCGGGGATTTCACCAAGGGGGCCGGTCTCGAGGAGGCGCAGGCGGACGTCATTCTCGGGTTCATGGCGGCCCGGGGTGCGGACGGGCCTGCGACCTGCGCGCGGCTCGGCGATCTGGTTGGCGGGTCCGTCGCGGGAACGGAAGGGGTCGCGGAGCTTGCGCAGATCGCGGCGCTGCTCGGCGCGCAAGGGTATGGAGCGGACCGGATCGTGATCGATCCGTCGGTGGTGCGCGGGCTCGGGTACTACACCGGACCGGTCTTCGAGGCGGAACTGACCTTCGACATCGTCGACGAGACGGGACGAAGGCGGCAGTTTGGGTCGGTCGCGGGAGGCGGGCGATATGACGATCTCGTCAAGCGGTTCACCGGGCAGGCGGTGCCAGCCACCGGCGTCTCGATCGGCGTAGACCGGCTGATGGCGGCTCTGGCCGCGCGCGCCGAGGGGACCGCTGCGGCGGCCGGGCCGGTGGTGGTGACGGTAATGGACCGGGCCAGCATGGCGGAATACCAGGCGATGGCCTCGGACCTGCGGGCGGCGGGTGTGCGTGCGGAGGTGTTCCTCGGGGGCGGGAACATGGCGCGCCAGCTGAAATACGCCGATCAGCGGCGCAGTCCGGTCGCAGTCATCGCAGGCGAGGACGAGCGCGCGCGGGGCGTCGTGCAACTCAAGGATCTGGCGCTGGGCGCCCGGCTCGCGGTCGAGATCGAGACCCATGCCGATTGGAAGGCGCAGCCTGCTCAGGTCGAGGTCTCGCGCGGCGATCTGGTGTCGGCCGTGCAAGCGATGCTGGCACGGGCGGCGGGCTAGGGCGTGGTTGGCGACCGGCCGCATCTGCCCGGCGCGCGGCTCGGGGCCGGCCTCGACCGGCTGGACGCGGAAGTGGCGCGGGTGATGGCCCGGCTCGGGGCCGGAGGGGCGGAGCGCGTGGAGCCCGCCGTGCTCCAGCCGGCGGCCGTGATGCTGGATCTCTATGGCGAGGACATCCGCGCGCGGGCGTTCGTCACGCGCGATGACCGCGCTGAGATGATGCTGAGGCCGGATTTCACCGTGCCTATCGTGCAGTTGCATATGGAACGGGGTCTGGATGCGGCTGCTTATGTCTATTGCGGACCGGTCTGGCGGCGCCAGGAGGCGGGCTCGATCCGGCCGCGCGAGTATCTGCAGGCGGGGATCGAGATCTTCGGCGGCACCGACCCCGCGGTGGCGGATGCCGAGGCACTGGCGCGGCTGAGGGCGGCACTTGGCGATGCGCCTGTCGATCTGGTGTGCGGGGACATGGGGCTCGTGCTCGCGGCGATCGATGCCTTGCCCACATCGGCCGCACGAAAGGCGGCGCTGCGCCGGCATGTCTGGCGGCCGGCACGGTTTCACGCGTTGCTGCAGCGCTTCGGGGCTCGGCACGGGGAGATCACGTCCAATCGGGCGGAGGTGATCACAGCGGTCCGGGCGGGGCGGGGGGGCACCCTGGTCGCGGAGGCCGGCGTGGCAGTTGGTCTACGCGGCTTCGACGAGATCCTCGCGCGGCTCGAGCGGCTGGCCGAGGAGGCGGCAACACCGCCGCTGGCAGCGGAGACGGTCGCGGGGCTCGAGGCGGTGCTCGCGGTACGAGGCGACTGCCTGTCGGCATTGGCGCAGTTCACGGAGATCCTCCGGGACATGCCGGCGCTGGATCCGGCGGTGGACAGGTTCGCCGCGCGCCTCACGGCCTTGCGGGCCGTGGGGATCCCGCCGCAGGACCTGAGGTTTGAGGCGGGGTTCGGGCGCACGACACTGGAGTATTACGACGGATTCGTATTCGGGGCCGAGGCGCGGGGAAGGCCGGATTTGCCGATGGTCGCGACCGGCGGGCGCTACGACGCGCTGACGGCCGTGCTCGGGGGCGGACGGATCCTGCCGGCGGTCGGGGGGATCCTCCGGCCGGAGGCGCTGCTGGCGCTTCGGGAGGGCGCATGACCCTGCGGCTGGGCCTGCCGTCAAAGGGGCGGTTGCAGGCGGATGCGATCGCCTGGTTCGCGGCCCGGGGTGTGCTGCTTGAACGCTCTAGAGCCGACCGGGAATATGCGGGGAGTGTGGCGGGTGCTCCGGATATCGAGCTCGTGCTGCTGTCTGCGGCGGAGATCCCGGGCGAACTGAGCGCGGGACGCCTCCATCTGGGCGTGACCGGGCAGGATCTGGTGCGCGAGGGGATCCCGGGATGGACGGTCCAGCTGGAAGAAATTGCGCCGCTGGGCTTCGGACACGCCGACCTTGTAGTCGCGGTGCCCGCGGTCTGGGTGGATGTGCGGGACATGAGCGATCTCGATGCCGCGGCGGCGGTGTTTCGGGCCCGCCACGGCTTTCGGATGCGGGTGGCCACCAAGTATCACCGTCTGGTCCGGGAATTTTTCCGCGCGCAGGGCGTCGCGGATTACCAACTGGTGGACAGTCAGGGTGCGACGGAAGGGGCGGTGAAGTATCTGACTGCCGAGGCCGTGGCCGACATCACGTCGAGCGGAGCCACCTTGCGCGCCAACCATCTGCGGATCCTCGACGACGGCGTGATTCTGCGCAGCCAGGCGACGCTGTTCGCGAGCCGTACGGCCGTTCGCGACGGCGTGGCGCAGGCCGCCTGGGCGTGGCTGGCAGAGCGCCTCGGACCGAGTGCGGTCAGTTCCCCAGAGCCGTGAGGCGCGCGCGCAGGGTGTCGCTGCGCCGGGTGGCGAACAGCACGTCGTCAATGCGGGTGCTGCCATCGGCGTCGGGGGCCACGACGACGTATTCGGTCCAGGCGGGGGAGGACCCGCCTTCGCCGCTGCGCCGGATTTCGATTATGGCGGCATTGCGCGTGCGTGCCGCACAATCCGGGACGCGGTTGCTGTAGCTCTGGAACAGCATTGCCGGCGCAGGTTCGTTGCGGGCGGCAAAGGTCGAAATGATCAGCTCTGTCAAGGACGGGCTCAGGAGCGGGCGCAGGCCGGCGAGATCCCCGGACGAGGTGAGCGCGCAGAACCGCGCCCCGAGAGCGTCAAGGTTCAGGGATTGCGCGGATGCGGGGCCGGTGGCCACGAGGGCGAGAAGCCCCAATGCGAGGGCTGCGGGTCTCACAGCACACCCATCGCGTCGAGGCGGGCGAGCAACTCGGGCGGCAGTTGCGCCGTGCCGGTCCCGCGCGCGAGATCGCGGGGCGCGTCCGTCGCCGAGAGATACCGCCAGCCCTGAAAGGGGCGGCGGGGCTGGGACGTCGTGCGGACGATCTCCGCGTCGAGCACGATCGCACAGCGGCGCACGCCGTCGGAACCCTCACGCGGCTCGAACGCCACGATGCGCTGGCGGGCCAGAACGTATCCCTTGAACACCCAGTAGAGGGCACCGCCGTCGAGCAGTTCCTCCGTGCGTTTCGGCCACATCCGGGTGACGTGGACTGGCCGGGCATCGCGGCCCGAGGCCCGGCGGTCGGCGATCACCTCGGCCTGCCATGCGGTGAGATCGTCGATCGTGTCCGCCCCGACGCACAGCTTGATCAGATTGAGCTGTCCCGCAGCCATGGCGTCCGACGCCTCCAGATGAAGAGTGTCCGTATCATCACTCCACTACATAGCGGATTGCGCGGGGAGGTCACGCGGTTTCGGCATGGCGGGGCGCATTGACCGGACCGGGGCGGGCCCCTATCGTCAGAGGCGAATTCAGACCTTTGGCGGATCCGGATGAACAAGCCTGACCTGCGCTACAAACGAGCCGAAGCCCTGGGCTGGCAGGAGGTCAGCCTCGACGTGCTGCGCGAGAAATATGCCAAGGGTCCGGAGCGCGAGCTGGACGGGCCGGACATGGCGCGGGCCATCAGGTTGCGGGTGGCACGGACGCTCGCGGCGGTGGAGGCGGAGCCCGCGGTCTGGGAGCCGGTGTTTCTCTCGGCGCTCGAGCGCGGCTTCATTCCGGGCGGGCGGATCAACTCGGCGGCGGGCGCGGGCATCGAGGAGGTCACGCTCATCAATTGCTTCGTGCAGCCGGTCGGCGATTCGATCTCGCAGACGGTCGACGGAAAGCCCGGCATCTACATAGCGCTGCGCGAGGCGGCCGAGACCATGCGCCGAGGCGGCGGCGTGGGCTATGATTTCTCTGCGATCCGGCCGCGCGGCGCGCGGGTGCAAGGCACGGATAGCGCGGCGTCCGGACCGATCAGCTATATGCACGTGTTCGACCAGTCCTGCGCCACGGTCGAGAGTGCCGGGGCCCGGCGCGGCGCGCAGATGGGCGTCCTGCGCTGCGATCACCCCGACATCATGGAATTCGTCGGTGCCAAGCGGCAGGCGGGACGGCTCAACAACTTCAACATCTCCGTCGGGGTCACGAACGCGCTGATGCGGGCGGTCGAGGCGGACGGGCCGTTCGATCTGGTGCACAAGGCAGAGCCGGGTGCCGAGCAAAGGGCGCGGAGAGCGGTGCAGCGTGCCGACGGGCTGTGGGTTTATGCCACCATCGAGGCGCGGGACCTCTGGCGCGCGATCATGCGCAACACCTATGAGGCGGCGGAACCCGGGGTGCTGTTCCTCGACCGCATCAACGCCGAGAACAATCTGCATTATTGCGAAACCATCGAGGCCACCAATCCCTGTGGCGAGATCCCGATCCCGGATCATGGTTGCTGTTGTCTCGGGTCGATCAACCTAACGCTCTTCGTGCGCGATCCCTTCGGGCCCGAGGCGTCCTTTGAGCGCGAGGCGTTCTGCGATACGGTGGCCGTGGCGGTGCGGATGCTCGACAACGTGCTGACGGCGACCGTCTGGCCCCTGCCCGAGCAGGCGGCGGAGGCGGCAGCGAAGCGGCGGGTGGGGCTCGGGTTCACCGGGCTGGGCGATGCGCTGATCATGATGGGGCTGAGGTATGACGATGCGGCCGGCCGTGCCTGGGCCGCGGAGGTCTCGCGGGGGATGCGCGACGCAGCCTACCGGGCGTCGGTGAGCCTCGCGCGCGAAAAGGGTGCGTTCCCGAGGTTCGACGCGCGGTTGCTTGAGTCGGGCATGGCAGGACGGCTGCCGAATGATCTGCGCCACGCGATCGCGGAGCACGGACTGCGCAACAGCCACCTGCTGTCCATCGCTCCCACCGGGACCATCAGCCTCGCCTTCGCAGACAACGCCTCGAACGGAATCGAGCCTGCATATTCCTGGCATTACACCCGCAAGAAACGCGAGGCGGACGATACGACGCGCGAGTACCGTGTCGAGGATCATGCCTGGCGGATGTGGCGGGCTCGGGGCGACAACGTGGAGACGTTGCCGGATGCGTTTGTGAATGCGCTGGAGATTTCCGCGCGCGATCACATGGCGATGCAGGCGGCGATCCAGCCGTTCATCGACGCAGCCATCTCGAAGACGGTGAACGTGCCGGCGGATTATCCGTTCGAGTCTTTTGAAAGCCTGTATCTCGAAGCCTGGAAGGCTGGCCTGAAGGGCATCACGACCTATCGGCCCAATGCGGTCCTGGGGTCGGTGCTGTCAGTCGATGCCGAGGCACCACAGGATCTCGACCAGAGCGAACCCGACCGGCGCATTCGCATCTCCGATGCGCCGCAACTGGCGCTCGCGGCCTTGCGCTGGCCGCACCGTCCGAAGCTGACCGCGGGATCGCCGTCCTGGACCTACATGATCGAGGCCCCCGAGACGCGCTTCGCGGTGTTCGTGGGCCATGTCGAGACCGAGCGGCCCGAGCCGTTCGAGGTCTGGGTGAACGGCGAGCGGACGCCGCGCGGTCTCGGCGCGCTCGCAAAGAACCTGTCCATGGACATGCGCGCGCAGGACGCGGCCTGGCTTCGGCTGAAGCTCGAGAGCCTGGCCCGGACGCCCGGCGCACCCTTCAGCGTGGCGATGCCACCAGAGGGCCGAATGACGCCGGTGCGGGGGACGGTCAGTGCCTTTGCGCAGGTCGTGCGCTGGCGTTGCGAGGCGCTGGGGGTGTTCGACCGGCCCGAGGCCGGGACACCGCTGGTGGATGCGCTGTTCTCGCGCAAGGAGCCAAAATCGGGCGCGGACGGGACGCTGAGTTGGACGGTCGATGTGCTGAACCCGGCGACGGGGGACGATTTCGCGATGTTCGTCAAGGAATGCGTGCTGCCGAACGGGACCAAACGGCCGTTCAGCGTCTGGCTGTCGGGGGCCTATCCGCTGGAGTTCAACGGGCTCACGAAATCGCTCAGCCTCGACATGCGCGTCATCGACCCGGCCTGGATCGCGAAGAAGCTGCGCGGGCTCAGGGATCTGCCGGAGGCCCAAGGGGATTTCTTCGCGCGCGTGCCGGGGTCCGAGAAACAGGCGGTGCAGCCCTCGACGCTCGCCTATGTATCGCGCTTGCTGATCCACCGTTATGCGATGTTGGGCGTACTCGACGCATCGGGATATCCGGCTGTGGACGGG
This sequence comes from Rhodobacterales bacterium, assembly GCA_038209095.1. Taxonomy (GTDB): domain Bacteria; phylum Pseudomonadota; class Alphaproteobacteria; order Rhodobacterales; family Rhodobacteraceae; genus Amaricoccus. Next base: position 14,436 of record JBBQYB010000028.1, read on the forward strand.
CCGGGCCTGTGGTCGGACGCCCCCGGACCCGGGGTTGCCGGAAGCGGCGTCCAATCCGGCAAACGCTGCCCGGACTGCGGTCACGACGCCCTGATCAAACGGGACGGATGCGATTTCTGCACAAGCTGCGGATACTTCGGGGCCTGCGGGTAACAAGGCCGTTCATAGGCTGGAAATTGCCTGCGACCGGGAGCACTTGTCCCTCCACTGGTTTATCGCTCATTTTGCGTTAAGATCGATGAACATTAGAAAGGTATGCTGGAGCATTGATGGGTAACGTCATTTCGCCAAAGCCTGAGGTCCATGACACCGAGATGAAATCTTCCGGAGCCGAGGGAAGTGGCATAGATGCCCGCGCAGCATCCGAATTCATCAAGGCGCTCGCCCATGAAGGCAGACTGGTCATCCTCATAAGCCTGCTCGACGGCGAGAAGGCCGTGGGCGAACTCGAGCAATTGCTCGGCGCACGCCAGGCAGCGGTGAGCCAGCAACTCGCCCGCCTGCGCCAGGAGGGTCTGGTCAAGGGCCGCCGGGACGGCAAGACCATTCATTATTCCATCGGCGATACCCGCGTGCGCTTGCTGATCGAGGCGCTCCAGGGTTTGTTCGACACTTCCGAGCAACGCTAGGCTCACAGGCCACTTCGGCGTTCGCGTTCCTTTTCCCTGGTCCAGAAAGCGTCCATCTCGGCGAGGCTCGATTGCTCCGGCGTCCGGCCAAGTGCGGCCAGGGCCGCTTCGACCCCGGCGAAGCGGCGTGCGAATTTCCGGTTGGCGGCGCGGAGTGCGGCCTCGGGGTCGATGTCGAGATGGCGGGCGAGATTGGCCATGACGAACAGAAGATCGCCGTATTCCTCAGCGATCTCCGCCCGTTTGCCGGCGGCTCGGGCATCGACGAGTTCGGCAGTCTCCTCCGCGATCTTGTCCATAACTCCGCTTACGTCCGGCCAGTCGAAGCCCACGCGTGCGGCGCGGTTCTGAAGTTTCACGGCGCGGGTCAGCGCGGGCAGACCGGTCGCCACGCCGTCGAGGGCACTCGCTTGCGGCAGGTCCATGCCCCGCTCCGCTGCCTTGATCGCTTCCCAGTCGCGGGTCTGCTGATCGGGGGTCTTGTTGCGGGACTCCGCGCCGAAGACATGGGGATGGCGGCGCACCATCTTGTCCGAGACGGACCGCACGACGGCCGCGAAATCGAATGCTCCCCGCTCCTCGGCGATCCGGGCATGATAGACCACTTGGAACAGCAGATCGCCGAGCTCTGCCCGCAAGTCGTCCGGATTGTCGCGGGCGATGGCGTCCGCAACCTCATAGGCCTCCTCGATGGTGTAGGGCGCTATCGTCTCGAAGGTCTGCACGATGTCCCACGGACAGCCCCGGTCGGGATCGCGCAGACGCGCCATGATGGCGAGGAGCCGCGGAAGGCCCGCTTCTGGGTCGTGGAAAAGGGCGTACTCGGTCGCATCCATGAAGATCAGCCTAGCGCCTGAGCCATGTCGAGGAAAGGCGGAGGCCTGCGTTTGACCGGAGCCGCCCGTCGGGTTGGACCGCTCCGGTGGGCATCAGTCGTTCTCGAGCAGACGGTCCCAGATCAGAGCGCCGATGGCCGCACCCACCAGCGGAGCCACCCAGAACAGCCAGAGCTGTGCGGTGGCACCTGGGTCGGCAAACAGCACGACGGCCGTGGACCGGGCGGGATTGACGGAGGTATTGGTGACGGGGATCGACACGAGGTGGATCAGCGTGAGCGCAAAGCCGATCGCGATCGGTGCGAACCCGATCGGCGCACCGCGCTGGGTCGCCCCGAGGATGACGATCAGAAAGATCGCCGTCAGCGTCGCCTCGCAGACGAAGGCCGCGAGCATAGTGTATCCCCCGGGCGACCGAGCGCCAAAGCCATTCGAGGCGAAGCCTTCGGGAATCGGATCCGCGGCCCCCGAAGCGATGATGTAGATCACGGCGGCCGCGGCAAACCCGCCGACCACTTGTGCGATCCAGTAAGGAATGAGATCGCTCCACTCGAAGCGGCCGGCGACAGCGAGGCCGAACGAGACGGCCGGGTTGAAATGACCGCCGGAAATCGAGCCGACCGCATAGGCCATGGTCAGCACGGTCAAGCCGAAGGCCAGCGAGACGCCGGCGAAGGCGATGCCGAGATCGGGAAAGCCGCCGGCGAAAATCGCGCTGCCGCAGCCTCCGAAGACCAGCACGAACGTGCCAACGAATTCTGCTGAGAGTTTCTTGAACATTTTGCCCCTCGGGTCCCAATTGACGCGGACCTGACTTCTAATCGATTTTTCAAGATGGGAAAGCAGGAATTCGGGATCACATCTCGGCGATTATGCGGCCTGAAGCCACAAGGCCTTCAGCCCCCGGAAGTGATACCGGTCGGCAAAGACCGGCGGCGCATGGAGGCGCAGGCCCGGCATGCGCGCAAAGAGCGTCCGAAGCGCAATGGCCATCTCGAGCCGCGCGAGAGGTGCCCCGACGCAGAAGTGCAACCCCGCTCCGAAGGCGAGTTGCGCGGCACCGGATCGCTGGATGTCGAAACGGGCTGGATCGGGAAAGACGCGGGCATCGCGGTTCGCGGCGGCGAGCAGGCAGCCCACGGTATCGCCGCGACGAAAGCGGTGCCCGAGGACGTCGACGTCGGTCAGCGCTATGCGGGTGAACAGATGGAGCGGCGGATCGAGACGGAGTGCCTCCTCGACGGTCGCGGCGGTGCTGGTGTCGTCGGCAAAGAGAGCAGCCGGATCGGGACCCAGTCGCAGGATCATGGCTGTCGCGTTGGCGATGCCGTGCACCGTCGCCTCGTGCCCCGCGTTCAGCAACTGTACGCAGTTGGCGATCAATTCGTCGCCGGTGAGCCGAGCGCCATCGGCTTCCGCGCTGATCAGGTGGCTGATCAGATCGTCGCCGGGTGCTTTGCGCCGAATTTCGACATGACCACGCAGGAAGGCCGCGAATTCCCGGGCGGCAGTATTGGCCGCGTCCTCAATCGCGCGGTCGCGTCGGGCCTGATAGAGCGCCACCATGGCATGGGACCAGGCGAGAAGCTGCGGCGACATCTCCTCCGGGACGCCGAGCAGCCGGGCGATGACGATGACCGGAAGGCGCTCGGCGAATGCGGGCAGCAGATCAAACGGACGCGGATCGATCTTGTCGATCAGCCGGTGGGACAGGGTGGCAATTTCGGGGCCGAGCGCCGCGATCCGGCGCGACGTGAAGGCGCGCAATACGAGCCCGCGCAGGCGGGTGTGGGCGGGCGGCTCGCGGTCGAGCATCGCCAGATCGTCGAGCGCGTAAAAGTCCGCGAGATGTGCGGGCCGGTTGGGTTGCAGATCGGCGGGGGCCTCGCGACCAAACCGGCGGTCTCGCAGGAGGGCGTTGACGGCGGCGTGGCCTGCGGCACAGGTCAGGTTGTAGTCGGCCCACGAGAACAGGGGCCCGGCGGCGCGGGCCTCGTCGTAGAATGGATAGGGGTCCTGGACGAAGGCGGGATCGCGCGGCGACTGGGTCAGCCGGCGCATCCGGCCCGCTCCAGCGCCTGGTCGAGGTCGGCGATCAGATCGGCGGGATCCTCGATGCCGACCGAGAGGCGCAAGAGGTTCGGGGCGACGACAGAATGTGGTCCCTCGACCGCCTTGCGATGCTCGATCAGGCTCTCGACGCCACCGAGCGAAGTGGCGGGGATGAAGACCTGGGCGAACCGGGCGACGTCTCGGGCTGCGGCCTCGCCGCCATGGGTGAGGACCGAGAGCATGCCGCCAAAGCCGCCGGTCATCTGGCGGGCCGCGATGGTGTGGCCGGGGTGATCAGGCAGGCCGGGATAGAGGACCCGTGCCACGCCCGGATGGCTTGCGAGATGCCGGGCGATGGCAAGCGCGCTGCTGCTCGCCTGCGCATAACGGACATAGAGGGTGCGCATACCGCGGATCAGGAGCCAGGCCTCAAAAGCGCCGATGACGCTGCCCATGAGCGTGCGGATCTGGCGCAACTCGGTCCAGAGCGCGTCGTCCCTCGCCGCACTCAGGACGCCCGCAGTCAGGTCGGAATGGCCGCCCAGATACTTGGTGCCGGAATGAAAGGCGAAATCGGCCCCGAGGCCAAGGGCCAGCGTGGTGCACGGCGGGGCCGCGGTGCAGTCTACGGCAAGCCGGCAGCCTGCGGCATGGGCGGCTTCGGCTGCGGCTGCGATGTCGATGACGTCCCAAGTGGGGTTGGTCGGGCTTTCGATCCAGAGCAGGCGGGTCCGACCGGGCCGCAACGCCGCTTTCAGGGCGTCCGAATCGGTGGCATCGAAGAACGTCGTCTCGATGCCGCGCAATTCGCCGAGGCGGCGCAGCCAGGTGAACCCGCCATGATACATCACCTTCGGGGCCACAACATGATCGCCCGCCCGCAGGGTCTCCATCAGCGCGACCACGGCCGCCATGCCGCTTGCGAAGACCATCGTGCCGGCCGCACCGTCGAGATCCGCGAGCAGGTCCTCGGCGTGTTCTACGGTGGGGCCGCCGTCGCGGGCATAGATGTAGCTCTGGCGCGGGGCATAGTCTTCGTTGCGCGCGAAGGTCGCGGAAAGCTCGATCGCAGGCGAGACGCCGCCGGTCCGGACGTCGATATGGCGCAGGGCCTGGGCGGCACGAGTGGCGGGCGACAGCGACAGCTGGGTGGGCGTGCGGGTCATGGGGCGCTCCGGGAAAACCTGCGCGACTGTGAAAGGCTGGCCGCGCAAACACAAGGCCCGCTCAGGGCAGCGGCAGGCTCACGCAGGTCGGGCCGGTCAGGATGGCCCGGGCAGGGCCTTCAAACAGCCCGCGCAGGGTCGGGGCATGGGCATGGAGCCCGCCCGCGAAGGCCCCGAACGCAGGCAGGATCAGGCGGCGCGCGTCATGCAGGAAGCACGCCCGGGTGATGGCCTGGCCCCTAGCCATCAGGCGGTATTTCGGATGATAGTGCCCGGAGACTTCGCCGGGGCTCGCGCTCGATTGGGCCGCATGGCGAAAGAGGAGGGGGCCGCGGCGCAGGTCCGCGAGATTGCGCCCCGGAAGGTCCAGCGGGGCCGGGTCGTGGTTGCCGGCGATCCAGATCCAGTCGCGCCCTGCCATCAGCGCCCTGAGGCGCAAGGCGTCGTCCTCCGACAGGAGCTGGGCCGCAGTCGCATCGTCGAAACTGTCCCCGAGGCAGACCACCGTTGCCGGGGAAAGCAGCGCTATCTCCGTCGCGAGGCGATCGATCGTCTCGGCGGTCTCGTAGGGCGGCAGAAGGGCGCCGCCGCGCAAGGCCATGCGGGCGGACTTGCCGAAATGCAGGTCCGCGACGCACAAGAGCCGCTCGGCCTCCCACCACAGCGCGCCGCTGGGGCGGGCGCTGAGATCGGCACCGGCTAGGGTGAATGTCTGGGCTGTCATGGGCCGCCCGGATGCCCCACTGCGAAAGCGGACACAAGGGGCGACGATCAGGGCGATAGCCCCGCTTCGGCGAGCAGGGCCTCGGCGGCCTCGCTCACCAGACGCTCCTGCGCCCGGCCGCGGATCGGCACGCGGCCCGCCTCGAGGAGCAGCGGGGCCGCCAGCGGCGTCAGGTGCGGTGCGCGAACCACGTCGATGCGCCCGGCCACCCGGGCGAGCATCTCCTCGATACGGCCAAAGTCCACCAGCCCGCGCCCGGCCTCGCTGCGGGTGATGCGCAGCATGAGGTGATCGGGATCGTACTTGCGCAGAGTGTCATAGAGGATGTCGGAGGAGAACGTCGCCTGCCGCCCGGTCTTGCGCTGACCGGGCAGGTTGCGCTCGATCAGGCCCGCGATGACGGCCGCCGCCCGGAACGTGCGCTTCATCACCGCGTTCTCGCCGAGCCATCCGTCCAGCCCCTCGCGCAGATCCTCCGGAACGAGGAGGCCCCCCGGATCGTCGACACGGTCGAGCCCCCAGATCAGGAGGGCATAGTCGTTGGCGACAAACCCGAGCGGATTGAGCCCGGCCGCCTCCATGCGGCGCGTGACCAGAAGGCCGAGGGTCTGGTGGGCATTGCGTCCCGCAAAGGCATAGAGAGCGACATGCTCGCGCGCGCCGCGATAAAAGGTCTCGACCAACAGACGGCCGGGTTGCGGCAGCCGGCTGATGCGGCGCTGGAGGTCGAGCCAAGGGCGCATGTAGCCCGGCAGGTCGCTCCAGCGCGCGGGATCGCCGAGGATCTCGACGACCCGGCGCGACAGGGTGGTCGAAGTGGCGAGCTTCGTGCCCATGAAGGCCGCGATCCGCGGACTGGCCGAGACCTCGCGCGACACCTCGACCGTCAGATCGCGCACCCCCTCGAAGCGCACCGTCTGGCCGCCGATCAGGAAGGTGTCGCCGGGGACGAGGGTGGCCGCAAAGGCCTCCTCGACCTCGCCGAGCTGCGTGCCGAAGGCGCCCTTCATGCGGACCTTCAGCGTCTCGATGTCCATGATGGTGCCGATGTTCATGCGGATCGTCCGGGCGGCACGCGGATCGCGCAAGGACCAGCGCCCGTCGCGCAGAATGAGCCTGCGCCAGCGGTCATAGGCGCGCAGGGCATAACCGCCGGTGGCGCAGAACTCGAGGCAGGCGTCGAAATCGGCGCGCGGCAGCCGGGCATAGGGGCCCGCCCGCAGGGTTTCGGCATAGAGCGCGTCGGCCTCGAAGGGGCCGGCGCAGGCGGTCAGCAGGATTTGCTGGCAGAGCACGTCGAGCGGACCCGCGCCGCGGGGCTCGCCGTCGAGGTCGCGCTCCTCCACCGCGTCAAGGGCTGCTCGGCATTCAAGCACCTCGAAGCGGTTGGCGGGAACCAGAACGGCCTTCGAGGGCGCGTTGTAGCGATGGTTGGCGCGGCCGATGCGCTGGACGAGGCGCTTGACGTTCTTCGGCGCGCCGATCTGGATGACGAGGTCCACCGAGCCCCAGTCGATGCCGAGATCGAGCGATCCGGTGCAGACGATGGCGCGCAGATCGCCCGCGGCCATGGCGGCCTCGACCCGGGTGCGGGCCTCGCGCGAGAGCGAGCCGTGGTGCAGGCCGATGGCGAGCCCGGCCTCATTGACGGCCCAGAGCGCCTGGAAGAACAGTTCCGCTTGCGCGCGAGTGTTGATGAAGACGAGGGTGGTGGCATGGGCGCGGATGAGATCCATCACGGCGGCGGCTGCATAGCGCCCGCCCGCCCCGGCCCAGGGCGGGGGATCCGGCGTCTCGAGAATGGCGATGTTGGGGTCGGGGCCCGGATCGGCCAGCAGGATCTCCGCATCTCCCCCGAGCAGGCGCGCGAGGGCAGGCGGATCCTCGACCGTCGCCGAGAGCCCCAGACGCCGCAGCCCGGGGGCCAGGGTCTGGAGACGGGCGAGCGCGAGCAGAAGCTGATCGCCGCGCTTGGACTCCGCGAGGGCGTGCAGCTCGTCGAGAATGACCCGCCCCACGCCGGCGAAGATGCGCGGCGCATCCTCGTAACTGAGCATGAGGGCGAGCGATTCCGGGGTAGTGAGCAGGATGTGCGGCGGGTCCATGCGCTGGCGGCGGCGCGCACCCGCCGGCGTGTCGCCGGTGCGGTCCTCGATGCGGATGGCAAGGCCCATCTCCGTCACGGGGATCTCGAGATTACGCCGGATGTCGGCGGCGAGCGCCTTGAGGGGCGAGACGTAGAGCGTATGCAGCCCGGGCGGCGGCGCGGCTCCGAGCGCGATGAGCGAGGGCAGGAACCCCGCAAGCGTCTTGCCGCCGCCGGTCGGGGCGATGAGAAGGGTCGAGGCGTCCTCCCGCGCGAGGAGGGCGAGTTGATGCGGATGGGGCGTCCAGCCTCGCCGCGCGAACCAATCGGCGAAGGGGGCGGGAAGGGATGCGTCTGACATGGGCTGGTTCTAGGGCGCGCGCGCGGGCCGCGCCACGGGCTTTGCAGCCGCTCAGGGCGGGTCTGCTGCGCGGGTGCCACCGGAAGGCTGGTCTTGTCCTCGTGCTGATGGCGCAACCGGCCCTCGCCGGGCCGCGCTTCGAGGCGGTCGCGATGCCGGCCCATTCTTATGTCGGCGGCTGGGAGCATTTCGTCGGCGGCGGGGTGGCGGTGTTCGACTGCGACGGGGACTGGCTCCCGGAGATCTATGCGGCAGGGGGCGAGGGACCGGCGGTCCTGTTTGCGAACCGCACCGGCACACCCGGCATGGCGCCCGCGTTCGAGCTCGCAACGCCGGAGGCGCTGGCGTTTGAGGATGTGACGGGAGCCTTTCCGCTGGATTTCGACAGCGACGGCATCATGGATCTGGCCATTCTGCGGGTCGGGGCGAACCGGCTCCTGCGCGGCGGTCCGGATTGTACCTTCGAGGACGTGACGGAGGCGCGCGGGCTCCGGGCAGGGATGCGCTGGACCACGGCATTCTCCGCGACCTGGGAGCCGGGAGTGCGCCTGCCTACACTGGCCGTCGGAAACTATGTCGACCGCAGCGATCCGGAAGGACCCTTCGAAGCCTGCGACGTCAACGAGCTGCACCGGCCGGAGGGCGAGGCCTACACCGCCCCGATCCTGCTGGAGCCGGGGTACTGCGCGCTGTCGATGCTGTTCAGCGACTGGGACCGTCGAGGGAGGCAGGATCTGCGGATCTCGAACGACCGGCACTATTATGTCGTGGGGGGCTTCGAGGAATTGTGGCGGATCGTACCCGAGGTCGCCCGGTACGGCGAGGCCGACGGCTGGCGCCGGGTCAGCCTCTGGGGCATGGGCATCGCGAGCCGGGACATCACGGGGGACGGCCGGCCCGAGGTCTATCTGACTTCGATGGGCGACCAGGTGCTGCAATACCACGTCGGCCCCGGCCCGGTCTGGCTTGACGCGCCGTGGTCGCAGGGTGCAAGCGCCACCTCGCCTTATGCGGGGGACGACGGCCGGCCCTCTACCGGCTGGCACGTGGAGTTCGGCGACGTGGACAACGACGGTCTCGATGATCTTTTTGTGGCGAAGGGCAACGTCGATCAGATGCCCGACATGGCGATGGCGGATCCGGACAATCTGCTGATGCAGCAACCGGACGGGACGTTCGTTGAGGCGGGGCTGAAGGCGGGCCTCGCGGATCCGCGGCGGGGGCGGGGGGCCTCGGTGGTGGATCTGAACCTCGACGGTCTGCTCGACGTGGTAGTGGCCCACAGACGCGCGCCGCTGACCGTCCATCGCAACGTGACGCAGGTCGGCGGCACCTGGCTGGCGCTCTCGGTGGGGCAGGCGGGGGTGAATACCGCGATGGTCGGCGGCTTCATCGAGGTCCGCGCGGGCGGCAGGACGGCCGTTCGGGAAATCACGGTGGGGGGCGGCCATGCGGGAGGTCAGGCGGGGTTCCACCATTTCGGCCTCGGGGCCGCGACCGAGGCCGAGATACGTCTGATCGCACCCGACGGCACCGCGAGCCCCTGGGCCCCGGTGGCCGTCAACCGGCACAGCCGGGCGATGCGCGCGGGCGAGACGTCGCCGCCCCTGGTCCGCATAGAGACGCTCGGGTTCTGAGAGGGGTCAGTCCAGCGGCAGGCCGCTCGGCACGGAGGCGGGCACCCCGAGCCGCCCCGTCAGCGCGTCCGGATCGCTCAGGGCTTCGAGGAAGGCCACGATTCGCTCCACGTCCCGGTCGATCAGGACGGTGGGGGCCAGTTCGTTGGCCGCAAGAATGGGGCGGGTTTCGGCGGGGCTCTCGAGGATCGCCCAGTCGGGCTGGGCCGGAGCGAAGGCGGGCAGGACGGCCTGCGCCCGGTCGTAGGCCGCGAAACCCGCTGCGGGATCGGCCATGTGCCGGACGACGGCAGGCAGCGTGGCGTAAGCCCCGGCATGGCCATAGGGCGCGGTTCGGGCCACCATCCTGAGGCTCGGGGTGCGGAACCGGTAGGCATCGGTCGGATCGCCCGTGACGCGCTGGCGGCCGGTGTCGCGCTGGTGGCGCTCGAAGCGGGCGGCCTTGCCGGGGCCGAGCTGGGGCGTGGCCACGGCATGAAAGGCGTGATCAGTCTGGAAGGGGCCCGCATGGCAGATGGAACAGCCGGCAGCCCCGTAGAAGAGCGCCATGCCTGCGGCAGCGTTGCCGGTCAGGAGGGCTTCGCCGCGCAGGTGGCGATCGAAGGGGCTGTCGTCGGCGCGGAACTCAAAGGCCATGAAATCGGCGAGACGGTTCGAGATGTCGGTGAAGGCGATCGGCCGGCCCGCGGCGATCCCAGGGTCGGTGGCGGCGAAGGCGGCTGCATAGGCGGGCACGCCGGCCACGCGGGCGGCCAGACGCTCCCAGGCACCGTCCGGCCCGGTGATGAGGCCCTGCCGGACGGCCTGCGCGATGTCGTTCTCGGAATAATGGCCCGCCATTTCGTCGCCCGAGAGGACCGGGAACATCGTCTGGGCGGCGAGGGGGCCCGAGAAGCCGAGGAGCATCTCCTCCTCCATCGGCGTGCGCAGTCCCGAGGGTCGGGATGGATCGGTCTCGAGGCGGCCGTCGTGAAAGAGACGGGTGAATTCCGCGGCCCCGAGGTTCCAGAGCGCGGGCGCGTTTCGGGCGAGGCGCCGCTCGGGCACGTTCTCGGCCTGCGGCCGGCGTTCGGGGCCGAGGCCCGTCGCCCCCTCACCGAGGGAGAGCGAGACGCCGTCGGAGGTGGCAAACCGGGGATGATGGCAGGTGGCGCAGGCGATGTTGCGGTTGCCGCTCAGGATGCGGTCGTAGAACAGGTCGCGCCCGAGGCGGATGCGCGCCATGTCGGGGGCTGGCCAGGAGGTCTCGGCCACGGGGGCAGGCAGGACGGGCTCCGCTGCGGCGGGCTGTGCCGAGAGGGCAGCGACAAGGAGGGCTATGGCGCACATGGGCGACATCCTTTTCCGAGGCGGGGCGGGCTGGCAAGGGGGCGTGATGCTTGTCGCTGACAGGCGTGCTGCTTATGGTTGGCCGTGCCGGCGAGGTGCGGGCCGGGAGGACGCCGAGATGACGGAACAGCTGCACCGCACGCCGCTTCACGGGATGCATGTCTCGCTCGGGGCGAAGATGACGGGCTTCGCGGGCTTTGATATGCCGATCCAGTATCCGGCGGGCGTGCTGGCCGAGCATCTGCACGTGCGCGGGCAGGCCGGCTTGTTCGATGTGAGCCACATGGGGCAGGTAATTCTGCGGCCGAAGTCGGGCAGCCTGCGCGACGCGGCTTTGGCTTTGGAGCGGCTGATCCCGATGGACGTGGTGGGGCTCGCGGAGGGACGCCAGCGCTACGGGCTGTTCACGAACGCAGTGGGCGGGATCCTCGATGATCTGATGGTGGCGAACCGGGGCGATCACCTGTTTCTCGTCGTCAATGCCGCCTGCAAGGCGCAGGACGTGGCGCTTCTCCGGACGGGGCTCGGGGATGTCTGCGAGGTCGAGGTGCTCGAGCGCGGGCTTCTCGCCGTGCAGGGGCCGGGGGCGGAGGCGGCGCTGGCGCGGCTCCATGCCGACGTGGCGCTGATGCGGTTCATGGACGTGCGGGCGCTGAACCTACGGGGCATCCCGGTGGTCGTCTCGCGCTCGGGCTATACCGGCGAGGACGGGTTCGAGATTTCGGTGCCGGCCGAGATGACGGTGGATCTGACGCGGTGGCTGCTGGAGGATCCTTCGGTGCTGCCCATCGGGCTTGGGGCGCGGGACTCACTGCGCCTCGAGGCGGGGCTGTGCCTTTACGGGCAGGACATCGACGCGAACACGACGCCGGTGGAGGCGGCGCTGAAATGGGCCATCCCGGCCGTGCGCCGGACGGGCGGGGCGCGGGCGGGCGGGTTTCCGGGCGCGGACGTGATCCTCGGGCAGATCGAGGCGGGTGCGGCCCGACTGCGGGTGGGGCTGGTCCCCGAGGGCCGGGCCCCGATGCGCCCGGGCGTGAGCCTGCATCAGACCGCCGACGGGCCGGCACTGGGGTCGGTCACCTCGGGCGGGTTCGGGCCGAGCCTCGGGGGGCCTTTGGCCATGGGCTATCTGCCGGCGGAACTGTCTGCGCCGGGGACGGTTGTTTTCGGGCTTTTGCGCGGCAAGATGTCGGCTGTAAGGGTGGTGCCGCTGCCCTTTGTCAAACCGGGCTTCAAGCGGGCCTGAACCACGGAGAGATCGATGCTGAAATACACCGAGGAGCACGAGTGGCTCAAGCTGGACGGGGACGAGGTGATCGTGGGGATCACCGAGCACGCCGCCGAACAGCTCGGGGATCTGGTGTTCGTGGAACTGCCCGAGGAAGGCAAGACGGTGGTCAAGGGCGAGGAGATCGTCACCATCGAGAGCGTGAAGGCAGCCTCCGATATCGTGGCCCCGCTGGACGGGCAGATCACGGAGATCAACCCCGCCATCGTGGAGACGCCGGCGCTGGTCAACGAGGACCCGCTGGAAAACGGCTGGTTCTTTAAGATGACGCTGGCCGATCCTTCGGAGTTGGACGGTCTGATGGACGAGGACGAGTATCGGGAGTATATCGCCTGAGGGAGCGAGCGAAGTGCGGACAGGGGGTTTGTCCACGCGTGGACAAAGAGGTAAGTTATTGATTTAATGCCTCAAAATTTTTTTTGTTGACCGTATTTTAGGAGAGGTTAACGTCCAGTCAGCCTGCCCTGCCATGCGGTGCACGGAGCGCAGGGTTAGGCAGTAAGACGGGTTCGGTTCTGCTGACCTAGTACGTTCTGGGCCGCAAAGGCTTAAAACAGCCACGGGGTGGCGAGCTAATAACGTCCATTTGCCGAAGCAAGATCCGTCAGATCACGATAGGCTGACTGTGGACAATCACAGCGATTAATTAGGCTGACAGCTTTGGGCCGGGGGCGCAAGCCCTGGGGCACCAACGCAATGGGCGAGAAACGTAACTTCGCTCATATGGGAAAGAGCATTGCCGATAGAAGGTGCCCCAGAAGTGGTAAAGCTACTAATGGATGGAATCTTACGCTTGGTGCCCACGCTTGACGGCGGCGATGATCTTGTCGGGGTTGGCGGTCCACTTGAAGGGCTTGGGGTTCTGGTTGTGCTCGGCAAGGAAGCGGTTGATGGCGGCCTGGAGGTCGACGATCGAATGGAAGACGCCGCGCCTGAGGCGGCG
>JBBQYB010000029.1:0-27010 GCA_038209095.1 Rhodobacterales bacterium
CCTCACCGGCCTCGACCCCGCCCGCTTCAGCCGCTCGCCGCTCCTGCCCTTCGAGGGCTGGCCCGCGCTCGCCGCCCTGCGCGCCGCCCCGCCCGAGGCCGTCATCGAGGGCGTGATGCTCAAGCGCCGCGATGCCCCCTATCTGCCCGGTCGCCCCAAGGGCCTCTGGTGGAAATGGAAACGCGACCCCAACCTGATCGACGCGGTCCTGATGTACGCCCAGATGGGCCACGGCAAACGCTCGGGTTTCTATTCGGACTACACCTTCGGCGTCTGGACCGACGCGGGCGATCTCGTCCCCGTGGGCAAGGCCTATTTCGGCTTCACCGACGCCGAACTCGCGGAGATCGACCGGTTCGTGCGCAACAACACCACCGACCGCTTCGGCCCCGTCCGCGCCGTCCGCGCCGAACCCGGCCACGGCCTCGTCCTTGAGATCGCCTTCGAGGGCCTCAACCGCTCGCCCCGCCACAAATCCGGCCTTGCCATGCGCTTTCCGCGCATCAGCCGCCTGCGCTGGGACAAACCGCCCCATGAGGCCGACCGGATCGAGACGCTGGAGGCGATGCTGGCCTGATCCCCCTCAGGGCGGCGTGACGATGGGAACCCGCCCTCGCTGCAGGCGCAGTTTCTCGCCGATGAGGCAATCGATGTCCGGCGGCCCCTCGGTCTGGGCCTGCGCGCGGTAGATCCGTTCCGGCGCGGCGCCATAGAGCTCGCGGAACAGCTTGCGCTGAATCGCCGGGGCCAGTTCCTCGCGGCTGCGCGCTGCCATCACGAAGGACCCCGGGCCGCCCGTCACGCAGGCCTCGTAATAGGCCGCGAGATCCGCCATTCCCCGCGACGGCCGCAGGATGATCGGCAGCCCGTTGATGGTCACCCCGAGGTCGAGTGCCCGGTCCCGCGCCTCGTCCACCGGATCGCCCATGTTGTTCGGCCCGTCGCCCGACACGTCGATCACCCAGCGATCCGCGCCGAACTCGGCTGCGGCGATGACCTCGAGCGCATGGTCGATGGCGCCCGAGATCGACGTGCCGAAACTTGTGCGCAGCGAGATCGCCTCGATCTCCGCCGCGAAGGCCGAGATGTCGTCGGGGTTCTCGATCACCCGCCAGGCCACGGTCTCGCTCCGGCGCGGCTGCCCAGCCCATTCGAAATGGCTGATGGCGATCCGCCCAATGGGTCCCGCCTGCACGATCCGCATCAGATCGGGGTGACGGAGCGCCTCGAGATAGCCCGCGCGCTGCACCGCCAGCTCCTCGGGATCCATCGACCCAGAGACGTCCACCGCCAGCACGATGGCCGTATCGACCATCACCCCGTCGTCCGCCCGAAGCGCCGTCGGCACGAGCCCCAGAAGCACCACAAGATACCGAAGCCAGACCACCATGACGCCTCCCGAGCTGGACACTCGGGAAGAGCTTAGCGCGCACGCACGCATCGCCCAATCCGCCCGACCGGACCGCGGTCACAAAATCGTTGAACGCCGCCTGCTTGCAGTCGGACGCCAAGCACACCGGCCCGCGTCAGTGGTTGTCGCGCGGGATCCCCATGGTCTGCGCGATCCGCTGGTACTTCACTGCCGGTTCCAGCACCGCACCGGTCTCGAGCTCGCTCACGATGCCGCGCTGGATCTCCTGCCAGGGCGTCTGGTGATCGGGATACTTGTACCCGCCCGCCTCCGCGAGCGCCGCACGCCGCGCCGCAAGCACCCCGTCCGACAGGACCACGTCGAGCCGGCCGGTATTGAGATCCATCACCACCCGGTCGTCCGTCTGCAACAGAGCGAGCCCGCCTCCGGACGCCGCCTCCGGCGAGGCGTTCAGGATAGACGGGCTGCCCGATGTCCCGGACTGCCGCCCGTCGCCCACGCAAACCAGCGCCGTGATCCCCTGTTTGAGCAGATAGTCCGGCGCGCGCATGTTCACCACCTCCGCCGAGCCCGGATAGCCTTTCGGCCCCACGCCGCGAATGAACAGCATGGTGTTCTCGTCGATGGCGAGGGCGGGATCGTCGATGCGCGCGTGATAATCCTCCGGCCCGTCGAAGACCACGCAGCGCCCCTCGAACCGGTTGGGCGTCTCGGGGTTCGACAGATACCGCTCCCGGAACTCCGGCGAGATCACGCTGGTCTTCATCACCGCCGAATGGAACACGTTGCCGGTCAGCACGAGGAACCCCGCGCGCAGCTTCAAAGGACGGTCGAACGGGCGGATCACCTTCTCGTCCATGATCGCGGCCCCGGTATAACACTCCCCCACCGTCTTCCCGCTGACGGTCATCGCCTCCACGTCGATCAGATCCTGCGCGATCAGCTGGCCCATCACCGCCGGCACCCCGCCCGCGTGATAATAGTCCTCGCCGAGATATTCGCCGGCCGGCTGAAGATTGACGAGGAGCGGGATGTGCTCGCCGTGGGTCTGCCAGTCCTCGATGTTCAACTCCACCCCCAGATGCCGCGCGATGGCATTGAGGTGGATCGGTGCGTTGGTGGAGCCGCCGATGGCCGAATTGACCTTGATCGCATTCAGAAACGCCGGCCGCGTCATTATCTCCGAGGGCTTCAGATCCTCGCGCACCATGTCCACGATCCGCATCCCTGTGCGCCAGGCCATCTCCTGCCGGTCGCGGTAGGGAGCGGGGATCGCGGCCCCGCCCGGCAGCTGCATCCCCAGCGCTTCCGCGAGGCTGTTCATCGTCGTGGCCGTGCCCATCGTGTTGCAATAGCCCGTGGACGGGGCGGATGACGCCACCACGTCGAGAAAGCCCGCATAGTCGATCTCGCCCGTGGCCATCAGCTCGCGTGCCTTCCACACCACCGTGCCCGACCCGGTGCGCTCGCCACGGAACCAGCCGTTCAGCATCGGCCCGACCGACAGGGCGATCGCCGGGATGTTCACCGTCGCCGCCGCCATCAGGAGTGCAGGTGTCGTCTTGTCGCAGCCGATGGTCAGCACGACGCCGTCGATGGGATAGCCGTACAATACCTCCACCAGCCCCAGATACGTGAGGTTCCGGTCGAGTGCGGCCGTGGGCCGCTTGCCGGTCTCCTGGATGGGATGCACCGGAAACTCGATGGGCACGCCGCCCTGGTCGCGGATGCCGTCGCGCACGCGTTTCGCAAGCTCGATATGGTGGCGGTTGCAGGGGCTCAGATCGGATCCGGTCTGGGCGATCCCGATGATCGGCTTGCCCGACTGCAACTCCTCCCGGCTGATCCCGTAGTTCAGGTACCGCTCCAGATAGAGCGCCGTCATGTCCGGATTGGACGGATTGTCGAACCACGCGCGCGAGCGCAGGGCAGGTGGGGTCGTGTCCTTCAAGATCGGTCCTCCCGAGATTTTGCCCAAGCTATGGGCCCCGCGACCCCCGTTTGGCAACTGTCATGGGGCCGCGCTCAGGCCTCCGCCTGCCGCCGCTGACGCCCGGCCGACACCATCGCGAACGGTATCGAGACGAGATACGCGACCGAGATAACCACCAGCGACAGCCAGGGCAGGCTCAGGACGGCCGCCGCCATCAGGCCCGTCCCGAGCATGACCGGCAGCACCAGATCCCGCCGCATGCGCGCCTTCTTCACCGAAAACGTCGGGATGCGGGAGATCATCAGGAGGCCCACGATCACCAGCCAGACGAGGTTCAGATACGGCGAGCGGCAGACCTCCCAGCCCGTGGCGAGGGACAAAAACAGCCAGAACAGCGCGAGGCCCCCCGCGGCGGGCGCCGGCACTCCGGTGAAGAAGTTGCGCTGCCAGGCGGCGGGCGGGGCAGGGGGGTCGATCTCTGCGTTGAACCGCGCCAGACGCAGGGCGGCGCAGGTTGCAAAGAACAGCACCGCCACCCAGCCCGGTCCCTGCGCCTCCTGCACCGTCCACTGATAGATCAGCATGGCGGGTGCCACGCCGAAGCTCACGAAATCCGCCAGCGAATCCAGTTCCGCGCCGAACCGGCTGGTGGAATTGAGCATCCGCGCCATCCGCCCGTCCATTCCGTCCGCGAGGGCCGCGAAGATGATGGCGAGGACGGCGAGGCGGTATTGGCCCTCGATGGCGAAGCGGATCGAGCTCAGCCCCGCCAGAAGCGCCATCACCGTGATGACGCTCGGCGCAAGGGCCACCACGGGCAGGCCGCGCAGGCGGGACGGGGGCAGGGCCATCCTAGCGCACCGCGCCCGCGCGGGCGGGTTCCGTGGCGGCCCGGTCCGCGATCACCGTCTCGCCGCCGACCGTGTGGCTGCCCACCGCGACCATGGGCGTCATGCCCGGCTCGAGGTACACGTCGCAGCGGCTGCCGAACCGGATCAGCCCCAGCCGCACGCCGGTCTCGACGCTCTGGCCCTCGCGCAGGGTGCAGACGATCCGCCGCGCCACCAGCCCCGCGATCTGCGTCATCGCGACCTGTCCGCCGCCGGGCAGGTCGATGCGGATCGCCTGGCGCTCGTTGTCCTCGGACGCCTTGTCGAGGGCCGCGTTCAGGAACTTGCCGGGCCGGTAGACGCTTTTGCCGATCACCCCGCCAATGGGCACCCGGTTCACGTGCACGTTGAAGACGTTGAGAAACACCGAGATGCGCAGCCGCGGCTCCGGCCCCATCTCCAGCTCCGCCGGCGGCACCGCCATCCCGATCATCTGCACGACGCCGTCCGCCGGGCTCACGATCAATCCGTCGCGCTGCGGGACCGTCCGCGCCGGATCCCGAAAGAAATACACGCACCACGCCGTCAGGATCAGCCCGGCCCAGCCCAGGGGCTCCCAGACGAAAAACAGCCCGAGGCTCACCGCGCCGAAGATCGCGATGAACGGCCATCCCGCTCGGTGAATCGGCGTCAGTACGGTATCGAGAGCGTTCATGTGGCCAATCCTTCGGCAGTCTCAGGGCGCGTCTTAGCCGAACGACCGTCGCCGCGAAAGGGTCCCGCCCCATCGGCTCCTCCCCTTGCACAGGGCGGCCGCGGCGGAGTCCGCCGCGTCGACACGGGCGCGGAACGACCGCGGCGCAAACCTTTCCAGATGGTGAATGAAAACATTAATATTGAACGATATCATATGGATAGCAATCTGTCCACGCGTGGACAAGATGCCATCAGTCGGCTTTGCCTGCCAGATCCTCGAGGATCGGGCAGTCGGGCCGGGCGTCGCCGTGGCAATGGGCCGCCAGGTGCCGCAGCGTGCGCGCCATGGTCGCCAGCGCCTCCGCCTTTGCCTCCAGCTCCGCCACATGCGCCTCGGCGATGGCCTTGACCTCGGCGCTCGCGCGCCCCTTGTCCCGCCACAGCGCCACCAGCGCCGCGATCTTCGGGACCGAGAAGCCCAGCGACCGGGCCCGCCGGATGAACCCGAGCGTATGGACCTCCGCCTCCGAATAGACCCGGTACCGGTTCGCGCTACGCCCCGCCGGCGGCAGCAGGCCGATCTCCTCATAGTAGCGGATCATCTTGGCCGATACGCCCGACGCCCGCGCCGCCGCCCCGATGTTCACGTGCCCGCCCTCCGGAACCGCCGGAGCCGCAAGGCATTGGTGACTACGCTCACGCTCGAGATCGCCATGGCACCCGCCGCGAGCACCGGCGACAACAACAGCCCGAACGCTGGATAGAGCACCCCCGCCGCCACCGGGATCAGCGCCACGTTGTAGGCAAAGGCCCAGAACAGGTTCTGCCGGACGTTGCGGATCACCGCCTTCGCGAGGGCCACGGCGTCCGGCACCCGCCCCGGATCGCCCGACATCAGCACCACGTCCGCCGCCTCGATCGCCACGTCCGTCCCTGTCCCGATCGCGATCCCGACCTCAGCCTGGGCCAACGCCGGCGCATCGTTCACGCCGTCGCCCACGAACGCCACGCGCCGCCCGCCGCCCTGCAGATCCTTGACGGCGTCCACCTTGCCTCCCGGCAGCACCTCGGCCACGACATGCCCGATTCCCAATAGACCCGCCACCGCCTCCGCCGTCCGTCGGTTGTCGCCCGTGACCATCACCACCTCGATCCCGCGGGTCCTGAGCGCAGCGACCGCCGCCTTCGCCCCCGGCTTGACCTCGTCCGACACCGCCATCACCGCCGCGGCCCGCCCGTCCACCGAAAGATAGAGCGGCCCCCGCCCCATCCCCTCCAGCCGTGTGGCCTCCGCCGCGAACCCCGACATATCCACATCCCCGAAAAACCGGGCGGTCCCGACCCGCACGATGGACCCGTCCACACGGCCAGCCGCCCCGAGGCCCGCCGTGGCCTCGAAGCCTTCCGCCTCCGCGATCGCCAGACCCTCCGACCCGGCCGCCGTCACGATGGCGCGCGCCACCGGATGCTCCGCCCGCGCCTCCACTGCGGCGGCGAGCGCAAGCGCCTTCGTCCGCGTGAACCCAGGGCTCGTGATCAGATCCGTCAGCCGGGGCTTGCCCTCGGTCAGCGTGCCCGTCTTGTCGAAGGCCACCACGTCCACCCCGGACAACTGCTGAAGTGCCGCTCCCCGGCGGAACAGGAGCCCCATCTCCGCCGCTCGTCCCGATCCGACCAGGATCGATACCGGCACCGCCAGCCCCATCGCGCAGGGACAGGCGACGATCAGCACCGCCACCGCCGCCACCACCGCCATCCCGACATCCGGCCCGAAGACCAGCCAGACCGCGAGCGTCACCGCGGCTGCGGCCATCACCGCAGGCACGAACCAGAGCGTCACCCGGTCCACCAGCGCCTGCACCGGCAGCTTGTCCGCCTGCGCCTCCGCGACGAGGGCCGCGATCTGGGCCAGAACGGTCTCCGACCCGACCCGCAGCACCTCGAAATCGAAGCTGCCGGAGCCGTTGATGGTGCCGCCCACCACCTCTGCCCCGGCCGTCTTCTCGACCGGAACGGGCTCGCCGGTCACCATCGCCTCGTCCACGAAGGACGCGCCGGTGACCACCACCCCGTCCGACGCCACCCGCTCGCCCGGCCTGACCCGCACGACGTCCCCCACGATCAAGTCCGCCGCCTCGGTCTCGATCTCCTGCCCGTCGCGCATCACCCGCGCCGTCCGGGGCTGCAAGCCAACGAGGCGCGCGATGGCCGCGTTCGACCGGCCTTTCGCTCGCGCCTCCAGCCACCGGCCCAGCAGGACCAGCGTGACGATCACCCCCACCGCCTCGAAATAGACGTGCACCGAGCCGGCCGGCAGGATCGCCGGCACGAACGTGGCGACGCTCGAATACCCCCAGGCCGCGAACGTGCCCACCATCACCAGCGCGTTCATGTCCGGAGCCCCTCGCCGCAACGCGGGCCAGCCCTTGACGAAAAACACCCTACCCGGTCCGAACAGCACGAGGCTCGCCAGCACGAACTGAAGGCCGAACAAGACCTGCGTGCCCATCACCCCGCGGAGCCAGTGGTGGAACGCGGGAACCGCATGCCCCCCCATCTCGAGGACGAACAGTGGGGCCGTTAAAATCGCCGCCACGACCAGCGCCCGACGTTGCGGCCCGTGATCCTCCTCGGTCATCTCCTTGGCCGGCCCGGCCGCCCTCGCCCCATAGCCCGCGCCCTGGACCGCCTCGATCAGCGCCCCGCGGGAGACTGCGCCCGCCAGCGCCTCGACCCTCGCCCGACCCGTCGCGAGGTTCACCGTCACGCCGCGGACCCCCGGGACGGCCGCGATCGCCCGTTCCACCCGGCCCACGCAGGAGGCGCAGGTCATGTCCTCGACCGCAAGGGTCACGACCTCGGACCGGGCAGGATAGCCGAGCTCCGCCACGGCCGCCGCCACGGCCTCCGCGGCGACCCCGTCCGGTCCGGGTGTCACATGCGCGCACCCGGTCACGAGGTTCACCTCGGCCGAAGCGACGCCCGGCACGGCCCGGATACCCCGCTCGACGCGCCCGACGCAGGAGGCGCAGTTCATGCCGTCCACCAAAAGATCGAATTCCGTAGTCTGCCCCGCCACGGCCATGATGCGCTCTCCCTGGATCACGGTCCCGATATGCGTCTTCCAAGCATGGGAAGGTCAAGGCGTGGCTCACGAAAATGCGACTTGACCCTGCCCCGATGGCAACGTGCACACAGTGCCAATCGACACTCGACCCGGAGATCAACCATGCGTCGCGCCTTTCTGATCCTGACCCTGCTTGTCGCCTCACCGGCCTTCGCTCAGATGGACCACGGCGGGCATTCCGAGGCGGGTGCGGCCCACGACGGGTCTCCCGTGACCGCAGGCTATCGCGCCGCCAACGATCGGATGCACGCGGACATGGACATCGCCTTCACCGGCGATGCGGACATCGATTTCGCGCGGGGCATGATCCCGCACCACCAGGGGGCCATCGACATGGCGACGGTCGTCCTCGAACACGGGACGGATGCGGAATTGCGCACCCTCGCTGCCGAGATCATCGCCAGTCAGACGGAGGAAATTGCGTTTCTGCGGTCTTGGATCGCGCAGAACGCGGAGTGACGGCCCGGTCTGGCGACGGACATCGAGGTAACGGCTTGCGCCGATGCGTCAGACCAGCACGTCCTCCTCGACCTGTGCGCCCACGCCAAACACCCGCTTGTAACGTGCGATCTGGTCCGGGGACCCGATTGCCTTGGCGGGGTTGTCCGACAGCTTGACTGTCGGCCGGCCGTTCGCGCTGACGGCCTTGCACACGAGGCTGAATGGTGCCAGCGCGTCCTGCGGTGCGAGCCCGCGGAAATCGTTGGTGAGCAACGTCCCCCAGCCAAACCCGAGCTTCACGCGTCCCTGGAACTGCGCATAAAGGCTCTCGATCCGCGCGACATCGAGCCCGTCGGAAAATATCACCAGCTTTTGTCCCGGGTCCTGCCCCCGGCTCTTCCACCAGGCGATGGCCGTCTCGGCACCCTCCTCGGGGTGGCCGCTGTCGATCCGGATGCCGGTCCAGGAAGCCAGCCAGTCGGGTGCGCGCTCGAGAAACCCCTTCGTGCCGTAGGTATCGGGCAGGATGATGCGCAGGTTCCCGTCATAGTCGCGGTGCCAGTTCTCCAGGACCCTGTACGGAGCCTGCGCGAGGTCCGCGTCCGTCTCGGCGAGGGCCGCATAGACCATGGGCAACTCGTGGGCGTTCGTCCCGATCGCCTCCACCTCGCGCCTGAGGGCGATGAGGCAGTTCGATGATCCAAGAAACTTGTCGCCCAGACCCTCCATCATGGCCTGAACGCACCAATCCTGCCACAAAAAGGAATGCCGCCGCCGCGTCCCGAAATCGGAGATGCGGAGGTCGGGCAGGGCGCGCAGGCGCTCGATCTTCTCCCAGACCCGCGTCATGGCGCGGGCATAGAGCACCTCGATCTCGAAGCGTCCCATGCCCTTGAGCACGGCGCGGCTGCGCAATTCCATCAGGACGGCGAGGGCGGGGATCTCCCACATCATGACCTCGGGCCAGGACCCGGCGAAGGTCAGTTCGTACTGATCGCCGCGCCGTTCGAGCCTGTAGTCCGGCATGGAGAAATCCTCGAGCCAGGACATGAAGGCCGGGCTGAACATCTGTCTCTTGCCGTAGAAGGTGTTGCCCCGCAGCCAGGTCGACTCGCCGCGGCTGAGGCGCAGACCGCGGATATGATCGAGCTGGCCGCGAAGGTCCGCCTCGTCGATCATCTCCGCCACGGGGATGGAGACGCTGCGGTTGATGAGGCTGAACTCGACCTGCACGTCCGCATGCCGCTGGAAGACGGTCTGCAGCATCAGAAGCTTGTAGAAATCCGTATCTAGCAGCGAGCGGACGATGGGATCGATCCGCCAGGCGTGATCATAGACCCGGCGCGCGATGTCGGTCATGGCATCCGCTCCAGCAGATCAGCGGTCCGGGTCCGGGCCACGCCCGCCTCCGCCAGGCCCGAGAACGCAGCCGCGAGCGAGCCGTCGAGGTCGATGGCGCGGCAGGCATCCTCGACCACGGTCACGGTGAACCCCAGCCGTGCTGCGTCGAGCGCCGAATAGGTGACGCAGAAATCGGTGGCGAGCCCCGCAAGCCACACCGCCGTCACGGACCGCTCCCGCAGGTACCCCGCAAGCCCCGTAGGTGTCGTCCGGTCGTTCTCGAAGAACGCGGAATAGCTGTCGATTTCCGCTCTCGTCCCCTTGCGCAGGATCAGATCCGCCGTATCGGTCACGAGGCCGGGATGGAACGCCGCCCCCGGCGTTCCCTGGACGCAATGCACGGGCCACAGAACCTGCGGGCCGTAACTCATCTGCGTGGTCGAGAAGGGTTCGGCTCCGGGGGTGTTGGTGGCAAAGGAGCGGTGGTCGGCGGGGTGCCAGTCCTGGGTCAGGACCCGGGTCCCGAAGGCCGCCGCCATTTGGTTGATCGGTGCCACCACCTCGTTCCCGTCCGCGACGGCGAGCGCCCCGCCCGGGCAGAAATCGTTCTGCACGTCGATGATCAACAGGGCGGTGCCGGTGCGGGGTAGGGCCAAGGCTTATCCTCGATAGCGAGCAGATCCGATGCCTGATCCTTACAGCCCGCTTCAGGTTTATCAACCGTGCCAAGGTGTCTCCCGCCCGTCCGGGGCTCCGCCGAGATGAACCATGTCGGCGATCTGGCCAGCGTCCTTCGGGGCGTCGGGCAAGGCCGTCATCACGTTCGACAGGCCGAGATCGTCGAGTTGATCCGCAACCCCGAACCCGTATTCCAGGTGTCCGCGTCCGATCAGAGCCACGACCAGAGCGTCCGGTGTCGCGAATGCGGCCTCGGCCAGCGTGCAGGCGAAGGCGCGGTCCCAGGATTGCTGCGCGCGCACGAACCGGTCGAAGGCCGGATCATCCGGGCCCTGAGCGGCGCGACCGGGGCGCACGCCGCCGGTGATCTCGAACAGATAGTGGCGGTATGCCGGCCCGGCGGGACGCGCCGGCGTGAACCAGTCGCGGTCCTCGGACGGGACCGCCTGCCAGCCGTCCCGGCCTATTTCCGTCACCAGCGGACGCGAAATGTTGAGCCCGCGCAGGGACAGGCGGTGTGCCCGGCACAGATCGAAAATCGGGCGGTAGAGCGCCGGATCGAACCCCCAGACCTCCTGCCAGCGCGTCTGGTCGAGAAACGCCTCGAAGGAGATGTGATGCCCTGCCCAGGCGTCCAACGCCGGCTGTGCACTGCGCGGGAACATCTCGAACCCCACGATCACCGGGGATCGCAGCGCGACGAGGCCCGCGAGCGTGTCCGCCTGCCAGAGGTGATCCTCGGCGCGGTCGTGACGCTCGCCGAGGAGCACGATCCGGGCCTGTGACATTCGTGCCAGAGCCTCGGCTTCGGTCAGTTGCGTGTTCGTGTGGGGCTCGAGCCAGGCGTGACGGGGGGTCATGTGCGATCCTGCATGTCGCCAACCGGTCCGGGCAGGGTCGCGAGCCTTCTGCGGCCTGTGATCTCGCCGCCGCCGGCGGCCCGGATCCGCGTGACCGCGACCGACAGAGGCTCCACCGCGACGGCCATGTGATGCGCGTTGGCGTGGATCAGCATGGCGGCGTCCAGCAGGATCCCGACATGGCCGCGCCAGAACACCAGGTCGCCCCGGCGTGGCGGCGCGTCGCCCGGGTTCGACCCGAGCAAGGCCGCCTGCATGTCGGAGTCCCGCGGTGCGGGAAAGCCCGTGGCCATCAGGGCCAGTTGCACGAGCGCCGAGCAGTCGAGCCCCCGGGGACTGCGCCCTCCCCAAAGGTACGGCGCACCGAGGAGGCGTTCGGCCTGTGCGACGAAATCGCCGGGGACGGGGGCCAGATGCGGCGTCGGCGTGAAGCCGCCGTCCCGGAGAGCCGTGAAGCCGTTGGCCTGCGTCCCGGCGTCCAGATCCGCAAGAAAGGGAAGCTCCTGAAGCGTGCGCGCCTTGAGACTGGCGGAGGCATAGCGATGCCCCGAGAGCGACGTCAGGGGTCGCCCGTCTGCGCGGGCCTCCCCGAGGCCATCAGCCGCGACATAGCCGACGTAGCCGTCCCGCTCGCTCTGGCCCCAGGCGAGGCCGTCCGGGCGCACCTCATAGACGGTGAAGGGCTCGCCAAACAAAAGCTGCGTCGCGAGACCTGCGGCCGGGTCCGGCGTGGACGTCAGATCAAGCAGGCTTGCCGCGACGCGGTGCGGGACGCCCTCGACGAACCGCGCGGCCTCCACCCTGCCCTTCAGTCGCAGGGCCGCCAGATCGGTCCGCGCCGGCATAAGCCGCGCGGCGAAGGCGCTCAGATCGTGGTACAGAACCGATCCTCCAGCACCCGAAGCAAGGCGCGGGCTGCCTGAAACGCTCCGCCCTTCGGCCGTCCGGGTTTCGCCACCGGCGTCCAGCCGTAGAGGTCGACGTGCAGATACCGCGGGCTCTCGGTCACGAACCGGCGCAGGAAAAGTGCCGCGGTGATGGCGCCGGCCATGCCGCCGCCCGGCGCGTTGTCGAGATCCGCGATCCCGGGCTCGATCAGCCCCTCATAGGGCGTCCAGAACGGCAGCCGCCACAGGGGGTCGGCTTCCGTGACGGCCGCATCGGCCAGGGCCGCGGCCAGCGGCTCGTCCTCGGTGAAGAACGGCGGCATGTCGGGTCCCAGGGCCACGCGGGCGGCCCCGGTGAGCGTCGCGAGGCTCACGATCAGGTCCGGCTGCTCCTCGTCCGCGAGCGCGAGGGCGTCCCCGAGGATGAGCCGCCCCTCGGCGTCGGTGTTGTTGACCTCGACGCTGAGGCCCTTGCGGCTGCGCAGGATGTCCCCGGGGCGTATCGCGGGTCCGGCGATGGCGTTCTCCACGATCGGGAGGAGGACGCGAAGGTTCAGGTCGAGGCCGAGCGCCATGATCATGTCCGCGAGCCCGAGGGCCGTCGCGGCTCCGCCCATGTCCTTTTTCATCAGGCCCATGGAAGAGCCCGGCTTGATGTTGAGCCCGCCCGTGTCGAAGCAGACCCCCTTGCCAACCAGCGTGACCCTCGGGGCACCGGTCCGGCCCCAGCGCAGATCGACGAGGCGCGGAGGCTCGACGGCCGCGGCTCCCACCGCATCGATCATGGGAAACTCGGCGCAGAGCCTATCGCCCCGGAGCACATCGGTCGTGGCACCATGGCGTCCGGCGAGGGCCAGGGCTGCGGCCTCTAGGGCCTGCGGGCCGAGATCGCGCGCGGGCGTGTTGATCAGATCCTGCGTGAGGGCGGCGGCCTCCGCGACGATTTCGACGCGGCGCGCATCCACGCCCGCCGGGCAGACGAGGGCCGCCTGGGCGGAAGCGGCCGCCTTGTAGCGATCGAAGCGGTAGTTTGCGAGTTCCCAGCCGAGGGCCTCGATCCCTGGCGAAAGCTCCGAGGCCTCCGCGTGCAGGGCGTAGTCGCCGGCCGGCAGTTTCAAAGCCGCGGCTGCAAGATGGAACCGGTCGCGCGCCCGGGCCTCGCGGGTTCCCCATCCGAACAGGGCGGCATCAGGCGTGCCGTCCGGTCCGGGCAGGACGAGCGTCTCTCCCAGGCCGGCGGCGAACCCCATGGCCTTCACCCAGGTCTGCCGGTGCGACGGCTGATCCGCGAGCCAGCCAGCCAGTCCGTCCGAACGGATCACATGGAGCGGGACGGTCCGCGGGGTCGGCGCGGGGAGCAGGGGCATGAACTCTTCCTCCGGAGAACGCGCCCGAGCGTATCCCCGTGCCGCCGCCTGCTACAAGGCGGATTGATCGGCATAGCGGATAACGGAAAAGAGCGAGTCCTCGGCGAGCCGTTCGAGCCGCGCCGAGACGGAGGCCATGGCGATCTCGTCCCCGGCCTCGATGCAGCGGGTCAGATCGCGGGCCACGCGCGCGAAGGTGGTTAGTCCGACCTGTTCGCTGAGGGCCGCGAGCCTGGCCGACAGGGTCTGCGCCTCGTCGGACCTGCCGCGGTCGAGGGCGTCGCGCAGCAATCCCATGCGGTCAGTCAGATGGAAGACGACTTCCTCGACGACCTCGCGGGTCCGCTGGTCCCCGAGGGAACGCCGCAGGATCATGATCCGCGCCGTGTCCAGCACGACGCCTTCCTGCGCCGACACGTAGTGAAATTCCGCACCCATGATGCCCCCATCTCGTTCCCCGCGGGCACCATGGCGGAACTGGGTCAACAGAGGCTTATCGTTGCGACCGAACGGCTTCGCGTTCGCTGTTTATCTCGGGCCAAGTTTAGGCAAAGTAGCTCCATCGATCCTGGCGATCCGGAGTGTCCATGCGACAGGCCAGCCCCCTGCCGACCTTTCTAATTGACCGGTACCGGCAATGGCAGGCCAGCCTGGGGCCGAAGACGCTGGCGCGGCTCGCGGCGCTGGCCTCGGAAGGGCAGCGTCCGCGGGCCATGATCATCGCGTGCTGCGACAGCCGCGTCATGGTGACGGACGTCTTTGGCGGGGAGGCGGGGGATTTCTTCGTGCACCGCAACATCGCAAACCTCGTGCCCGACTGCCGGCCGGACAGCGCGGTGCGGGGCACGTCCGCCACCATCGAATACGCGGTGACGATACTGCACGTCGAGCATCTGATCGTAATGGGTCATTTCGGATGCGGCGGGGTCGAGGGCTGTCTCGACCTGTTTACGGCCGCCCCCGACGCTCCCGCCGCGGACAGTTTCGTCGGACAATGGCTGACGATCCTGGAGCCCGGATATGCGCGGGTGGTGCTGCGGGGCCTAGACCGCACAGGCACCCTGCGGGCGCTGGAGCGCGAGGCGATCCTCGTCAGCCTCACGAACCTGATGACCTTTCCCTTCGTCTCGAAGGCGGTCGCGGAAGGCCGCCTGCAGCTTCACGGCATCTGGAAGGACATCAGCGAGGGGGGCCTCGAGTGCTACGACGCCGGGAGCGGGGCGTTCCGGAAGGTCTGAGAAGGGTGTGTCCACGCGTGGACAAACTGGTAAGTCGTTGATAAAAAATGATAAATTGAGTTCTGTTTACCAAATGTTAGGGATTGGGCGCTTGCGTGCGCCGATGGCAATGTGAAAGATAGGGCGGTCAGGGCCCGGAAGGCCCGAAGGAGGCAGAACGTGTCCGAG
Source organism: Rhodobacterales bacterium (assembly GCA_038209095.1). Classification (GTDB taxonomy): domain Bacteria; phylum Pseudomonadota; class Alphaproteobacteria; order Rhodobacterales; family Rhodobacteraceae; genus Amaricoccus. The sequence goes on from JBBQYB010000029.1 coordinate 14,939, forward strand.
ACATCGATCGATCGGGAGACCATGGGCAAGCTCGCGAAGGCGCTGGCCTTCATCCGCAGCGCGGACGATCCGGTGGTCAAGGCGTTGCGGCTCGCGGAGGAGACGGGCAAGGACGCCGACATCCGCAAGGCGCGGGCGGCATTCCTCAAGCTCAAGCCCGGGGACCGGCAATCGGCACTGGCGACGCTGGCGGATTGAGCGGGGCCGGGAGGCTCAGCCCTTTTTCAGGACGCGGCGGCCCAGAAGCTCCGCGATCTGCACCGCGTTGAGGGCGGCCCCCTTGCGCAGGTTGTCCGACACCACCCAGATGTTGAGGCCGCTGTCGAGGGTCGGATCCTGGCGGATGCGGCTGACGTAGGTGGCGTATTCGCCGACGCAATCGACCGGGGTGATGTAGCCGCCGTCTTCACGCTTGTCGACGACGAGCACGCCCGGAGCCTCGCGCAGGATCTCGCGGGCCTCGGCCTCATCGAGGTCGTCCTCGAATTCGATGTTGATCGCCTCGGAGTGGCCGACAAAGACGGGCACGCGCACGCAGGTGGCGGTGACCTTGATGGACTTGTCGAGGATCTTTTTTGTCTCGGCCGTCATCTTCCATTCCTCCTTGGTCTGGCCGTCCTCCAGGAAGACGTCGATATGGGGAATGACGTTGAAGGCGATCTGCTTGGGATAGACCTTGGGTTCCACCTCCTGGCCGGGCACGTAGATGCCCTTGGTCTGGAGCCACAATTCGTCCATGGCTTCCTTGCCGGTGCCGGACACGGACTGGTAGGTCGAGACGACGACGCGCTTGATCCGGGCGCGGTCGTGCAGCGGCTTCAGCGCCACCACCATCTGGGCCGTCGAGCAGTTGGGGTTCGCGATGATGTTGCGCTTGGCGTAGCCCATGATCGCGTCGGGGTTCACCTCCGGCACGATCAGCGGAATGTCATGGTCGTAGCGGTAGAGCGACGAGTTGTCGATCACGACGCAGCCCGCCTTGGCGGCGATGGGCGCGTATTTCTTGGTCGCGTCCGAGCCGATGGCGAAGAAGGCTATGTCCCAGCCGGTGAAGTCGAAACTGTCGAGATCCAGGGTGCGCAGGGTCTTGTCGCCGAAACTGCACTCGGTTCCGAGGCTCTTTCGGGAGGCGAGGGCCACGATCTCGTCCACGGGAAACTCCCGCTCCACGAGGATGTTCAGCATTTCGCGGCCCACGTTGCCCGTGGCACCGACGACGGCGATGCGGTAGCCCATTGTTGCGGTCTCCAAGTCTGCGTCCGCGCTTCTGGCGTCTCGGCGCGGGAATGTAAATCACAAGCCGCGCGGAAGGTGCCGGAGCGTCAGGACCCCGATCCCCGCGAGGAGCAGGGCCAGCGCCGCGAAAGCGCCGGGAAAGCCGAAGATCATGAAGAGGAAGAAGTAGACCATCGGCGGCAGGAGTTCAGAGGCGTCGATATAGGTGCGGTAGACCGTCGTCATCGCCGGCCGCTCGAAGGCGTGGACGGCGCGCAGGAACGGGATGGGGCCGAGCCCGTCGAGCATCGAGACGAAAAAGGCGCCGCCCACCATGGCGATGCTGGCGAGAACCGCGTTGCCCGCACTGAGGGCAGCCGCGGCACAGACGAAGGCGCTGCCGGCGAGGAGCGCGCCGCCGATGGTCCGCCGCAGGGACAAACGCGTGACGACCGGCCCCATGAAGAGGTTCGTGGCGAGCATCAGGTTGCCCGCCGCGATGGCGATGCCCGCGGCGGTGGCATCGCGTCCGCCCTCGAGCATCAGGATGGGGATGTAGATGAAGAACGTCTGCCAGAAGCACGATCGCGCGAAGGCAATGGACCAGGCGAGGCGCAGCCTCGGCTGTTCGGCGAAACGCCGGATGGCGCGCAGCGGCGTGCGCGGCTGGGCGGGTCCCGGACGGATCGGCGTGCCCTCCTTCAGGCGGAGCACCCAGAAGGCCGAGAGGAGCGCCAGGGTCGCGAGGATGCACAAGAGGCTGGGTGCCCATGCCCCGTAGGTCTGCAGGAGCCAGACCCCGAGGAACGGGACCGTCGTCCAGGACAGGGTGGAGGCCCCGAGGCGCATGGGCTCGGAGCGGACCAGCGCCTTTCGGTTGATGTTGTCCATGATGTAGAGGCTGAGCGTCACGTTCAGCATCGCCGCCCCGGAGGTGCGCACAAGGATCGCAAGCGGCAGCGTCCAGTCGATGCCGAGCCAGATCAGCGTGCCGCAGAGGCCGAGGAGGGCCGCCCCGAGCGTATAGGTCCAGCGGCGCGACAGCCTGCGCACGAGAACCGGGATGGTGAAGCTGATGCAAAGAGCGGCCAGGGAGACCAGAGTGTAGACGAGGCTGACGGTTTCCTTGTCACCGAAGACGGCGAAGGCCGTGACGGGCAGCACGGTCACCATCGAGGCGCGCGCGATGGATTCGAGCAGGTAGAGGACGGAAAAGGTCTTGGCCCCGGGCTGGGCGAGCGTGAAGGGGAAGGGATGCCGGACATGCAGGGCCATGGGCGTCAGTCATGTTCGCCGCCGCGACGGACTGGGTAGGGGAGGCTCAGGCACGCGGGTGAGGTCCGGCCGGTCGGGATCTTGGTCGGAGTGAGAGGATTCGAACCTCCGACCCCCTGCTCCCGAAGCAGGTGCGCTACCAGGCTGCGCTACACTCCGAACCGCAGGTTGTGTAATCCGGTTCAGGGGCGGACGCAACGGCGTTCGATGGGCCGTCAGTCGGGGCCGAACACGAAGACCCGCTCGGGGCGGAAGACAGCACCGGTGCAGATCCCGAGGGCGAGGGGCGTGCCGTCATGGCTCGCCCAGGCGCGGGTGTTCAGGGCGAGGCCCAGGGCAGGAACGGTGGCTCCGTTGCGCAGCGCAAGGGCTTCGCTCGCATCGCAGACGATCTGCGGCAGGTCCGCCAGGGCGCTGTCGAGCGGCCTCAGACAGGCTTCGAGGTCGGGGTGGCCTGCGAGGCGCTCCAGCGTCGCGAGATCGGTCGCTTGTGTAAGGTCAAACGGCCCCGACCACAGGCGGCGCAGGTCCGCGACATGGCCGAGGCAGCCCAGAGCGTCCCCGAGATCGCGCGCGATGGCGCGCACGTAGCCGCCCTTGCCGCAGACCATCTCGAAGACGGCGGTGTCGGGGTCGGGCCGGGCGATCAGGTCGAGCCGGGAGACATGCAGCGGGCGGGGTGCGAGGTCCGGCGTCTCGCCGGTGCGCGCGAGGGCGTAGGCCCGGACCCCGTCGACCTTGACGGCGGAGACCTGGGGCGGAACCTGGAGGATGTCGCCGGTGAAGGCCGGCAGGGCCGCGCTGATCGCCTCCGCGTTGGGGCGTGCATCGCTTTCGGCGAGGACCGTGCCCTCTGCGTCGTCCGTGGTCGTAGCGGCCCCCCAGCGGACCGTGAATCGGTAGGCCTTGGGCGCGTCGGCGATGCAGGGCACGGTCTTGGTGGCTTCGCCGAACGCGATGGCGAGAAGGCCGGTGGCGGCGGGATCGAGCGTGCCGGCATGCCCCGCCTTGCGCGCGCCAAGGGCCCACTTGGCCTTGGCGACCATCGCCGCGGATGTGAACCCGGGCGGCTTGTCGAGAATGAGCCATCCGTGGACGGCGCGGCCCTGCTTGCGTCTGCTCATTGTATGTCCTGCCTGCGCGCCTTTGGCGCGTCAGTCCTCGCCGAGGTCGCGGCTGACCTCGGGGGAGCGCAGCAGATCCCGGGTCCGGTCCATCCGGTCGAACGAGGCATCCGCCTGGAAGCTGAGGTCCGGCGAGAAGCGCAGGCCGATCTGGGCGGTCACGAGCTTGCGCAGCTCGGCCTTGTTGCGGGTGAGCGCCTTGAGCACGGCTTCGGTGTTCACGCCGCCGAGCGGCAGGACGAAGGCCGTGGCGTGCCGCAGGTCGGGCGAGGCGCGGACCTCGGAGACGGTGATCGAGGCCCGCCCGAGGTCCGGGTCGTGCACGTCGCCACGGGCGAGCACGTCGGAGAGGGCCCGCCGGATCACCTCGCCGACGCGCAGTTGCCGCTGGTTCGGCGTGCCGGTGCCGGAATAGGGTCTTGTCTTGGCCATGAGGGTCACATCCTATCGCATGCCCCGGAAGTCAAGGGTCGGGGGCGGCCGTGGGCGGGAGAGAACGAGATGGCGGATCAGATCGCGATTGCGGTGCTCGGCGTCGGCGGACGCATGGGGAGGATGCTGGTGGAGGCCGTAAATCAGAGCCCGGAGGCCCGGGTGGCGGCGGCCACCGAGCGGCCGGGGCATCCGTGGATCGGTCAGGATCTCGGGGCGGCGTTGGGCGGGGCACCGACCGGGGTGCGCGTCACGGACGATCCGCTGGAGGCTTTCGTGGCGTGCCAGGCGGCGCTCGATTTCACCTCGCCCGCGGCGACGGTAATCCATGCGGAGCTGGCCGCGCAGGCCCGTGCGGCGCTCGTGGTGGGGACTACGGGCCTCGGGCCTGCGGATCTCGCGCGGCTTGGCCTCGCGGCGCGGCACGCGGTGATCGTGCGGTCAGGCAACATGAGCGTCGGCGTCAACCTGCTCACGGCCTTCACCCGGCGCATGGCGGCCGTCCTGGGGCCGGAGTACGACATCGAGATCGTCGAGATGCACCACAGGCACAAGGTGGACGCGCCGTCTGGCACGGCCCTGATGCTGGGTGCGGCCGCCGCGGCAGGACGGGGCGTCGAGCTGGGGGCTGTCTCGGAGCGTGGCCGGGACGGGGTCACAGGGGCGCGGGCGACAGGGGCGATCGGATTCGCGAGCCTGCGCGGCGGCGACGTGATCGGCGAGCACGAGGTCATCTTCGCGGGAGCCGGGGAGCGGATCTCGCTCCGCCATGTCGCGACGGACCGGATGCTGTTCGCCCGGGGTGCGGTCCGGGCGGCCCTGTGGGGGCAGGGGCGCGCGCCGGGCGAATACACCATGTCCGACGTGCTCGGGCTCGCGGATCCGGACCGCGGCTGAGCCCGGCGGGCTGCGCGCCCGGACGGGGCGGACCGCTTGCACGGAAGACGAGTTTCCAGTATATATTGACGTGTAGAGCCATATCACTTGAACTTTCTGCTCGTCTTCTGGCCGGTCAGACGCCTCAACCTGGTTTGACTGTACCGCAGCCGCCGCATGTCGCGGGCGGTGATCTCTGGGAGACGACACATGGCCACTGGCACTGTGAAATGGTTCAATTCGACCAAGGGCTTCGGGTTCATCCAGCCCGACAACGGCGGCAAGGACGTGTTCTTGCACATCTCCGCGCTCGAGCGCGCGGGGCTTCGCGAGATCGCCGACGGCGCGAAGGTCAGCTTCGAGCTGGAATCGGGTCGGGACGGCCGCACCTCCGCGAGTTCGCTGACGCTGATCGACTGATCCTCGGGCCGGCGCGGCTGCGCCGGACCATAATCGCGTGCATCTTTCGACCCGGCCGTCCGGCCGGGTTTTTTGTGCGGACCCTCCCGTCGGTGGCCTGTGGTCAAGCCGGCGCAATGCGCCTATGTCGAGCGCGCAACGCGCCGCCTTCAGGACCCCGCCATGACAACCAGATCGCTCGAAGCGGACGGCGAAGGATCCAGGGCGGTCTGGCTCGATCGCCGGACGCCGCCCCATGTCCTGACGCTGGTGGCGATCGCGAGCCTGCCTGCGCTCAACATGAACATCGTCCTGCCGTCGCTGCCGGGCCTGTCGGTCTATTATGAGGCGGATTACGCCGTCGTGGCGCTGGCGGTGTCGGCCTATCTCGGGCTGACCGCGCTGTTGCAACTCGGGATCGGGCCGTTGTCGGACCGGTACGGTCGCAGACCGGTTCTGCTCGGTGGCTTCGCGATCTTTCTGGCGGCGACCGCGGCCTGCCTGGTGGCCCCGACGATCGAGATCTTTCTAGCGTGCCGGTTCCTGCAGGCGTTTGTCATCGGCGGCATCGTGCTGAGCCGCGCCATCGTGCGCGACATGGTTCCCATGGAACGCGCGGCCAGCATGATCGGCTATGTCACCATGGGCATGTCGGTGGCCCCGATGATCGGACCGATGTTCGGCGGAGTCCTGGACGAGGCGTTCGGCTGGCGCGCGGTATTCGCATTCACGTTCCTCTTCGGCATCGTCGTGACGGCGCTGGCCTGGGCCGATCTCGGCGAGACCAATCGCGCCAAGTCCGGAAACTTCCGGGCGCAGTTCGCGGCCTATCCCGAGCTCGCGACATCGCGGCGGTTCTGGGGCTATTCCTGCACGGCCGCGTTCACCTCCGGCGCGTTCTTTGCGCTGCTCGGGGGCGGGCCCTGGGTCGCCACCGAGATCCTTGGGATGTCGCCTTCGGCGCTGGGGCTTTATTTCGGGCTCATCGCACTCGGCTACATGTTCGGAAATTTTCTGTCGGGGCGCTATGCGGTGCGGATGGGCATCGATACCATGATGGTCTTCGGCGGGGCCATCACCGTGTTCGGGGTGGCCCTCGCCATGACGTTCTTCGCGGTTGGGATCGTCCATCCGCTGGCGTTTTTCGGGTCCATCCTGTTCGTGGGGCTCGGAAACGGCCTCGTGCTGCCGAGTGCCAATGCTGGGATGGTGTCGGTGCGCCCCAACCTCGCGGGAAGCGCCTCCGGCCTCGGCGGCGCGCTGACCATCGGGGCCGGGGCCATGCTTTCGGCGGCGTCCGGGGCCGTGCTCACCCCCGAGACGGGGCCGTGGCTGATGCTTGCGCTGATGCTCGCCTCCGCCGTCGGCGGATCCTGCGCGAGCCTCTGGGTCCTGCGGCTGGAGCGGCGGCGCAAAGCGGCACGAGGCTGAGACCGGCCATGGCCCCCATGACCGACAACATGCGCGGCGCCCTGTTCATGATCGTGAGCATGATGGGCTTTTGTCTCAACGACGCGCTCATCAAGACCGTGTCGGGGGATCTGCCGCTGTTCCAGGCGGTCTTCCTGCGGGGTGTGGTGGCGACGACGCTTGCCGGGGCGCTCGCCCTGTCGCAGGGGGCGCTGCACTGGCGGATCCGGGGGCGCGACCGGCGGCTGATCGGCCTGAGGTCGCTCGCCGAAATCGCGGGCACAGCGTGTTTTCTCACGGCGCTGTTCAACATGCCCATCGCGAACGCGACCGCGATCCTCCAGAGCGTGCCGCTCGCCGTGACGCTCGCCGCGGCGCTGTTCCTCGGCGAGCCGGTGGGCGTGCGCAGATACGCGGCCATCGCCATCGGGTTCGTCGGTGTGCTCATCATCGTCCGACCGGGATCCGACGGGTTCAACGGGTATTCCCTCCTGGTGATCGCGACCATCATCTTCATCGTCGTCCGCGATCTCAGCACCCGCCGCCTGACCCCGCAGATCCCGGCGGCGCTCGTGGTGTTCATCACCTCCGGGGTCGTGACGCTGGCGGCGGGCATCGCGGCCTTCGCCACTGACTGGCGCGCCTTCACGGTCGCGCAGGCGCTGATCCTCGCAGGATCCGGCCTGAGCCTGACGCTCGGCTACGTCTGCGGGGTCCGGGTGATGCAGGTGGGCGAGATCGGCTTCACGCAGCCGTTTCGCTATACGCTGATCGTCTGGGCGATCATCGCGGGGATCGTGCTGTTCGACGAATGGCCGGACCTGTGGATGCTGGTCGGCAGCGCGATCGTGATCGCGACGGGGCTGTTCACCTTCTACCGCGAGCGCAAGCTTGGCCTCAAGCGGGCGCCTGCGGATCCGGGTCCGCCGGCCGCGGGCCCTCAGGCCGTCCGGGACGTCTCCTGACGCCAGACGCGCAGGATCATCCGCGCCGTCATCAGGTCGAGATGCGCGCCGCCGCCGTTCTTGAAGAGGGTGATGTCCCCGGGGCCGGTCCGCCCCACCCGTCCGGCCACCAGATCGCGCAGGTCGCCCAGGATGTCCGCCCGGCCGATGACGCCGCGGTCCAGCGGATCCTTGAGTTCGCCGATGTGGTCGAGCGTGGTCTCGTAACTGTCCACGAAAAGACGCGCGCGTTTGAGGCAGGTATCGTCGGCCTCGCGCATGTCGGCCTTGTAGGCCCCGATCAGGTCGATGTGCTGGCCGGGCCGGAGCCAGTCGCCCCGGAGGATCGGTGTGGTCGACATTGTGGCCGTGGAGACGATTTCGGCTGCAGCGACGGCCTCGGCCAGATCGGAGGCGACCTGCGCCCCCGCGGCTGCGGCGAGCGCCTCGGCCTTCGCGGGCGAGCGGTTCCACAGGGTGACCGCGATCCCGGGAAAGGCCGCGCGGTAGGCCTCGATCAGGGATGCGGCCACGGCCCCGGCCCCAACGATGAGCAGACGGCGGGCGTCCGGCCGCGCGAGCAGGCGCGCACCAAGGAGCGAATCCGCGGCCGTCTTCCATTTGGTGATGAGTGCGTTGTCGATCACGGCCTCGGGGATGCCGGTCCGGTCGTCGAAGAGGATCAGCGCCCCTTGTACGGTCGCGAGGCCGCGCGCCGCGTTGCCGGCGGTGATGGTCACGGCCTTGACCGCGAGGCCGAGCCCGTCGATGGCGGCGCTGCGGGTGAGCAGCGTGGTAGTGTCGCGGGTCAGGACCTGGTCGAGGACCACCGGCTCGGGCCCGCGGTGGCCCTCGGCCAGGGCCTCGACCAGCGTCATCCAGTCCAGCGCGTGCTCGACGTCCGCCGCGGTGAGAAGGAGCGTCACGCTCCTCAGGCTTCAACGGAGGCCAGCGCCGTCGCGAGGTGATCGAGGCGGTCGGCGGGCAGGCCCGCGACGTTCACCCGGCTGTCGCCGACCATGTAGATGCCGTAGTCCTTGCGCAGGGACTGGACCTGATCCGGGCTGGCGCCCAGCAGCGAGAACATGCCCCGGTGGTCGTCCACGAAGTCGAAGCGGTCGGTGTTGGTCGACCGGCGCAGCGCCTCCGCGAGGCCGCGGCGCAGCCGGAGCATCGTCTGGCGCATGCCTTCGAGTTCCGCCATCCAGTCCGCGCGCAGGGCGGGGTCACCCAAGATGATCTCGACGACCTTGGCCCCGTGGTCGGGGGGGAAGGAATAGTTCAGACGGTTCAGCGCCGCGAGATTGCCCCGCACGACGGAGGTCAGGTTCGGGGCCGAAGTCAGGGCGAAGGCCGCTCCGACCCGGTCGCGGTAGAGCCCGAAGTTCTTGGAGCAGCTGGCCGCCAAGAGCATCTCCGGGACCTGGCCCGCCATGTAGCGAAGGCCCGCGACATCGGCCTCGAGGCCGTCGCCGAAGCCCTGATAGGCGAGGTCGATCATCGGGACGGCGCCGCTTTTCTGCAGGAGGTTCGTGAGGACGCGCCATTGTTCGAGGGTCAGGTTGGCGCCCGTGGGGTTGTGGCAGCAGCCGTGCAGCACGAGCACGTCGCCGCGTTCGAGGACCGCGAGGTCGGCGAGCATGCCCTCGAAATCGACCGCGCGGGTCGCCGGGTCGAAGTAGCGATAGCCGCGTCCGGGGATCCCGAGGTAGTTCAGGATCGCAGGATGGTTGGGCCAGGTCGGCGTGGAATAGAAGACGCGGGCCTCCGGATTGCCGAGACGGATGAGTTCGAACAGCTGGCGGATGGCGCCCGTGCCGCCGGGGGTCTGGGCCGCGACGATCCGGTCGGTATGCGCCCCGTCCCCGAAGATCACGCCGCGCAGCGCATCGAGAAACCCGAGATCCCCGAGGAGCCCGACGTAGCTCTTGGTCGTCTGGGTTTCGAGCAGGCGCGCCTCAGCTGCCTTGACCGCGCGCATGACGGGGGTCTTGCCGTCCGCGTCCTTGTAGACGCCCACGCCGAGGTCGATCTTGTCGGTGCGCGGATCCGCGGCATAAAGGCCCATCAGTTCGATGATCTTGTCGGTCGGCTGGGGCTTGAGCGCCTCAAGCATGGGAATGCTCCTGTGGATGGGGTCTTCAGGACCCGATGATGTTGCGCGCGCGGGTGAGGATGCGCGAACGGGTTTCGCGGCGTGCGGGCTCGAAACCGTTCTTCTGGTAGAGCGGCAGCGCGCGCGGGTGATCGAGGGAATTGGTATCGACCGTCACCCGGTGCACGCCGGGCCGGTCCCAGGCCATGTGGATCGCCGTCAGGAGCAGAAAGGATCCGAGCCCGCGACCGATCGCCTCCGGGACGAGGCCGAGATACGTCAGGTTGCAGACGGCGGCGTCGCGGCAATCGAGCATGAAGAACCCGTGCGGCCAGCCGCAGCGCATCAGCGTATAGAGGGTGACGCCCTCGTCCCGGAGGAAGGCCTCCAGCTCAGCCTTGGGGCGGGCGTGCTGATCGGTCCATTCGTATTCGGACCCGACGGCATCGTAGAGGGTCAGGAAATACCAGACCGGCGGCTTGTCGGCTGCGATCAGCGCCGCCGCCGGACCGGCCGGCAGGTGCGGGCGCGGGGCGGACGGGCGCTCGGTCATCTCAAGGAAGGTGACTGTGTAATCCACCCGCTCGCCGGACTGGTGCATCATGACCGTTCGACCTTCAGATCGGGATAGGCCCCCCATTCGGTCCAGGATCCGTCGTAGAGCGCGTGCCTCCGGTTGCCCAGACGCTCCAGCGCGAGGTTGAGAACCGCCGCCGTGATCCCCGAGCCACAGGTCGTGACGACCGGAGCGGCCGGATCGACGCCGCCCGCCGCGAAGGCTGCCTTCAGGCCGTCCGCATCCTTCATCGTGCCGTCGTCGTTCAGGAGCGTGCCGAAGGGGACGTTGCGCGATCCCGGAATATGGCCGGAGCGCAGGCCGGGACGCGGTTCGGGCTGAGCCCCGCCGAACCGACCCGGTGCGCGGGCGTCGACGATCTGCGCGTCCCCGAGCTTGGAGGTCGCGGCCACCTGCGTCACGTCGCGCACCAGCCCCGCGTTGCGGCGGGCGGTGAAGTGCCGGTCGCGCAGGATGGGCGGCATGTCCTCGAGCGGGCGTCCCTCGGCCTTCCATTTCGGCAGGCCCCCGTCCAGCACGGCGACGTCCTCCTTGCCGAACAGGCGAAAGAGCCACCAGACGCGCGGTGCGCTGAAGATGCCGTGGCTGTCGTAGATGACAACCCGGTGGCCGTCGCCGACGCCGAGGGCGCGCATCCGGCTGATGAACTTCTCCACCGGGGGGGCCATGTGCGGCAGGTCCGACTGCGTGTCGCTGATCTCGTCGATGTCGAAGAACCGCGCGCCGGGGATGTGGGCAGCGTCGTATTCGCTGCGTGCATCGCGGCCGCTGTCGGGCATGTGCCAGGAGGCATCGAGGACCCTCAGATCCGGCGCGCCCAGATGGGCGGCGAGCCAGTCCGTACTGACCAGCAGCTGCGGATCGCTTGCACTCATGGCGTACCTTTCTAGCAGGGTCCCCAATACGTACTGGCGATCCACGCCCTACTCAAGCGCCGAGCGTCCGGCTTGCCGGTGGCCGCGTTCGGGCGTAAGCCGTCGCGCCATGAAGATGCTATTTCTTGGCGACGTCATGGGACGCGCCGGACGTGCCGCCGTCATCGAGCACCTGCCCCGGCTGCGCCGGGAACGCGGCCTCGACTTCGTCGTGGTCAACGCCGAGAACGCCTCGGGCGGGATGGGGCTGACGCCCGCGCATGCGACCGAGCTGCTCGGCGCGGGAGCCGACTGTCTGACCCTCGGCGACCACGCCTTCGACCAGCGCGATATGCTGGCCTTCATCGAGGTCGAGCCGCGCATCCTGCGCCCGCTCAACTATGCCAAGGCCGCACCCGGGCGCGGGGCGCGGATGTTCGAGACCGAAGGCGGGCGACGGGTGTTCGTGGCGCAGGCGCTGGGTCAGGTCTTCATGAAACGGCCCTTCGACGATCCGTTCTCGGCGCTCGACGCAGCACTCAAGTCCGCGCCGCTCGGGGGCACGGCCGCGGCCGCGATCATCGACATCCACGCGGAGGCGACCTCGGAGAAGATGGCGTTGGGCCACTGGTGCGATGGGCGCGCGAGCCTGGTCGTCGGGACCCACACCCATGTCCCCACCGCAGACACCCAGATTCTGGCGCGCGGGGCCGCCTATCAGACGGATGCCGGGATGTGCGGCGACTACGACAGCGTGATCGGGATGGACAAGCTCGAGCCGATCTCCCGGTTCGTGACCGGCATGTCCAGGGGGCGGTTCACGCCGGCCGAGGGACCGGCGACGCTGTGCGGCGTCTATGTGGAGACCGAC
>JBBQYB010000030.1:0-26321 GCA_038209095.1 Rhodobacterales bacterium
AACCGCATATTCGCCCATCAACTCCGGCGTGCCGTTATAGATGATACGTCCGTCCGAGAATTTCGGAATGCCCGCATTGCCCTTGGCGATGACCGGCAGCTTCGGCTGCGCCGCCGCAAAGCCCTGCACCGTGCGCAACAGGTCCGACGCCCCCACCCCGCAATTGGCTCCGAAGGCGATCGGCGCATAGTCCAGACCCTCAACCATTCGCACCATGTCCGACGACGTCAGCCCCATCATCGTCCGGCCAGCGGTATCGAAACTCATCGTGCCGCACCAGGGGGCCCCCGCGCGCGAAATACCGAGTGCCGCGGCCTCGAACTCCTCCGGTGCCGAGATCGTCTCGACCCAGAGCACGTCAGCACCACCCGCCATCAACCCGCGCGCCTGCTCCTCGAACATCTGGGCCGCCGCCTCGATGGTGAGCGGCCCGAGGGGCGCCATGATCTCGCCGGTGGGCCCCATGGATCCCGCTACCACCACGGGACGCCCCGCCCGATCCGCGATCTCGCGCGCGAGCTCCGCGGCAATCCGGTTGAGGTCGTGCGTGCGAGCGTCCGCGTCATGCAGCTTCAGACGGCTGGCGTTCCCGCCGAAGGTGTTGGTGAGAAAGATGTCGGAGCCCGCATCGACGGATCCGGCATAGAGCGCGCGGATCTTGTCCGGCTCCGTCTCGTTCCACAGCTCGGGCGCATCGCCGGCCTCCAGCCCGAGGTTGAACAGGTTCGTGCCCGTCGCACCGTCCGCCAGAAGCCAGTCCCGGTCGGACAGCAATTTCGACAACAAATCCATTCTCAGCGCTTCCTTGTTATCAGCTGTTCTGAAGGGCGAGATCGGCAATACCCCGGATCCGCCCGACCATGGCGCGCAGACCGTTCGAGCGCTGCGCCGACAGGTGCTGGTCGAGGCCTAGCCGACCCATCTGCGCGGCCGTGTCCACTTTGAGCACGCCCCGGGGATCGAGCCCGGAATAGAGCGCGTGGAGGACCGCAATCAGGCCACGGACGATCATCGCATCGCTGTCGCCGTGAAAATCAATTTGCGCCGTCTCCCCCGAGCCCTTCACGACAGGCGCGATCCAGACCTGGCTCGCACAGCCATCGACCTTGGTGGCAGGCACGCGCAGCGCTGCATCCAGAGGCTCCATCTTCTTGCCGAGCTCGATGACATACCGGTAGCGGTCCTCCCAGTCGTCGAGGAAGGCGAAATCGTCTGCGATCAACTCAAAGCGCGGTGTGGCCAAGGGTCAGCGTCCTTTCGGTTGCCTCCTCTCTTAGGCAGTTTGACGGATGCGGTCCAGAGAATGAGACCGTTTCAACCTTTCCAACCGCACGTTCTGCGGTTATCGGGACGCAATGCCGCGCCTCGTTCCGCCCCTCGCGAAGTTTTTCGGGATTTTCCTCGGCTGCACCCTGCTGAGCGGCTGCACCTTCTCCCTCTGGGACACCCCGGCGCCCGAGCCGGTTGCCACGGCGGCAGAGGACGACCGCGACCGAGCCGGCAACGTCCTCATCGGGCTCTTCACAAGGACTCCTGCGGATCTGCCGAACGCCGTCGCCGTTCCCGCCCTGCAGACGGCCGCGGTGGAGCGCGGCTTCGGCGGCGTGATCCTGCGGGTGACCGGGATTGCCCCGACGCAAGGCTTCCATGATGCGACGCTGATCGCCGAAGATGACGGCACGCCCGATGCCGCGGGCGTCCTGACGGTCTCGCTGTTCGCGATCCCGCCCCTGGCACCGCAAGCCGTCGGCCCGGAACGCACGCGCCTCCTGATGACCGCCGTCTTCCTGACCGACCGGGAACTGCGCGACATCCGCGGCTTTCGCGTCGTCGCGGGCCAGAACAGCGTCACCCTGCCCCTGCGATAGACTGCCAGACCTAACAATAAGCAGCGTCGATTGGCCGGCCGTGCGGACGTCGCTCAGGCTTCGGGCGGAGCCAAATCAACCACCTTCACCCGCGCGCCGTCGGCCGAGAGCGCTATCTCACCCCGCTTGAGGCGCAGCGCATCGCGCCCGAAGATCTCGAGCCGCCAGCCCTTCAAAGCGGGCACGCCCGGAGCCTCCTCGGCGGCCAGAGCATCGAGATCGGCGGAGGAGGCGATCAGGCGCTGCGCCACGCACGCCTCTTCCGCCTTCGCCTTGAGCAGCACCCGCAGCAACTCCGAGAGCGCCTCCACGCCGTTCTTGCGCGCCGCCGGCTCCTCGACCCGCGGCAGCTCGGACGCGGGCAACGCCTCCGCCGTGGCGATGGCGGCCAGGATACCGTCCGCGATGTCCCCGCGCCGGCCGTCGCGCAACAACAGCCGCGACTTGCCCAGATCGTCGTGATTGCGCGGCCGGTTCGCGGCGAGCTCCAGCAAGGCGTCGTCCTTCAAAATCCGGCTCCGCGGCACGTTCTTGCTCTGCGCGGCTTGTTCGCGGTATCGCGCAAGCTCCCGCAGCGCGCCGAGGAACTTTGGAGCGGTGGAGCGGGTCTTGAGCCGCGTCCATGCCGTTTCCGGATCGGCCCGGTACGTCTCGGGATCGAGCAGGACCGCGAGTTCTTCCTCGACCCAGGCCGCGCGCCCGGTTTCGGCCAATTGCGCCGACAGCACCTCGTAGATCTTACGCAGATGGGTCACGTCGGCCAGCGCATAGTCCATCTGCGCCTGGCTCAGGGGCCGGCGCGTCCAGTCCGTGAACCGCGAGGACTTGTCGATCTGCGCGCGCGCGATCTGCCGGGCCAACGTCTCGTAGCCGGCCTGATCGCCGTACCCGCAGACCATCGCAGCAACTTGCGTGTCGAAAAACGGGGCAGGCAGGACGTTCGCCGAAGTCGCGAAAATCTCCAGATCCTGACGCGCGGCGTGAAACACCTTCACGACCCCGGGGGCCCGGAACAGATCGTAGAGCGGCTCGAGAGACAGACCGTCCGCCAGCGCATCGACGATCACGGCGGTATCCGCCCCCCTTCCGGGGCGTGCGAGCTGGACCACGCAAAGCTGCGCGTAATAGGTGCGTTCGCGCAGAAACTCGGTATCGACGGTCACATAGGGCACGTCCGCGCAACCGCGACAGAACCGGGCGAGCGTATCCGTGTCTGTGATCAAGCCCATGAACGCGATCTTCTTCCTGTCGGCCCGACACCACAGCGAAAATCGCGCGAGCCTTCGAGCCCGGACCGAACACTGGCAAGGAGCCAAAGGATTACAACAACTTGCAAGTCAGATCCTGATTTGTTGCAATCGTACTTGCACATTCCCACCGCGGAGGCAAGCGACTGCACCGGGTCGCAATCCCCCGGGTTCGCGCGCATCTTCCGAGGCGATTTCGCTCCGGTCGCCTTCGGCCCGGCCGACCGATTCGCACGGGCCGGCAATTAACGCATGGTGCCCTCCGAGGATATGTGAAACGCTGAAAGTAATCCGCGATGGGAAGACGCCACACATGTCGATCACGGCTAGCATCTATCATTTGACGCATTACAAATATGATCGTCCCGTGACGCTCGGGCCCCAGGTGATCCGGCTCCGACCGGCACCCCATTCGCGGACCCGCGTGATCTCCCACAGCCTGCGCGTCAGCCCGGCCGAGCATTTCGTGAACCACCAGCAGGACCCTTACGGCAACTGGCTCGCGCGTTTCGTCTTTCCCGAGCCCGTGACCGAATTCAAGATCGAAGTCGATCTCGTCGCCGACATGACCGTCTATAACCCCTTCGACTTCTTCGTCGAGGACGAGGCGGAATACTGGCCCTTCGCCTATCCCGAGGACATACGGCCCGATCTCGTGATCTACTCTCAACCTGAGCCCGTAGGCCCGCTGCTCGCGCAATTCCTCGCCAGAGTCCCCCGCGCGCGCACCCGCACCACCGATTTCATCGTCGGCCTCAACGCGCGGCTCGCCGCGGAGATCACCTACGTCATCCGCATGGAGCCCGGCGTCTTCTCCCCCGAGGAGACCCTCGGCGCGGGCAAGGGCTCGTGCCGCGACACCAGTTGGCTTCTGGTGCAGATCCTGCGCAACCTCGGGTTCGCCGCCCGCTTCGTCTCGGGCTACCTCATCCAGCTCAAGCCCGACCTCAAGGCCCTCGACGGCCCCTCGGGCACGGAGGTCGACTTCACCGACCTGCACGCCTGGTGCGAAGTCTACATTCCCGGCGCCGGCTGGATCGGCTTCGATCCCACCTCGGGCCTTCTGACCGGCGAGAGCCACATCCCGCTCGCCGCCACCCCGCATTACCGCAATGCGGCTCCCATCTCCGGCCTCTCGAGCGCCGCCAACGTCGAATTCGGCTTCGACATGCAGGTGCGCCGCAGCGCCGAGCATCCGCGCATCACCAAGCCCTTCTCCGAGGAGGCGTGGCGAGACCTCAACACGCTGGGCCAGAAGGTCGACGCGGCCCTCACTGCGGGCGACGTGCGCCTGACCATGGGCGGCGAGCCAACCTTCGTCTCCATCGACGATTTCGAGGCGGCGGAATGGAACACCGCCGCCGTGGGCCCGATGAAGCGCGGCCTCGCGGACCAGATGATCCGCCGCCTGCGCGACCGGTTCGCGCCCGGCGGTTTCCTGCACTACGGACAGGGCAAGTGGTATCCCGGCGAGACACTGCCGCGCTGGACCTTCTCGCTTTACTGGCGGCGCGACGATGAGCCCATCTGGTCCGAGACCGCCCTCATCGCCGAAGAAGGCCAGGACACCAAGGCTGGTCCCCCCGAGGCCGCGCGCTTCCTCGAAGGCATGGCGAACGCCCTCGGCGTCGAGCCCGGGATGGTCGTGCCCGCCTTCGAGGATCCGGCAGAATGGATCGTCAAGGAAGGCAACCTCCCCGAGAATGTCACGCCCGAGAACTCCAAGCTGAAGGACCCCGAGGAGCGCTACCGCATCGCCCGCGTCTTCGGTCGCGGCCTGAACGAACCCTCCGGCTACGTGCTCCCCATCCAGCGCTGGCAGTCACGCGCCGCAGGCCACCGCTGGAAATCCGAGAAATGGACCCTGCGTCGCGGGCACCTCTTTCTCGTGCCCGGCGACAGCCCCGTGGGCTACCGCCTGCCCCTCGGGGCCCTGCCCTACGTGCCGCCCTCGCAATACCCCTACGTCCACCCCGCCGACCCGACCGAGCTGCGCGGCGACTTGGCAAGTTTCGATCCGCAGGCCCGTGCGCCCGAGCTGCCGGTCCGCGAACGCGCGCAACCCGTCACGATGGTCGAAGCACCCAACACGCTCGTCCAGGACCGCGTCGAACAGCAGCTCTCCGACCTCTCGGGCGCCGTGCGCACCGCTCTCAGCGTCGAGCCCCGCGACGGTCGCCTCTGCGTCTTTATGCCCCCTGTCGAGCGCATCGAGGACTATCTCGAACTCGTCGCCGCCGCCGAGGCCGCCGCAAAGGCCATCGGCCTGCCCGTCCATATCGAGGGCTATGCGCCCCCTCACGACCCGCGCCTCAACGTGATCCGCGTCGCCCCCGATCCCGGCGTGCTCGAGGTCAACATCCACCCCGCCACCAGCTGGGAAGACTGCGTCCGCATCACCACCACCGTCTACGAGGAGGCCCGCCAGATCCGCCTCGGAGCCGACAAGTTCATGATCGACGGCAAGCACGCCGGCACCGGCGGCGGCAACCATGTCGTGGTCGGCGGGGCCACAACCCTCGACAGCCCCTTCCTGCGTCGCCCGGATCTCCTGCGCTCGCTCATCCTGCAATGGCAGCGCCACCCGTCGCTCTCCTACCTTTTTTCCGGCCTCTTCATCGGCCCAACCTCCCAGGCCCCCCGCATCGACGAGGCCCGCCACGACAGCCTCTACGAGCTGGAAATGGCGCTGGCGCAGATCCCCTCCCCCGACCAGGGCACACCGCCCACGCCCTGGCTCGTGGACCGCCTCCTGCGCAACCTCCTCGTGGACGTGACCGGCAACACCCACCGCGCCGAGATCTGCATCGACAAGCTCTATTCCCCCGACGGTCCGACGGGCCGCCTCGGGCTGGTGGAATTCCGCGGCTTCGAGATGCCGCCCGATCCGCGCATGTCCCTCGCCCAGCAACTCCTGATCCGCGCCATCATCGCGCGCGCCTGGGCCGATCCCATCCGCGGCGATCTCACCCGCTGGGGCACCACCCTCAACGACCGGTTCATGCTGCCGCATTTCGTCTGGGCCGATTTCCTCGACGTGCTGCGCGACCTCGGCAACCACGGCTTCACGATGCGGCCCGACTGGTTCGAGGCCCAGGCCGAGTTCCGCTTCCCGTTCTGCGGCGAGGTCGATTACGAGGGCGTGCACCTCGAGATCCGCCAGGCGCTGGAACCCTGGCACGTAATGGGCGAGACCGGCGCAATCGGCGGCACCGTGCGCTACACCGACAGCTCGGTCGAGCGGCTTCAGGTCAAGCTGACCACCACCGATCCCGACCGCTACACCGTTGCCTGCAACCAGCGTCGCGTGCCCTTGCAGCAGGTCGGCGGCGGGGCGGCCGTCGCGGGCGTGCGCTTCAAGGCCTGGCAGCCGTCGTTGGCGCTGCACCCGGTCCTGCCGGTCGACGCGCCGCTGACCTTCGATATCTTCGACACCTGGACCGGGCGCGCGCTCGGGGGCTGCGTCTATCACGTCGCCCATCCGGGCGGGCGCAGCTACGACACCTTTCCCGTCAACGGCAACGAGGCGGACGCTCGCCGCCTCGCCCGTTTCGAGGCTCACGGCCACACACCCGGCCTCTACGTCCCACCTGCCGAGCGCCCGCACCCCGAATTCCCGCTCACCCTCGATCTGCGCCGCGCACCGGGTATCTGATCCATGGAGGCCCAGGGCATCCCGGGAGACGATCCGGTCTCCGTGCTCCTCACGGGCTACCGTCCGCCCGCGGGCGTGGCCGACGAAGTGATGGACACCGGCGGCCGGATCCGGCCGGTCTGGCGCGGGTTCCTCGACCACTTCGCGCGGCTGTCCGACAAGGACCTGATGCACCGGTTCGCCCGGGGCGACGAATACCTGCTTGAGGCGGGGGTCTTCTACCGGCAGTACAGCTCCGACGGCTCGACCGAGCGCCCGTGGCCGCTCTCCCATGTGCCCGTCCTGATCGAGGCCGCCGAGTGGGAGGGCATCGCCGAGGGACTGGTCCAGCGCGCGAACCTCCTCGAAGCCGTGGCCTCGGACATCTACGGCGACAACCGCCTCGTGGCAGACGGCTTTCTCCCGCCCGAACTCATCGCCGGCAATCGCGAATGGCTGCGTCCCATGGTCGGCGTTCACCCACGGGGCGGGCACCGTCTGCATTTCCTCGCCTTCGAGATCGGCCGCGGTCCGGAGGGGGAATGGTGGGTGCTCGGAGACCGGACGCAGGCGCCCTCCGGCTCCGGCTTCGCGCTCGAGAACCGGGTGGCGACGTCCCGGGTCTTTCCCGATCTGTTCAAGGCCTCGCAGGTCGAACGGCTCGCGGGGTTCTTCCGGGTCTTTCGGGACGCCCTCCAGAGCCTATCGAACGATCCCTCCGACCGTGTGGCCATCCTGACCCCGGGACCGCTCAACGAGACCTATTTCGAACACGCCTATATCGCGCGCTATCTCGGCTTCTCGCTGCTGGAGGGAGAGGATCTCACGGTCGAGAATGGTCGGGTAATGGTGCGCACCGTTGCGGGCCCCAAGCCCGTGAGCGTTCTCTGGCGACGCCTGGACGCCAGTTTCTGCGACCCGCTGGAACTCGATGCCGCCTCCAGGATCGGCACGCCCGGCCTCGTCGGGGCCGCCCGCCAGGGCTCCGTCACCCTCGTGAACGCTCTCGGGGCCGGGGTGCTGGAAACCCGCGCGCTTCTGGCGTTCCTGCCCCGCATCGCGCCGAAATTGCTCGGGGAACGACTCCGGCTGCCCAATATCGCCACCTGGTGGTGCGGCGGATCCAAGGAGCGCACCCATGTGCGGGCCCATATCCAGAACATGATGATTGGATCGGCCTTCTCCACGCGTCTTCCGTTCGACATCGACGAGAACACCGTGCTTGGTGGCCAGTTTCGCGGCCTCGCGCGCGACAACGTCGACGCCTGGCTCGAGGCCGAAGGCGCGCGTCTCGTCGGCCAGGAGGCCGTGACCCTCTCCACCACGCCTGCCTATGTGAACGGCCAGCTCGTGCCCCGCCCCATGAGCCTGCGGGTCTTTCTCGCGCGCACGCCCCAGGGCTGGCAGGTCATGCCGGGCGGCTATGCCCGCATCGGCCAGTCTGCCGACCCGACCGCCATCGCCATGCAGCGCGGCGGCTCGGCCGCGGACGTCTGGATCGTCTCCGATCGTCCTGTCGAGCCCGTCTCCATGCTCTCGAGCGCCGGCGGATCCTCCGCACGGGTGCGTCCCAGCGCCCTTCCCAGCCGCGCGGCCGACAACCTCTACTGGCTCGGGCGGTACGTCGAACGCGCCGAAGGTACGATGCGCCTCCTGCGCGCCCTGCACGTTCGGATCGCCGAGACCGGCGACACCAAGGCACCGCTGATCCTCCATCTGTCGCGCCGGCTGCGCCGCATGGGCATCGATGCTGAACAGGGCGTGCCCGAGGGGCTGCGCAAGACCCTCCAGTCGGCAATCTTCAGCGCGGGTCACGTGCGCGACCGATTCTCGACCGACGGATGGATGGCGATCAACGAACTGGCCCGAACCGCCGAGCGCATGTCCCAGACGGTCGTCGCCGGCGACGACAATGCCCGCGCCATGGGCGTGCTGTTGCGCAAGATCACGGGCTTCTCCGGCCTCGTGCAAGAGAACATGTACCGCTTCACCGGCTGGCGGTTCCTCTCCATTGGACGCTCGCTGGAACGCGCCTACCAGATGACCGCGCACCTGCGCGCGCTCGCCCGCGAGGAGGCCCCGGAGGGCGCGCTCGGCCTCGCCGTCGAGATCGGCGACAGCGTGATGACACACCGCCGCCGTTATGCCAGCGAGATCAGCCGCGAGACCGTGATGGATCTGCTTGCCCTCGACGACATGAACCCCCGCGCGATCCTCTTCCAGCTCGGCGAGATCAAGGAACACGTGGCCACATTGCCCGGTGCGGTGGTCAACGGCCAGCGCTCGACCGTCTCGCGCGCGGTCCTGCGCGCCCACAGCGGCCTCGCCGTCCGAACGCCGGCGCAGGTCGACGAGGCAACGCTCGCGGCATTGAGCCTCGAGATCGACGAAATCTCAGATCTGCTCTCCGAAACCTATCTGCGCTGAGGCATGATCCGTGCTCTATGACATCGGCCTGACCATCACCTACCGCTACAACAGCCCTACGATCGGCGCGCGTCACCTTCTGCGCCTGAAGCCCGCCGAACTGCCCGGGGCACAGCGCCGCCTCGGGGCCGCCCTCGACGTGACCCCCGTACCGTCCGAGCGGCGTAACTTCACCGACTTCTTCGGTAACGAGGCCGTAACGGTCGTGTGCCGCGCGCCCCATGACGAGATCGCCTTTCGTGTCGAAGCGCGGATCGAGCGTCTTGCACGTGCGCCGGAACTCGACATCTCGCCCCGCCTGCCGCGACTCGCAGATGAGATGGGCATCCTGCGCTCCTTGGGCCCCGACGCGCCGCACCACTTCAGCGGCCCCAGCCCCCGCATCAGGCCTTCCCCCGAGATCACGGCCTACGCGCTCGACCAGATCTCGGCCGACATGTCCGCCCTTGCTGCCGTCCGCGCAGTAGGCGAGGCCCTCCACCGCGATATGGTATACGACCCCAAGGCCACGACCGTTCGCACCCTGCCGGCGGAGGCCTTCGCCAACCGACACGGCGTCTGCCAGGATTTCGCCCAGATCATGATCGCGGCCCTGCGCGGCGTCGGCATCCCCACAGGCTATGTCTCGGGTTTTCTGCGCACCAGACCACCCCCAGGCAAGCCGCGCCTCGCAGGGGCTGACGCGATGCACGCCTGGGTGCGCGCCTGGTGCGGGCTGGAACTCGGCTGGATCGAATACGACCCCACCAACGCCGTGGTCGTCGGCTCCGACCACATCGAGATCGCCCGTGGCCGCGACTACGGCGACGTCTCGCCCGTGCTCGGCGTCCTGCGCATCTCGGGCTCCCAGACTACCGAACAGGCTGTCGACGTCATCCCGGTGAGCGAGGCCGCCTGAGCGCCCCGGCCCAGCCGGCCTCGTGACACCTTGGCGCAATTACGCACTTGCAGCACTCGGGGCCGTCTTGCGCCGCCGCACCATCAGCTTGTTGAGCGCGTTCACATAGGCCTTCACCGACGCCACCACGGTATCGGTGTCCGCCGATTGCCCCATCACGATCTTGCCGCCCTCCTCCAGCCGCACGCTGACGGTCGCCTGCGCATCCGTGCCCTCGGTCACCGCATGCACCTGATAAAGCTGCAGGCGCGCCTCGTGGGACACCAGCGCCCGCACCGCCCGGAACGCCGCATCCACCGGCCCGTCCCCGACCGCCTCGATCGCATGATCCGTGCCGTCTATGCTCAGGGTCAGCTCCGCAGTCTGCGGGCCCTCCGTACCACACACGACCCGAAGGCGTTTGACCTTGATCCCGTCATGAACCGCGTTCGTCCCTTGGTCCTGCACGAGGGCGATCAGGTCGTCGTCATAGATCTCCTTCTTGCGGTCCGCGAGTTCCTTGAACCGCACAAAGACGTCGGCAAGCTGGTTGTCCCCCAACTCGAACCCCAGTTCGCGCAGCTTCGCGCGCAACGCCGCCCGCCCCGAATGCTTGCCCATCACGAGGGACGTGGCATTCAGCCCGATGTCCTCGGGCCGCATGATCTCGAAGGTCTCCGCGTTCTTCAGCATCCCGTCCTGATGGATGCCGCTCTCGTGCGCAAAGGCGTTCTTGCCCACGATCGCCTTGTTGAACTGCACCGGAAACCCGGAAACCGTCGCGACCAGCCGGCTCGCCTGCATGATCTTCGTCGTGTCGATCCCCGTGCGATAGGGCAGGATGTCGTTGCGCACTTTAATTGCCATCACGACTTCCTCGAGCGCCGTGTTGCCGGCCCGCTCGCCCAGACCGTTAATTGTGCATTCGATCTGCCGCGCACCCGCTTCGACAGCCGCCAGCGCATTGGCCGTCGCCATCCCCAGATCGTTGTGGCAATGCGTGGCGAAGGCAACGCCGTCCGCCCCCGGCACCCGCTCCATCAGCATCCGGATCAGATCGGCACTCTCGCGCGGGGCGGTGTAGCCGACCGTGTCGGGAATGTTGATCGTCGTGGCCCCCGCCCGGATCGCCACCTCCACGACCCGGCACAAATAATCGTGCTCCGTACGCGTCGCATCCATAGGCGACCATTGCACGTTGTCGCACAGGTTGCGCGCATGGGTCACCGTGTCGTGGATGCGCTCCACCATCTTGTCCTTGTCGAGGTTCGGGATGGCCCGGTGCAGTGGCGAGGTTCCGATGAACGTGTGGATGCGCGGTCGCCGCGCGTGCTTCACCGCTTCCCAGCAGCGGTCGATGTCCTTGAGGTTTGCCCGCGCCAGCCCGCAGATGACCGACGATTTCGCGAGTTTCGCGATCTCGGAGACCGCCTCGAAATCGCCTTCGGAGGCGATGGGAAACCCCGCCTCGATAATGTCTACACCCATCTCGTCCAGCAGGGCTGCGATCTGGAGCTTTTCCTCCAGCGTCATCGTGGCTCCGGGCGATTGCTCGCCGTCGCGCAACGTCGTGTCGAAGATGAGGACCCGGTCCTGTTCGGATGCAGTGTCGGTCATGATGTTCAGCCCTGAAACGATTGGGTGTCTTGCGGCGCGATCCCGGCGATCCCCTGAGTGCGCGTGCCGACCCGTGGCGCGCTCAGGGGCGGCCTAGCCCTAGCGACCGGGCACCACGGGATACCCCGCCCGCCACGCCGCCTGCCATGATCCGCACCTGTTCCATCGGTTGACACTATACGCGGTGCGCATGGAAGTTAAAGCCGCAAATTCGCTGGACGCCGCGCGGGCCCGTCCCATTTCTCGCAGCCAGGGGACAGTCATGCGCGCACTCATCATCGGAGACACCGGCGGGATCGGTGCCGCCCTGAAATCGGCCCTCGCCGCGCGCGGCACCGAGGTCGTCGGGCTCTCGCGCCGCCGCGACGGCCTCGATCTCACCGATGAGGCCTCGATCTCACGCGCCACCGACGGCCTCGCCGGCGATTTCGACCTCGTCTTCGACGCCACCGGCGCACTCGAAATAGACGGGGCCGGTCCCGAGAAATCCATAACAGCCCTTGACCCCGCCGCCATGGCCCGCCAGTTCGCCGTCAACGCCACCGGCCCCGCCCTCCTGCTCAAGCATCTCCATTCCCGTCTCGCCACCGACCGCCGCGCGGTCTTCGCCACCCTTTCCGCGCGTGTGGGCTCCATCGGCGACAACCGGCTCGGCGGCTGGATCAGCTACCGCGCGGCCAAATCCGCTCTCAACCAGATCGTGCGCACCGCCGCCATCGAGATCGCCCGCAAGCGTCCCGAGGCCGTGGTGGTTGCCCTTCACCCCGGCACGGTCCAGACGGCGCTGACCGCGAAATACGCGGGCCGCCACCCCACCGTCACCCCGGACGGAGCCGCCGCCCATCTGCTCGACGTCCTCGACGGCCTCACCCCGGCCGACACTGGCGGCTTCTTCGCCTGGGACCGCCAGCCCATCTTATGGTGAAACCGCGCCTCGTCCTGATCCTTGGCGACCAGCTCACCCCCACGCTTTCGGCCCTGCGTGCGGCCGACAAAGACCGTGACGTCATCGTCATGGCCGAGGTCGAGGCCGAAGCGAATTACGTCAAACACCACGTCAAGAAGATTGCCTTCCTCTTTTCCGGCATGCGCAAGTTCGCGAGCCGGCTCGAGGCGGACGGCTGGCGCGTCCTCTACGGCCGCCTCGACGCGCCGGACACGACCGGATCGATCCCCGAGGAGATATTGCGCCGCGCTGCCGATACCGGAGCATCGGAGGTCCTGACCACCCGCTGCGGCGAATGGCGCCTGCGTGCGGCGCTCGACGCCCTGCCCCTCACCCTCACGACACTCCCGGACGACCGCTTCATCGCATCCCCCGAGGACTTCGCCGTCTGGGCCGAGGGCCGCAAGCAACTCCGCATGGAATTCTTTTACCGCGAGATGCGTCGCAAGACCGGCCTCCTGATGGACGGCTCGGAGCCCGCCGGCGGACAGTGGAACTTCGATCACGACAATCGCAAATCCGCCAAACCCGATCTGTTCCTGCCCGAGCCTCTGCGTCACGACCCCGATGCCACCACCGAGGAGGTGCTCGACCTGGTGGAGAAGCGGTTTCTGAACCATTTCGGCCGGCTCCGTCCATTCTGGTTCGCCACCGATGCCGCCGGGGCCGAAGCCTCGGCTGCGCATTTCCTGAAGACCGCGCTGCCCCGGTTCGGCGACTACCAGGACGCCATGCTCACCGGCGCGCGCTTCCTGTACCACGCGATCCTATCGCTCTATCTCAACGCGGGGCTTCTCGACGCCCTCGATCTCTGCCACCGCGCCGAGGCCGAGTACCGCGCCGGCCGCGCGCCCCTCAATGCCGTCGAGGGCTTCATCCGCCAGATCCTCGGCTGGCGGGAATTCATGCGCGGCATCTACGACCACTGCGGCCCGGATTACACCGCGCGCAACCACCTCCACGCCTCCCGCGCGCTGCCGGATTTCTACTGGACCGCCGACACTGACATGACCTGCATGAAGGAGGCGATCACCCAGACCCTGGAGGAAGCCTACGCCCACCACATCCAGCGCCTGATGGTCACCGGCAACTTCGCGCTCCTTGCGGGCATCAATCCGCATGCGGTCCACGAATGGTATCTCGCGGTCTATGCCGATGCCTACGAATGGGTGGAGGCTCCGAACGTCATCGGCATGAGCCAGTTTGCCGATGGCGGCATCGTCGGCTCGAAACCCTATGCGGCCTCCGGTGCCTACATCGACCGGATGTCCGACTACTGCACCAGTTGCCCCTACGACGTGAAGGCGCGGGGCGGCGACAGCGCCTGTCCGTTCAATCCGCTCTACTGGGACTTCTTGGTGCGCAACCGCGACACGCTCGCAGGCAACCCGCGCATGGCCCAGATGTACCGCACCTGGGACCGCATTGCGCCCGAAAAGCAGACCGAGAGCCTCACGGCCGCTGCCGGCATCCTAGATCGCCTCGACCGGGGCGCGCGCCTCTGACAGCATGCCGGACCGGGGCCCTCACCGCTTCGACGAGATCATGCCCGTCGCGAACCCGCCCATGCGCAACTCGCCGTGCAGACGCTGATACTCGATCTTCGGACAGCGATCCATCACCACCGTCACACCGGCCGCCTCCGCCCGCGCGGCCGCAGCCTCGTCCACGACCCCGATCTGCATCCAGATCGTAGCAAGCCCACGCTCCCGCAAGACGTCGAGCGCCATGTCCACGACCTCTCCGGCCTGCTCGGAGCGCCGGAACACGTCCACCATGTGCACTGGCCCGACATCCGTGGGAATGCCCGCCAGATTCGGCCAGCACCGCTCCCCGAACAGCGTCTCGCCCACATAGGCCGGATTGACCGGGATCACCCGGAACCTCTTCAGCTTCAGATAGCGCGCAACATAGAACGACGGCCGGATCTCGTTCTTCGACACGCCCACCACCGCAATGGTGCGCGTCCGCCCGAAGATCGCCCGCAATTCGCGGTCATCGTGCTTGCGTATCATGATCCCCTCACCCGCGCCGCCGCACTGAGCGCCACGGCGGCGGCGTTCGACACGTTCAGCGACCCGAAACTCCGCACCGCCGGGATGCGTGCCACCCGGTCGCACAGCTTGCGCGTCAGCTCCCGCATCCCCGGCCCCTCTGCCCCAAGCGCCAGCGCCAGCGGCAACGGCCCCAGATCGCCCACGGCCGCATCGATCTCCATCGGCCCCTCCGCGTCGAGCCCCACGATCACATACCCCATGTCCTTCAACGCCCCCATGGCATTCGCGAGGTTAGGTGCCCTCACATAAGGCTGCCGCTCCAGCGCGCCCGACGCGGTTTTCGCCAGCGCCCCGGTCTCCGGTGCCGAATGCCGCGCCGGCGCGATCACGGCGCGCGCCCCGAACACCTCCGCCGACCGCAGGATCGCCCCGACGTTGTGCGGATCAGTAACACGGTCGAGCAGCACGACGAGCGGTGCCTCGCCCCGAGGCGCACAGACCTCCGACACCGACCCCCAGTCCAGCGGCTCCACCTCGAGGGCGGCCCCCTGATGCACCGACTGCGGATCGAGCGGCGCCTCGAACTTCCGCGGATCGACGATCTCGGGCACCGTCCCGGAGGCGGCGATGACATCGGCGAGCCGGTCCGCCGCATTGCGCGTGACGATCAGCCGGTGCCGCACCCGCGCCGGGTTCGCCAGCGCATCACGCACCGCGTGGATCCCGAAGAGCCACAGCGCGCTCCCCGGACCCTCGCGCCGCGCTCGTACCTTCGCGACCGCCCAGTCCGGTTTCCTGCCCAAGCCCTGACTCCCAACGCACCAGCACCGGACTAAGCCACGCACCCGCCGGCCGCGCAAGGCCGCGCGCAGGCCCCACGACGGAGACTCTAGCCTTTGCATCGCGTTGCGACTATGGTTTGCGCCGGATCAGGGATGAACCCGGGCCGGACAGGTACGTTGATGGGAAAGGGCAGTTCCCGATGACCGACATGGTGTTCGGCGCAGCTCCGGCGCGGCCGGGCGAGCCCATCATTCCCCATTGGTGGCGGACGATTGATCGCTGGTCCCTCGCGGCCGTCCTCGGCCTCCTGCTGGCAGGCATGCTGCTCGGTCTCGCGGCCTCCCCGCCGCTCGCGGTCCGCAACGGCCTCGACCCGTTCCATTACGTTATCCGCCAGGCCATCTTCGGCGTCGTGGCCATCACCGCCATGATCGTCGTCTCCATGCTCTCGACGCACACCCTGCGCCGCCTTGCGGTGATCGGCTTTTTCTGCAGCTTCGTCGCCGTGGCCCTGCTTCCCGTCTTCGGCACCGATTTCGGCAAGGGCGCGGTGCGCTGGTATTCCTTGGGCTTTGCCTCCGTACAGCCCTCCGAGTTCCTCAAACCCACCTTCGCGATCTTCGCCGCCTGGCTCATGGCCGCGAGCCATGACGTCGGCGGCCCCCCCGGGAGAACCATGTCCTTCGTGACTGCCGTCACCCTGACGATGATCCTCGCCCTCCAGCCCGACTTCGGCCAGGCGGGGCTCATCATCGCCACGTGGAGCCTGATGTATTTCGCTGCCGGCGCACCCGTTCTGCTCCTCGGTCTCGTCGGTGGCGGGGTCGTGGCGTCCGGATGGTTCGCCTACCAGAACTCCGAGCACGTGGCCCGGCGCATCGACGGCTTTTTGTCGTCCGAGATCGACCCGCGCACCCAGATCGGCTATGCGACCAATGCCATCCAGGAGGGCGGCTTTCTCGGTGTGGGTCCGGGAAACGGTACCGTCAAATGGATCCTGCCCGATGCCCACACCGATTTCATCATCGCCGTCGCCGCGGAGGAATTCGGCCTCCTCCTCTGCGTCGTCATCATGGCGCTCTACATGACCATCGTCGTGCGCTCGCTCCTGCGCCTCGTGCGCGAACGCGATCCCTTCATCCGCCTCGCCGGCACCGGGCTCGCGGTGCTGCTCGGGATGCAGTCACTCATTAACATAGGCGTGGCTGTACGCCTCCTGCCCGCCAAGGGCATGACGCTGCCGCTGATCTCCTATGGCGGCTCGTCGCTGATCGCCGCGTGCCTCGGCATGGGGGTGCTCCTCGCCCTCACCCGCCAGCGGCCACGCCACGACCTCGACGAAATCCTGGGAGCGCGCTGAGTGGACAGCCCCCTGCTCGTCATCGCGGCCGGCGGCACCGGCGGCCACATGTTCCCCGCCCAAGCCCTCGCCGAGGAGATGCTCGTCCGCGGCTGGCGCGTCAAGCTCGCCACGGACGCGCGGGGTGCGCGCTATGCCGGCGGCTTCCCGCCCGCGGTCGAGCGGCAGGTCACCGCCGCGGCCTCGCTCGCGCAGGGCGGGCTCCTTTCGCGGATTGCGGCCCCCTTCGCCATCGCCTGGGGCACCGTCTCAAGCCTCCTCTCGCTGCGGCGCGACCGTCCGGCCTGCGTCGCGGGCTTCGGCGGCTATCCGGCCCTGCCCGCGATGATCGCGGCCCTCGTGCTCAAAATCCCGCGCCTCATCCACGAGCAGAACGGCGTGCTCGGCCGGGTCAACCGGGTCTTCGCGACCCGGGTCGATGCCGTAGCCTGCGGCGTCTGGCCGACGCCCCTTCCCGAAGGCGCACGCGCCCACCACCTCGGCAATCCGGTGCGCGAGGCCGTGCTCGCCCAAGGGGATGCCATCTACATCCCCCCCGGCGACCACGCCATGACCCTGCTCGTCATCGGCGGCAGTCAAGGGGCCGGCATGTTCGCGCGCGTCGTGCCCCAGGCCATCGCCTGCCTGCCCGAGGACCTGCGCGCCCGGCTGCGCGTCGTCCAGCAGGCACGCCCCGAGGACATGGCGCGCGGCCAGGATGCCTATGCCGATCTCGAGGTCGAGGCGGAACTGCGCGGCTTCTTCGACGACGTGCCCGAACGCCTCGCGGAGGCGACCCTCGTGATCAGCCGCGCGGGTGCGGGCTCCATCGCCGACATCACCGTGATCGGCCGCCCCGCCATTCTCGTGCCCTACCCCCACGCCACCGACGATCATCAGGCGGCCAATGCGGCGGGGCTCGTCGCTGCGGGCGGGGCCTTCATGATCCGCGAGGCGGACCTCACGCCCGAGGGGCTCGCCCGGCACATCGAGGCCATTCTCACCGACCCCGAAGGAGCCGAGGCCATGGCCTACGCCAGCCACCGTCAGGGCCGTCCCGACGCCACCACCCAGCTTGCCGATCTCGTGCAACGCCTCGCCCAGAAAGGACGCCGTCCATGAACGGACAGACCCGCCTTCCCCACGACCTCGGCGCGATCCATTTCACGGGCATCGGCGGCATCGGCATGTCGGGCATCGCTGAGGTGCTGCTCAACCACGGCTTCTCGGTCCAGGGCTCGGACGCCAAGGCCTCGCCCATCACCGAACGCCTCGCGGAAAAAGGCGCGCGCATCTTCATCGGCCAGGAGGCCCGGAATCTCGACGGGGCCAGCGTCGTCGTGATCTCCACCGCGATCAAGCCGGGCAACCCCGAGCTCGACGCGGCCCGTGCGCGCAACCTCCCCGTGGTGCGTCGCGCCGAGATGCTCGCGGAGCTGATGCGGCTGAAATCCAACATCGCCGTCGCGGGCACCCACGGCAAGACCACCACCACCTCCATGGTTGCCTGCCTCCTCGACGGAGGCGGCATGGACCCAACGGTGATCAACGGCGGCGTGATCCGCGCCTACGGCTCGAACGCCCGCATCGGCGCCGGCGACTGGATGGTCGTCGAGGCCGACGAGAGCGACGGCAGCTTCAACCGCCTGCCCGCCACCATCGCCATCGTCACCAACATCGATCCGGAGCATCTGGATCACTGGGGGGATTTCAATGCCATCAAGTCCGCCTTCGACGCCTTCGTCTCCAACATCCCCTTCTACGGCCTCGCAGTCTGCTGCATCGACCACCCGGAGGTGCAGGCGCTGGTGGGGCGCATCACCGACCGGCGCACTGCTACATACGGCTTCAACCCGCAGGCGGACGTGCAGGCCCGCAACCTCGCCTTCGAGAACGGCTCGGCGCGGTTCGACGTGGCGCTGAATGCCGAAGGGGCCCTGATCGAGGGCGTCGTGCTGCCCATGACCGGCGATCACAACGTCTCGAATGCGCTCGCGGCCATCGCTGTGGCGCGCCATCTCGGCATCCCCAAGGACGCGATCCGGCAGGCGCTTACCGGCTTCGAGGGCGTGAACCGCCGCTTCACCCGCGTGGGCGACTGGAATGGGGTGACCATCATCGACGACTACGGCCACCACCCGGTCGAGATCGCCGCCGTCCTGCGCGCCGCGCGCCAGGCCACCAAGGGCCGCGTGATCGCCGTGCACCAGCCGCACCGCTACACCCGCCTGCGCGATCTCTTCACCCAGTTCTGCGCCTGCTTCAATGACGCCGACGTGGTCGCAATCACGGATGTCTATTCGGCCGGCGAGGCCCCCATCGAGGGCGTCAGCCGCGACACCCTCGTGGGCGGCCTTATCGCCCACGGCCACCGCCGGGCACTCCCCATCGGCGGCGAGGACGGGCTTGCGGCCTTCGTGAAGGCCGAGTGCCGCCCCGGCGACATGCTCGTCTGCCTCGGGGCCGGCACGATCAGCGCCTGGACCAACGCCTTGCCCGCGCGGCTCGGTGAGAAGAACGGCGCGAAGGAGACGGTGGAGGCTTAGTGCGTCCGGGATCTATCTGATCGGCACGGCCAAAACGCGGATTGTCCACGCGTGGACAAACTGGCAAGTATTTGTTATAAAAGGGTAATTTTGTTTTTGTTTACTTTCTGGAAAGTAGTATGGATCGCATTCTGGCGGCCCTATATCCCTGCGGGATTTGTCCCGCGACACGTCACTTAGCGCCTGCCTGGTCATGCGCGCTGTAATCGGCTCAGAAGACCCCAGCCATCCCCATGCGGCCCTGGGAGACGAGGCCGGGCCTGCGCGGAGCGCCCCGGACCATGGAGTTGAAACGACACCCAACCCGCTAAATTGTGCATGAACGTCGTGCACAGGTTCTGCATGACTTTTCCCGAGCCAAATCATATCCTTGCAAGATGACGGCCTCACTCCCCCCCACCCGCGGCGCCCTCACCCCGAACCGCATCATGGCGGACCTCACATGGCTGCGCGTCGGCGGTCCGGCGGATTGGTTGTTCCAGCCTGCGGACGTCGAGGACCTCGCTGCTTTCCTGCGTGCCCTGCCCCCGGAGATCCCGGTGTTTCCCATGGGGGTGGGCTCCAATCTGATCGTGCGGGAGGGCGGGATCGAGGGCGTGGTGATCCGGCTGGGGCGGGGGTTCAACGCCATCCGGGTGAAGGGCGGGGAGGTTACCGCCGGTGCCGCCGCGCTGGGTGCCCAAGTCGCGCGCCGCGCGGCGGAGGCGGGGGTGGATCTGACATTTCTGCGCACCATCCCCGGCTCAATCGGTGGTGCCGCGCGCATGAACGCCGGTTGTTACGGAGCCTATACGGCGGATGTGTTCAAATTCGCCCAAGGGGTTACCCGCGCGGGGGCGGTTGTGACGCTCACACCTGCCGATATGGGGTTCGCGTACCGGTCCACGACGCTGCCGCCTGATCTGGTCATTACCGAGGTCACGCTAGTGGGGCCCGAGGACGCGCCTGCGGTGCTAGAGGCCCGTATGGCCGAACAGATCGCCAAGCGGGACGCGACCCAGCCGACGCGGGACCGCTCCGCCGGGTCTACCTTTCGCAATCCGGCGGGCTTTTCCTCGACCGGGCGGGCGGACGATACCCATGCGTTGAAGGCCTGGAAACTCATCGAGGACGCGGGGATGAAGAGCGCAACCTGTGGTGGAGCGCAGATGTCGCCCATGCACGCAAATTTTCTGATCAACACCGGGGGGGCAAAAGCTGCCGACCTGGAGGAATTGGGAGAATTGGTGCGAAAAAAGGTTTTCGAGTCGAGCGGAATAACGCTAGAGTGGGAAATCATGCGGGTCGGTCGGACCGAACCCGTTTAAGGCGACCCCCATCAAGGCCGAAAAGGCCATGGGTCGGAAAATGAGGCGGGCATGTCGAGCAGGACACGCGCCCGCGTTGCGGTGCTGAAAGGCGGCCGATCGGCCGAGCGCGAAGTGTCGCTCGTGTCAGGGCTTGCTTGTGCATCCGCGCTGCGGGCTGAAGGATACGACGTCGTCGAGATCGACGCCGACACGGATTTGGTTGCGAACCTCGTCGAGGCGGTGCCCGACGTTGTGTTCAACGCCCTCCATGGCCGGTGGGGCGAGGACGGTTGCGTCCAGGGCATCCTCGAATGGCTCGCCCTTCCCTATACCCATTCCGGTGTGCTGGCCTCCGCCCTCGCGATGGACAAGGCGCGTGCCAAGAGCGTCTTTGCAGCGAACGGTCTTCCGGTGGCCCGAGGCCTCGTCACGTCCCGCGAGGCGGTCGGTGCCGGCCATCCGATGCCGCCACCTTACGTCATCAAGCCGATCAACGAGGGCTCCTCCGTTGGGGTCTATATCGTGCAGGAGGGGGCGAATGGCCCAGCGCAACTTTCCGACGACCTGCCCGAGATCGTTCTTGTGGAAGAATTCATCTCCGGCCGCGAACTGACCACGACGGTGCTCGGCGACCGTGCATTGGCCGTGACGGATATCGTCGCGGAGGGCTGGTACGACTATCACGCGAAATATTCGCCCGGCGGCTCGCGGCATGTCGTGCCGGCGGACCTCCCCGCAGAGGTGACCGCGGCCTGCCTCGACTTTGCGCTGCGCGCCCATAATGCGCTCGGTTGCCGCGGGGTGAGCCGCACGGATTTCCGGTGGGATCCCGCACGCGGTCTGGAGGGGCTGTTTCTTCTCGAAACCAACACGCAGCCTGGCATGACACCTACGTCGCTTGCGCCCGAGCAGGCGGCATTCTGCGGTCTGTCCTTCGGAGATCTCGTGCGATGGATGGTTGAGGACGCCTCATGCTCTCGGTGAGACGCCCCATCGCGCCGCGCCGGGATCCGGCACCTTCGAGGATCCGGTATCGCCTCACGCGGCTCTGGCTGCGCCCAGCCTTTCGACGGTTCGTCAATTTCGGTGTACCCATGCTCGCAGGGGTACTGGCAAGCTGGACACTGGCCACGGAACTCGATCTGCGGGCGCGCACGGTCCAGGCCGTCAGCGATCTGCGCGACGCCATCGTCGACCGTCCGCAGTTCCTGATTACCGAGATCGCCGTTCCCGACGTCAGCGCGGATCTCGCGGAACAGATCCGCGAGGCGTCCTTCGTGCGGCCGCCGGTCAATTCGCTCGAAGTGAGCGTCGTAGCCGTGCGCGACCGGGTCGAGGCCCTCGCCGCGGTGGAGCGCGCACGGGTCCGTGCCCTGCCGGACGGCGTGCTCGAGATCCGCGCGATCGAGCGGATTCCCGTGGTCGTCTGGCGCGGTGAGGGTGGAGTGCTCCTCCTCGATCACAACGGCGTGCGGGTGGCCGAGGTGGACAGCCGCCTGCGCCGGCCGGATCTGCCGCTGGTCGTGGGAGCCGGTGCGGATGCCCACATTCCAGAGGCACTCGCGATCCTCGATGCCGCCGGCCCCATCGCGTCCCGCATTCGGGGTCTCGTGCGGCAGGGCGAGCGGCGCTGGGACGTCGTGCTCGACCGGGACCAGGCGGTCCTGCTGCCCGAGGCCGAGCCGCTGGCGGCGATGAAGCGGGTCATTGCGATCGAGATGGCCGAAGAGCTGTTCGACCGCGACCTGAGCATCGTCGACATGCGCGACCCCGCGCGTCCGATGCTGCGCCTCAGCGAGCATGCCCAGGCTGAATTGATCCGGCTCAGGGATCTGATGAAGGGAGAAGACGCATGAGGCGACCGCTTTACGAGGTGCAGCGCGCGATGCGGGCCCGGCGCGAGGCTGCGCTCAAGCGCGGCGTCATCGCGGTGCTCGACATCGGCACATCGAAAGTGTCGTGCCTTGTGCTCCAGTTCGTGCCCGAGGACGCCGACGACACGACGACCGGTCGCCCGACGCTGACGCAAGGGGCCTTCCGCGTCATCGGAGCGGCGAATACGCGCTCGCGCGGCGTGGCCTTCGGCGAGATTGCCGCCATGGACGAATGCGAACGCGCCTTGCGAACCGCGATCCAGTCGGCCCAGAAGATGGCCTCGCTGCGCGTCGATCATGTGATCGTGAGCTTTGCGGGCGGACGCCCCCGGTCCTACGGCGTCACCGGGGAGACCGAGGTGCTGAACGGCTCGGTGGCCGAACGCGACATCGGGCATGTCCTGGCGGCGTGCGACATCCCCGATTACGGACAGGACCGCGAGGCGCTGCATGCGCTGCCCGTCAACTTCTGTCTCGACAACCGTTCGGGACTGACAGACCCCCGCGGCCAGATCGGCAAGATCCTCGAGGTCGACATGCACCTGCTGACCATCGCGGGGGCGCCGCTGCGCAACGTGTTTCACTGCATCCGGCGCTGCGATCTCGAACTCGCCGGCGTGGTTGTCTCGCCCTATGCCTCCGGTCTCTCCAGCCTGGTAGAGGACGAGCAGGAACTTGGAGCCGCCTGCATCGACATCGGCGGCGGGGTGACCGGGGTCTCGGTCTTCGTGCGACGTCAGATGATTTATGCGGACACGGTGCGCATGGGCGGCGTCCACATCACGTCCGACATCTGTCAGGGTCTGCAGGTCTCCATGCAGGACGCGGAGCGGCTCAAGACCATGCATGGCGGGCTCGTGGCCACGGGTCTCGACGATCGGGAGATGATCGAACTGCCGTCCATCCTCGGCGAACGTGACCACGACCGTCGCCAGATCTCGCGGTCCGAACTGATCGGCGTGATGCGCCCGCGGGTCGAGGAGATCCTGGAGGAGGCCCGCGCGCGTCTGGACGCCTCGGGGTTCGAATACCTGCCCTCCCAGCGCATCGTGCTGACGGGCGGCAGTGCGCAGATCCCGGGCCTGGAACTCGTGGCCGGGCACATCCTCGGCCGGCAATGCCGGGTCGGCAAACCGATCCGCGTACAGGGCCTGCCGCAATCGGCGACCGGATCGGCGTTCTCGACCGCGGTCGGGCTCGCGCTCCACGTCTCGCATCCCCAGGACGAATGCTGGGATTTCGAGATGCCCGCGGACCGGCACGGCGCACGCCGGGTCTCCCGGGCGATGCGGTGGTTCAGGGAGAATTGGTAAATCGTGGGGGATCTGGCACATACATGCTTACGTTGCGATCGTCCACAAGATATTGCGGTTGTGCGCCCGATAATGCGTGACCGTAGCACTGTTATTCGATACCTTGAGGGTCGAAGAGCAGGAATAGCCGCACCGAATGGGGCGGTAACCGAGGCAGGGGCAACCTAGACAGGCGGATGAAACGATGACCTTGAAACTTAGTATCCCGGTGACGCACGACCTCAGCCCCCGCATCACGGTGATCGGGGTCGGCGGAGCGGGCGGGAATGCCGTGAACAACATGATCGACAAGGCGCTCGACGGATGCGAATTCGTCGTCGCCAACACCGATGCGCAGGCGCTCCAGCAGAGCCGGGCGACCAACAAGCTCCAGCTCGGCGCACGCGTCACCGAAGGTCTCGGCGCAGGCGCCCGGCCGGAGGTCGGCGCCGCAGCTGCCGAGGAGAGCATCGAGGACATCGTCGAGCGACTGGCAGGCTGTCACATGTGCTTCATCACGGCGGGCATGGGTGGCGGCACCGGAACCGGTGCGGCACCGATCATCGCCAAGGCCGCGCGCGAAATGGGCGTGCTGACCGTCGGCGTGGTGACCAAGCCCTTCCAGTTCGAAGGCGGGCGGCGGATGCGCCAGGCCGAGAGCGGCGTGGAAGAATTGCAGGAACACGTCGACACGCTGATCATCATCCCCAACCAGAACCTGTTCCGGCTGGCCAACGAGAAGACCACCTTCACGGAGGCCTTCTCCCTCGCCGACGACGTGCTCTACCAGGGCGTCAAGGGTGTCACCGACCTCATGGTGCGTCCGGGCATCATCAACCTCGACTTCGCGGACGTGCGCTCCGTGATGAGCGAGATGGGCAAGGCCATGATGGGAACGGGCGAGGCCTCCGGCGAGGACCGCGCCGTCCAGGCCGCGGAAAAGGCCATCGCCAATCCGCTGCTCGACGAGATCAGCCTCAAGGGAGCCAAGGGGGTGCTCATCAACATCACGGCGGGTCCCGACCTCACTCTGTTTGAGCTCGACGAGGCCGCCAATCGGATCCGGGCCGAAGTGGATCCCGATGCGAACATCATGGTGGGCTCCACGCTCGATCCGGAAATGGCGGGCGTAATGCGCGTCAGCGTCGTCGCAACGGGCATCGATGCCGTGGCCAAGGCCGCGGCGGGCACACCCCGGCGGACCGTCTTCGAGCCGGTTGCTGCACCCGCCGCCGCCCGCCTGGCTGTCCCGGCCGAACGCGCGCCAGCTGCGGCAGCCGCGCATTTCGCCGATCACCGCGTGGCCGAGGTCGAGGACGTCGAGCGCGCGGAGTTGTTTGCCGAACCTGCCGTTGCCGAGCCGCCCCGCCCTGCCGTGGTGGACCGCACCGCCTATTCGCAGCCCCGCATCGAGACGGGCCACGGCCGTCGGCCCGGAGAGCCCTCGCCCGAGGCCCTGAAGCGCTTGCAGGACGCGGTGCAGAACGTCCCGAAGCAGGCGTCGATGATGCAACCCGTCGGAGAGCCGCGGATCGGGGATCGTGGCAGCCGCTCGACGATCAACAGCCTCATTCACCGTATGACCGGTCAGATCGGCCGCGAGGAGTCCCCCCTGCGTCCGCGTGCCGGGGAGCCTCAGGCGAGCCCGCGCAGCCCGGATGCGGACACGGAAAATACCGAGCGCGAGCGCGCCGACATCCCAGCCTTCCTCAGACGGCAGGCCAACTGAACCAGACGGCCTCGCAAGGCCACGGGGCGTCCGGCGATCCGGACGCCATTTTTCCTGCTCAAGTCGCAGATAAATATTAAGATATTCAATCGGTCGCCGACATGCGAACCGCACGTCGGCCATGTCACAATCCGTCATAAAGCTTGATTTGTTCGAGTCGACGCCGGCCTCTATGGTCTTGCGCAGAGCAGAAGCCGCGCTCGGCCTCAATGAGCACGCGGGAAATCAAGGATCGAGGGTCACATGCTGACCACGTTGAAACAGGAAATCGCCTTCGTCGGGACCGGTCTGCACAGCGGTCGTCCCGTTCGGATGCTCATGCGGCCCTCCGCCGCCGGTGGCATCCGGTTCCGTCGTGCCGATGTGACCGACCGGGATAACGTGATCCCGGCCCGGTACGATCTCGTCAGCGACACGCGCCTGAACACCCGCCTGACCAATGCCTCGGGCGTCAGTGTCTCGACCGTGGAGCATGTCATGGCGGCGCTTGCGGGCACGGGCGTATGGAATGTCATCATCGACATCGACGGACCCGAAGTGCCGATCATGGACGGCAGCGCCCGGCGTTTTGTCCAGAAGATCCTGACCGCCGGCCTGCGCAGTCTTCCCGGCGTGCAGCGGGCGATCCGTGTTCTGAAGCCCGTCCGCGTCTGCAAGGACGGTGCCAGCGTCGAACTCGCCCCTGCGAATGTTCTCAGCATCGACTTCGCAATCAATTTTGCCGATCGCGCCATTGGCAGGCAGTCCATGCGCCTCGACATGGTGAACGGAACCTTCGTCCGCGAACTCAGCGATTGCCGCACGTTCTGCCGTCGGACCGAGGTCGAGACCATGCAGGCCCACGGGCTCGCTCTGG
>JBBQYB010000031.1:0-26051 GCA_038209095.1 Rhodobacterales bacterium
GCGAGCGGCAGCACCGGTGCCGCGATTGCCCTGTTCGCCTGGGGCGCGCTGGAATTGTTCATCGTCGACAAGACCGTGCGGCCGTCCCTGGTGGGCGGGCCGATCAAGCTGCCGTTCCTACCGACGTTCTTCGGGCTGATCCGCGGCGTCAAGACGATGGGCTTCGTCGGCCTGTTCATCGGGCCGGTTTTGATGGCGTTGCTCGTGGCGATCTGGCGCGAGTGGCACCGCGAGATCAAGCGCACCTCCGGCAAGACGCCCGGCGAGGCCTATCCGCCAATATAGGGGTTCGGGTCGACGCTGTCGGTCCCGCGCCGCACCTCGAAGTGCAACTCCGCCGGATCGCCGGGGGCCACGACCCCGATGCTCTGGCCGGCGCTGATACGCTGGCCGCGGGCGACGTTCACGTCCGTGACGCGCCCGTAGACCGTCATCAGGTCGTCGGCATGGCGCACCAGCACGATCGTGCCGAGCCCGCCGAGCGAATCGGAGACGAGGGCCACCTCGCCGTCGCCCGCGGCCTTGACCGATGTGCCGGCCGGGACGCCGAAGCCGATGCCCTCGCTGCGGTTCGCGCCGCCGCCGGGGTTGTAGGCCTTGACGACCGGCCCGGAGACCGGCGGGCTGAGGCGCCCGCCCGGCGGGGTGCGGAACTGCGACAGGCCAGGGCTCTCGGGGGCCTCGCCGGGCGCCATGTTCTCGGGCAGGGGTTCGGCGGCAATGGGCGGCGCGGTGACGGCGGTGCCCTGACCGGGTGCGGTGTCCACCACGCTCGAGATCTGGTTGGCCCCGCTGACGATGGGGATCAGCAGTTCCTGGTTCTCGCGCAGTGCAAGGTCCGGCCCCAGCCCGTTCCAGGATGCGAGTGCCGTCGCGGACACGCCGTAGAGCCGCGCGATGGAATAGACGGTCTCGCCGGCCTCGACCCGGTGCCGGATCGGATCGATCAGAGGTTCGGTCTGGCCGTTCTGGAATGGGTTGTCGCGGGGGGGAGCCGCGTTAGCGACCGACCCGCCCGTGGCCGGCACGGTGGAGCCGAGGGCGCTGGTGGTCACGGGCGCACCATCGATGGCCGCCGCGGCGAGATCGGGGCTCCAGTTGCCAGTCTGACCCGACGCGAGGCGCGGCGCGCTGTCGGGCAGCACCACCACCTCGCCGGCGCGCAGCGCATAGGTCTCGGGCAATCCGTTCCGTTGGGACAATTCGCCGGGCGTGGTGCCCACGCGCGGGGCAAGTGTCGCGATCGTGTCGCCGTCCCGCGCCACGGCCACCTGATAGGTGGCATAGGTAATCACGCCGCGCTCGTCCGGGCTCGCGTTGGCGACGGCGCTGGGAGAGACGCCGCCGGTGGGTCCGTTGGCGCAGGCCGCGAGAACGACACAGCATGTGCCGGCGAGCAGCAGGCGAACAAGGCGGGTATGGGTGGGTCGATCGATCATGGGAAAACCATATCTGGTCTTGCGCGCCTAGTCCAACACATCCTCTGCCACGCCTTCGATCAGCGGGACAAATCGCACGGGGCCCAGATCGGTGTAGTCGAGGCCCGTGTCGGTCCGGATCACCTTGATCAGGGTCTGGACGGCATGGCTCTGGCCGACGGGCAACACCATGATGCCGCCGACCCGCAACTGG
The DNA here is from genome assembly GCA_038209095.1 of Rhodobacterales bacterium. GTDB lineage: Bacteria > Pseudomonadota > Alphaproteobacteria > Rhodobacterales > Rhodobacteraceae > Amaricoccus. The sequence continues at coordinate 1,633 of JBBQYB010000031.1, forward strand.
TCGAGCAGCGGCTTCGGCGGATCCTCCGCGGCAGCGGTCAGCAGGATCCGGTCGAACGGAGCCTGTTCGGGCAGGCCGAGCGTTCCATCGGCGAGGAACACCGTGATCGTGCCGAGGCCGAGCCGCTCGAAGGCCGCCCGGGCACCCCGCGCGAGCGTGCGGTGCCGCTCGACGGTATAGACCCTACGCGCGAGCCGCGCGAGGATCGCCGCCTGATAGCCCGACCCGGTGCCGATCTCGAGCACCTTGCAGCGTCGCGTCACTTCGAGCGCCTGGGTCATCAACCCCACGACGCTCGGCTGGCTGATGGTCTGGCCGCAGGCGATGGGCAGGGGCGTGTCGTCCTGCGAGCGCTCGCGAAAGATGCCTTCGAGGAATTCCTCGCGCGGGGTGGCCTCCATGGCCATCAGAACGTCGGGGTTCGTCACGCCGTGGGAGCGGAGCGAATAGACGAATTGCATCTGTCGCTCTGCCGGGGTCATGGCGCTCAGCCGAGCGCCTCTGCGAGGGGGGCCACGAGGTCGTGCGCCGTCAGGTCCGCGCGCAGGGGCGTCACCGTCACGTGCCCGTCATGACATTCGCGCGCGTCCGAGCCGGGTGCGGTGTCCGCGTTGCCGTGCCCGTGTGTCAGCCACAGGAACTTGCGCCCGTTCGGGGCCGTCTGGGCGGAGACGCCGAAGGTCGGACCGCTCCGCGCACCCTGCACCGTGGCCTTGACGCCGAGCACCTCGCGCGCGGGCCGCGCCGGAAAATTGACATTGTAGAAGACCCCGTAGGGCGGCGTCGACCAGGCCCCGCTCTCCAGCAGACGCCGGCAGACGCCGGGGCCGTGTTCGCGAGCCGCCTCAAAAGGATCGTCGGTCCCGGTGTCGGGTCCGTAGTACTGCGACATCGCGATGGACCTGAACCCGTGCAGCGCGCCCTCCATCGCACCGCCGATGGTGCCCGAATAAAGCGTATCCTCGGCGACGTTGTGGCCGCGGTTCACGCCAGACAGGATGAGGTCAGGCGGCGCATCGGCGAGGATGTCGCCTAGGGCTGCAAGCACGCAATCCGCCGGCGATCCTTCGACCGCGAAGCGGCGCGCATCGAGACGCTCCACCCGCATCGGCCGGACATAGGATACGCAATGCCCGACGCCCGACTGCTCGAAGGCGGGTGCCACCACCCAGACCTCGCCATCCGGTCCGGCGAGCGCCCTGCCGATGGCTTCGGCGACGACCAGCCCCGGCGCGCTGATGCCGTCGTCGTTCGTGATCAGAATTCGCATGCAAGGCCCCTTGCCGCGGCACTGCGGGGCGGGGAACTGCCCCGGGCCGGGCCAACGGCGCTGCCCTTTTTCATCAGGGTTGCGCGCCTGTCAACGCCCGGTCGGTCAAAACGAAAACGGCGCGGTCGCCCGCGCCGTTCCGCAAGCGGTAAGATACGCGGATCAGGATCCGGTGGTTGCCGGATCGACGACGATGACCGGGGCCTGGGCCGTCTGGTCGGCCTTCGTGTATCCTGCGCATTGGGCAGCGGCTGCGCCGGCGAAGCCCACCACGACGAGGGCGGAGAACAGGGCGGAAAGAGCCTTCATGCGTAATGCCTCCTTGAGTTGATGGTAAGCGAAAGATAGCACGCTTTTCCCGACCGTCGACGAAATAAGATGTCGCAGGGCGCGAGGCTCACCGCTACATCCGACCCCAGATGTCGATATCCCGCACGCTCACTCCGCCCCAGAGGATGAAGGCGCAGACCGGGGCCCAGATCAACACGGCCACTGCGGTCACGATGACGAACTTGCGCCGCATCTGCGGATCGGACGGCGCGGAGGCCGGCGTTCCGGGAACGACGTCGCCGTCATCGCCTTGGGTGCGCAGGCCGATGGGCAGCACGACGAACAGTGTCAGGAACCAGATGACCGCAAAGACCACGATGGCGGACGCGATGCTCACGCCTGCTCCAGCTCCACCAGCGTGCCGGTGAAATCCTTGGGGTGGAGGAAAAGCACCGGCTTGCCGTGGGCTCCGATCTTCGGCTCGCCGTCGCCGAGAACCCGTGCACCCGCCGCGCGCAGACTGTCGCGTGCCGCAAGAATGTCGTCGACCTCATAGCAGATGTGATGGATCCCGCCCGACGGGGCCTTGGCGAGAAAGGCCGATATCGGCGAGCCGTCCCCGAGCGGGGCCAGCAATTCGATCTTGGTGTTCGGCAGATCGATGAAGACCACGGTCACGCCATGGGCGGGTTCGTCCTGCGGCGGTCGCACGGAGGCCCCCAGCATGTCGCGGTACTGTGCCGCCGCCGCCGCGAGGTCCGGCACCGCGATCGCCACGTGGTTTAGCCGGCCGATCATTCCGCGGCCTGGGCCGGCGAGGGTTGCTCGGAGAGCCGCGTCTGCATCCAGGCATCGAGGGTGGCGATCTCGGTCGCGGTCATGCGTAGGCCAAGCTTGGTCCGGCGCCATACTACATCCTCCGCCGAGCGGGCCCATTCCTGGTCCATCAACCAGACAACCTCCGCTTCGCTGAGGTTGTGCCCGAACCGCGTGCCCAGATCCGCTGCCCGGCGCGCGGATCCGAGGATGTCGCGGGCCTGCGTGCCATAGCCTCGGATCAGACGCAGCGCCCAGGCATGGTTGAGAAACGGATAGGCCGTCATCAGCGCGCCGACGAGGCGCCCGACCTCGTCGTGGCCGAAATCGCCGCCGGGCAGGGGGGCGCGCGCCGTCCAGGGCGCACGGGCGCCCGGCAGGTCGAGCTTGGCGAGCGCCGCCTCCGCAAGCCGCCGATAGGTGGTGATCTTGCCGCCGAAGACGCTCAGCAGCTTCGGGCCCTCAGTGTCGAGGGAAAGCACATAGTCCCGCGTCGCGGCGGTGGCGGACTTGGCCCCGTCGTCATACAGAGGCCGCACGCCCGCATAGGTCCAGACCACGTCCTCCGCGGCAATCTGTTCGCGGAAGTACTCTCCGGCCGCGGCGCGCAGGTAATCGCTTTCCTCCGGCGTGCAGACCGCCGCCTCGGCGGGTCCCGTATGGTCGCGGTCGGTGGTCCCGATCAGAGTGAAATCCGTCTCGTAGGGGATTGCGAAGATGATCCGGCCGTCGCCGCCCTGAAAGATGTAACAGCGGTCGTGGTCGAACAGCCGTTTCGTCACAATGTGGCTGCCACGGACCAGGCGCACCTTTTCGCTGGAATTGATCCGAAGCACGCCGGTTATGATGTCGCTCACCCAGGGCCCGCCGGCGTTCACCAGCGCCTTCGCCCGAACGATGCGCGTGCCCTCAGGCCCGCTGAGCGTCACGCGCCACTCGTCGGTCCCGCGGTCCGCGGCCGTGACGCTGGTCCGGGTCAGGATCGTGGCCCCCTTGGCCTCGGCGTCGCGGGCGTTCAGGACCACCAGCCGGCTGTCCTCGACCCAGCAGTCGGAGTACTCGAAGCCCTTGGTGAACCGGTCCTGCAACGGCTTTCCGGCCTCGTCCCGGGTCAGATCGAGGCTCCGCGTCGGCGGCAGGATCTTTCGGCCGCCGAGATTGTCATAGATGAACAGGCCGAGCCGCAGGAGCCATGCCGGCCGCAGACCATCATGGTGGGGCAGCACGAACCGCAGCGGCCAGGCGATATGGGGCATCGCCACGAGCAACGTCTCGCGTTCGATCAGCGCCTCGCGCACCAACCGGAATTCGTAGTACTCGAGATACCGCAACCCGCCGTGAAAGAGTTTGGTCGACGCGGACGAGGTCGCCTGCGCGAGATCAGCCTTTTCCGCGAGACAGACCCTCAGGCCCCGGCCAGCCGCATCCCGCGCAATGCCGCAGCCATTGATCCCGCCGCCGATGACGAACAGATCGTAGACATCGTCCTGGTTTGCCGTCACCGCAGCCTCCTTCAGTCCGTTTCGGTCCAGCACCTGCGCCGGTTTAGGCTTTGGTCAAGTTTATCTGTCAAATGCCGAGCGATGCAAGCAAGCGGCGCGCCTCGGTGGCGCAAGGTGCCAGATCCGTCGTGGTCTCGGCCGGATAGAACCGCGCCCGTAGCGCGGTCGGCATCGGGGCCGGCTGGAACAGCGTCACCTTCGGTCCGACCCGCGCCGTCTCGGCCGCCCAGGACCGAATGAGCGCATCCGCGGCGGCCTTGGTCGCGCCATAGCTGCCCCAGAACGCCTGTCCCGCCCGCGCATCCGTAACATGAACGAACCGACCCGAGGGGGCAGCCGCGAGCAAGGGCTCGACCATGGTCAGCAGGCGCTGCGTGGCGACCAGATTGACCTCGACCGATGCGGTGAAATCCTTGGAGGAGGTCTGATGTGCTGGCGACAGAGGCGCGGCATGGGCTGCGGCATGAACCACCAGATCGAGCCTGCCCCACCGTTCGTGGATGGCGAGGCAAAGCCGTTGCAGGCCCCCGTCGTCGGTGATCGACAAGGGTGCCAGCGTCGGTACCGGCCCGCCCGCAGCTTCGATCGCGTCCGCGAGTTCCTCGAGGCCGCCCACGGTGCGCGCCATGGCGATGATTTGCACGCCCGAGGCGCCGAGGGCTTCCGCCACGGCGTAGCCGAACCCCCGGCTGGCCCCCGTGACGAGGGCCACGGTCTGCGGTGTTCCGGTCACGCCACGTCCCGGGTCCGGAACCCGCGCTCTTCCATATCGGACGGCCGGACGGGATAGTCGCCGGAAAAACAGGCGTCGCAGAACTGCGGCTCGGCCGCGTTTCGTCCTTCCCCGACGCCACATGCCCGGTAGAGACCATCGAGCGAGACGAACTTGAGGCTGTCGACGCCGATGAACCGGCGGATCTCCTCCTCGGTCATGTTCGCCGCGATCAGCTTGTCGCGCTCCGGCGTGTCCACGCCGTAGAAACACGGCCACATGGTCGGCGGGCTCGCGATTCGGAAATGCACCTCCGCGGCCCCTGCATCCATCACCATCTCGCGGATCTTGAGGCTGGTCGTGCCGCGCACGACGCTGTCGTCCACCAGCACGATGCGCTTGCCTTCGATCACCGCCCGGTTGACGTTCAGCTTGAGCCGCACGCCCATGTTGCGGATCTGTTCCGTGGGCTCAATGAAGGTGCGGCCCATGTATTGGTTGCGGATGATCCCCATAGCATAGGGGATGCCCGACTGCTGGCTGTATCCGATGGCGGCCGGCGTGCCGCTGTCCGGCACTGGGCAGACCAGATCGGCCTCGACCGGGGCCTCCTTGGCAAGCTCCATCCCGATCTGGCGGCGCGTCTCGTAGACGGATCGGCCGCCGATCACGCTGTCGGGACGGCTGAAATACACGTTCTCGAAGATGCAAAAGCGCGACTTCACCCGGTGGAACGGAAAGAAGCTCTGTACCTTGCCGTGCTCGCAGATGACCATCTCTCCGGGTTCGACCTCGCGCTCAAACTCCGCCCCGATGATGTCGAGCGCGCAGGTCTCCGAACTCAGCACCCAGCCGTCGCCTACCCGGCCCAGCATCAGGGGGCGCACGCCGAGTGCATCGCGCACCCCGATCAGCTTGGTGCGCGTCATGGCAACGATGGAGAACGCGCCCTCCACCCGGCGCAGCGCGTCCTTCATCCGTTCTGGGATGGTCTTCTGGATCGAGCGCGCCATCAGGTGGATGATGCATTCGGTGTCCGAGCCCGACTGGAAGATCGAACCACGTCCGATCAGCTCCTCGCGCAGCGCCAGCGCATTGGTGAGATTCCCATTGTGGGCGATGGCGGCTCCGCCCATCTGGAACTCCGCGAACAGGGGCTGCACGTCGCGGATCGCCGTCATCCCCTTGGACCCGGCGGTGGAATACCGCACATGCCCGATGGCAAGCTGCCCGGGCAGGGTCTCCATCAGGCTCGCCTTGGTGAAGTTGTCGCGCACATAGCCGAACCGGCGCACCTGGCTGAAGCCCGGCTCGGGCGCGTAGGACACGATGCCCCCCGCCTCCTGTCCCCGGTGCTGGAGTGCATGCAGGCCCAGCGCCACGAAATTCGCCGCGTCCTGGACGCCGCCGACACCAAATATGCCGCATTCCTCGCGCAGTTTGTCCGCGTCGGGATCGTCTCGGTCGAAGGGATGCCGGGGGAGGATGGGGATCACCGTCACGGTCTGGGAACTCTGGCGTCTCTATAGGGTCCGCTCCGCCCGTTGTCACGGCCCGGGGCGGGGATCGCGAGGATTTGTGACACCCGGGGGCGACCGGGCTCAGGCCGGGGTCTGCGCCACGCAGCTCGCGATCAGCCGCTCATAGCGTCCGACGATCCATTGCGGGGCGTCATCGGGCAAAAGAGCCGCGATCTGCGTCTCGAGCCCGGCGAAAAGGGCTCGCGTGCGCGAGGCATCCACCATCTCCACGCCGCCCGCGCCGCCGAGCACGCGGTCATAGACCACGAGGGCAATGGCGATGAGGAGTGCGCCGCGCGCCACGCCGAAGACGAGCCCGAGGCCCTGGTCCACCGGCCCCACGGCTGAATTCTGCACCAGACCCGACAGAAGCGGCGTGAAGACCGAGACGATGATCAGGGCGATGGCGAAGACCACGACGAACCCCGCTAGGATGCTCAACTCGCAGCTTGGTCCCAGCACCTCGCCCACGAGCGGGATCTCCCCCATAAGCGGAGCGACGGCCGGGGCCATGGCAAAACCCACCACGGCCGCTACGATCCAGCCCAGGATGGACAGTGTCTCGCGCACCAGCCCACGGGCATAGGCCAGCACGCCCGAGACCGCGACGAGGGCGAGCGCCGCGCCGTCGAGGATGTTGAAACCGTCCATGCGCGCTCAGCCCTATGCTCCGATGTCGCCGAAGGTGTTCTCTATGAATGTTGCCAAATCCGCAACAGGCCGAATATCCAGCGGTGCCGCCCCCAGCGTCTTCATTCCCGCGGGCGCATAGGCAGCCGCAAACCCGAGTTTCGCCGCCTCGCGCAGCCGCGCATCCGCCTGCGCGATGGGGCGCAGCGCCCCCGAAAGCGAGATCTCGCCGAACATCACCGCATCCGCCGCCAGCGCCACGTCCTGGCGCGCCGACATCAGGGCTGCCGCCACCGCGAGATCCGCGGCGGGTTCGGTGATGCGCAAGCCCCCCGCGATGTTGAGATAGACGTCGAGCCCCGCGAACCCCACCCCGCAGCGCGCCTCGAGCACCGCGAGGATCATCGCGAGCCGGCCCGCGTCCCAGCCCAGCACCGACCGGCGCGGGGTCGCGAGCGGCGAGGGTGCCACCAGCGCCTGCACCTCCACCAGCAGGGGCCGCGTGCCCTCCACGCCCGCGAACACCGCCGAACCCGTGACCGCTCCCTCGCGCTCGGACAAAAAAAGCGCCGAGGGGTTCGACACCTCCGCGAGCCCCGCCCCGGTCATCTCGAACACGCCGATCTCGTCGGCGGGCCCGAAGCGGTTCTTGACCGCACGCAGGATGCGGAACTGATGCCCCCGCTCGCCCTCGAAATAGAGCACCGTGTCGACCATGTGCTCGACCACCCGCGGCCCTGCGATCTGGCCCTCCTTCGTGACGTGGCCCACCAGGATCACCGACACCCCGCGCCGCTTGGCGAAGGTCACCAGCTCATGCGCCGCCGCGCGCACCTGGCTCACCGACCCCGGCGCGCTCTCGACATGGTCGACCCACATGGTCTGGATCGAATCGATCACCGCGAGCGCGGGCCGCTCCGCCTCCAGTGTGGTCAGGATGTCGCGCAGGTTGGTTTCCGCCGCCAGCCGCAGCGGCGCGTCGCCAAGCCCAAGCCGCGCCGCGCGCATCCGGATCTGTGCCGCCGCCTCCTCACCCGAGACGTAGATGACCCCGGCACCTCCGCGCGCATAGGCCGCCGCCGCCTGGAGCAGCAGCGTCGATTTCCCGATCCCCGGATCGCCCCCCACCAGAATGGCCGAGGCCGCCACCAGTCCGCCTCCAAGCACCCGGTCGAGTTCCGCGATCCCGCTCGCCGCCCGCGGCAGCACCTGGTCCGTAGTCGCGAGATCGCTCAGGTCGATCGTGCGCCCCCGCGCCCGGCCCAGCGTCTTGCCCACGGGCCCTGCGGCGAGCCCCGCGTCCTCGACTATGGAATTCCATGCGCCGCAGGCGTCGCAGCGCCCGGCCCATTTGGCATGGACCGCCCCGCATGCATTGCAGACATGGCTTGGCTTCTTCATACGTGACGCGCCCCCGATGCAGGCCGGCATATCGCCCGCCGGGCAGGCCGCGGGCAAGGTGCATACCGAAAGGTGGGCCCTATCAGGCGCGTTTGCGTGCCAGCCGCTTTGGGCGCATCCGCAGCAGTTCCTTGTAGACCTCCGGCGCCATCAGCCGCGCAGACACGAGATACGCGAGACCCGCCGCCGCCAGCCCTGCCAGCAGTTCGATCAGCGCCCCCCCATGCACCCCCATCTGCGCCGCGATGGACGCAGTTGCCACCGCCACCGCACAGGTCACCCCCGGGAGCAGCGCCTCGAAGGTCTCGGGCAAGGTGACCCCGATCACCGACCTCAGGATCGCATAGCCCGGAAACATGGAGGCGATGGCGATGGCGACCTGCGCACGCGAGACCATGTCGATGCCATAGGGCACCGACAGCCACAGACCGAGCACGAAGATCGGCAGGTTGTAGATCGAGACCCGCAGCATCAGGTCGGTGCGGTTGATCGCCTTGTAGATCGAGCCGGGCAACAGACGCAGGGTCCAGATCGCGAAGGCGATCGAGAGATACATCATCGGCGTGATCATGCCGTACCAGTCCGGCGAGTAAAGGACGCGCACCAACGGATCGCTGAGCGTCGCGAGCACCGCGCCGCAGGGCAGGGTCATCAGCGCGAAATACCGCATATAGCCGTAATAATACCGGCGCAGCTGCTCGGGTTCCGTCTGGATTTCCGCCATGATCGGATGCACGACCCGCATGGCGACTGCGGTGAAGGTCTTGAGGCACAACTCCGGGATCCGGTAGGCCAGTGCATAGATCCCGAGGCTCGAGGTGCCGAGGATCTTGCCGACCAGGATATTGTCGAGCGTCTGGGGGATCATGTTGATCAGCTGGGCCGTGAACATGTTGATCCCGAACAGAAACGCACGCTTGGTCACGTCAAGCCGCGGCAGACCGGTCGGGCGCCACGGTCGCATAGCGATCGAGACGACCGCGAACACCGCCGTGCCGGCGAGATAGCCGTAGACCAGGGACCACACGCCGAACCCGAGCAACGCGAGGGCGATCGACAGGAGCCCCTTCACCAGCCCGCGCATCACCTCGGGCACGAGCTTGCGCTTGAACTGCAACTCCTTTTGCAACAGGCTGTCGCTGACGGTGGGAAGGCCCGAGATGATCACCGTCACCGCGATGACGTTGAGCACGTCGACCAGCTGCGGCTCGTTCATGAAGCCCGCGATCCCCTCGGACGACAGCCAGAGGGCCAGCGCCATGAGGCCCGAGAGCAGCATCGAGAAAAAGAACACCGCGTTCGCGGTCTCCGCGACCTGCTCGCGCGCGGAGATCAGCGCGGACCCGAGGCCGATGCGCGACACGATCTCGAAATAGCCGATCACCGCGATGGTCAGCGCCATGACGCCGAAATCCGCCGGCGACAGGAACCGCGCGAGGATCAGCAGCGAGATCAGGGACAGCATCTTCGTCGCAAAGAACGACACGTAGGACCAGAGCATCCCGCTGACGCTTTTCCTTACGACCGTCTTGTCGCCGCGCGCGCGCGCCTCCTCCGGCTCCGGCGCTTCGGTCACGTCCGCGGTCCTTCGGCGGGGACGGCATAGCCGAAATGGCCCATGACCCCGCCGCAGGCATCGATGACGGCACGGGCCGCACCCTTGTCGAACCTCGCCTCCGCTTCGGCGTTGACATCCGCGCGTAGATGCTGGCCGATCTCGGAGAACGGCAGGAGGATGGTCTCCTTCGTCATGCCGGTCACGGTGCCGGCGGTATCGGTGACGCGCCGCTTGTCCTGCAGCATGAACCCGGTCAGCGCCTGCGGATCGAGGGCGCAATGGCCGAGGATCTTGCGCGCGACCGCCTCGGGACTGGTGACCAGATCCTCGAACTGCACGGTCAGCACCCGGGCACCCGCCGCCTCCAGGTCCATCAGGGCCCGCCCGAAATAGAGATAGCTCGCCATGGCCTTGTCCAGGGTCACGCCGCGGGCCGTCTGGCCCTCGCAGACCGGGACCGGATGCCGCAAGAGCCCCACGAAGGCCGCATCCGGATAGAGCCGGCTCAGCCCCCGGGCAAGGCCCACGTTGTAATCGACCAGCTTCAGGACGACCCGGTCCGCTCCGCTCCGTCCGCGGGGATAAAATCCGGCCCGGTCCAGCAGCGCCTTGACGCGCTCGACCTCGGCCGCGTTGGCCTTCGTGCGTCGTGCGATCCGCGTCCGGACCCACTCCGCCCGCCAGCCGTCGAGGGCGCGGGCTCCGGGCGGGCTGTGCGGCCCGAGCCCGTCGCCGGATCCGAGGTAATAGACCGAATAGTCCGCGAGCTTGACCAGCGATCTGCCGAGGCTCTCGCGCGCGTTGAACCGCGGCTTGAAGACCTGGTGGAACTCGCCGTCCGGCCAGCAGGTGTCCGGATGGGACCGCAGGATGTTGAGCACCTGGTTCGTGCCGCTGCGCTGCATCCCCAGAATGAAGACAGGCCCGTTCGACATGGCACCTCGGGCAAGATCGGCCCGCTCCCCTCAAGTCACCTTGTACTCTGCACCACGCACGCAAGCCCGTCGCGAAATTCACACCTCGTTGGCTATACCCGAATTCGCAGGCTGGCAATGGCGCAGAACGGGACTGGTTGACGGGTCGGATCTCACCGGATCGCCTCGATCGGCCCCTCCGCTCGCCCGTGGATGAACTGGTCGAGATAGGGGTCCCCGGCCTCGTCCATGTCCTCGATGGGCCCGGACCAGCGCACGATACCCGCATGGAGCATGGCCACGTGATCGGCGACCGTGCGTACCGTCGTCATGTCGTGGGTGATGGTCAGCGCCGTCGCCCCCATTTCCTCGACGATCTCGCGGATCAGATCGTTGATGACGCCGGCACTGATCGGATCGAGCCCGGCGGTGGGTTCGTCGAAAAAGATCACCTTGGGATCGGTCGCGATGGCGCGCGCGAGCCCCACGCGCTTTTGCATGCCCCCGGACAGTTCAGCCGGATAGAGATCGGCCACCTCCGGCCCCAGTCCCACCCGGCCGAGCTTCGCGATGGCATGGGTGCGGGCCGCGGCCTTGGGCATCGCCCGCCGGCCCATGCGCAGCCGGAAGCTCACGTTCTGCCAGACCGTCAGGCTGTCGAACAGCGCGCCGCCCTGGAACAGCATCCCGAACTGCCGCAGGAAGGCGCGCCGATCGATCTCGCCCACGGGCACCCCGTCGATGAGGATGGACCCTGCACCGTGACGCAGGATGCCGAGGATGCATTTCAGCGTCACCGACTTGCCCGTGCCCGATCCGCCGATGATCACCAGGCTCTCGCCCGCCATCACCCGCAGATCGACCCCCGCGAGCACCACCTTGTCGCCGAAGGCCTTGCGGACGCCGCGAAGCTCGATCCTGGGGATTTCGCCCGTCAAAAGAACGCCTCCGTCAGCACGTAATTCGCCGCGAGGATCAGCACGCTCGCCGAGACCACCGCATTGGTCGTGGCCTGCCCGACCCCCTGCGCGCCGCGTCCGGAGGTATAGCCGTGATAGCAGCCCATCAGCCCGAGGATGAACCCGAAGGCCGCCGCCTTCCAGAGCCCCGAGGCCACGTCCGCCGCCACAAGGAAATCGAGGGTGTTTTTGACATAGGTCGCGGGATTGAACCCGAGCCGCGCCGTGCCGACCAGATACCCCCCCATCACCCCGATGACGTTGCCCACCGCAACGAGGACCGGCAGCGCCAGCGTCGCAGCCAGCACCCGCGGCAGGACGAGGTACTTCATCGGGTCCGTGGACAGCGTCGTCAGCGCGTCGATCTGTTCGGTCACCCGCATGGTGCCGATCTCGGCGGCAATGGACGACGACACCCGCCCCGCCACCATCAGCCCCCCCAGCACCGGTCCGAGTTCGCGCACGATCCCGATGGCGACGATGGAGGGCACCACCGTCTCCGCGCTGAACCGAGCGCCGCCCGCATAGATCTGCAAGGCGAGCGCGCCGCCGGTGAACAGCATCGTCAGCCCCACCACCGGCAGAGAGAAATACCCGATCCGAAGCAGTTGCCGCCCCAGTTCCGCCGGATAGAACGGGGCGCGCACCAGATGGGTCAGGGTCGATCCCGCGAAGATCGCCACCCGCCCCGTCGCCGCCAGCAGGCCCAGCGTCGAGCGCCCGACCGAGGCGAGGAGGCCGACGAGCAGCCGTATCAGGATCATGGACCACGTTCCGCCGTCGCAAAGGGGTCCAGATAGACCCGCTCGTACCGCGCGCCAAGGCTCGTCAGGATCTCGTAGCCGATGGTCCCCGCCGCGGCGGCGAGATCGTCCACGCCTTGGTGCGGGCCGAGGACTTCCAGCCAATCCGGGGTCTCCGCGAGATCGGTCACGTCCGCCGTGATCAGATCCATCGACACCCGCCCCACCACCGGACACCCCCGTGCGCCGCTCCAGAGCCGCAGATCGCCGCGCCCCATCGCGCGGATCAGCCCGTCGGCATACCCCGCCGAGACGGTCGCGATCCGCGACGGCCGCTCCGCCGTCCAGGCCGCTCCGTACCCCACGGTCTCGCCCACGGCCACTGTGCGCACCTGCACCACCGGCAGGCACAGGTTCACGACGGGCCGGGCCCCCTCGAACGGCAGGCCGCCGAACAGGCCAACCCCCGGCCGGGTTATGTCGAAATGAAACGCGGGCCCGAGGATCGTGCCACCCGTGGCCGCGAGGCTGCGCCGGCTTTCTGGAAACTGCGCGGCAAGGTCGAGGAACGCCGCGCGCTGGGCCGAGTTCTGCGGATGCCGGGGGTCGTCGGCGCAGGCGAGATGGCTCAGCACCAGTCCGGGACGCAGCCGCGCCGTGACTGCGGCCAACGCCGAGATCTCATGCGGTTCCAGCCCCAACCGGTTCATGCCGCTGTCCACCTGCACCGCGCACGACAATCCTGCGCAAAGCCTCTCGAAATCATGGAGCTGGTCCACACTGTTGAGGCAGGGTATCAGCCTGCTTCCGCGAACCGCCTCCGCGTCGCCCCGCATCAGCCCCGACAGGATGTGGATGGCGGGCCCGTCACCCACCGCCTCGCGGAGCACGACCCCCTCATCGACCAGCGCCACAAAAAAGCTGCATACTCCCGCAGCGGCCAGCGCCCGCCCCACGGGGCCGATCCCCAGGCCATAGGCGTCCGCCTTGACGACGGCCGCGGTTTCCACCTGCGGTCCGCTCAGCGCATCGAGCGCCCGCCAGTTCGCGACGATGGCCCCCAGGTCGATGCTCAGCCGCGCGCGGGCCATGCCTGCCCCCCGGACACCGCCTCGGCTCCGCTCACCCGAAATCGACCTGAGCGTTCTGCTGGTAGGGCTTCACCAGATTGGAGAAACGCGTGAACTCCCCCTCGAAGGCCAGATCGACGCTGCCGATGGGCCCGTGCCGTTGCTTGCCGATCACCACCTCGGCGCGGCCGTGCAGCGCGCTCATGGCGTCCTTCCATTTCATCATCGCCTCGATGTCATGATCGCCCGGCTTCTCGCGCTCCTTGTAGTATTCCTCGCGAAACACGAACATCACCACGTCCGCGTCCTGCTCGATCGAGCCGCTCTCGCGCAGGTCCGACAGCTGCGGGCGCTTGTCCTCCCGGCTCTCGACCTGCCGCGACAGCTGCGACAGGGCGATCACCGGCACATTCAACTCCTTTGCGATCGCCTTGAGACCCTGCGTGATCTCGGAGACTTCCTGCACGCGGCCTTCCGAGCGGTTCGACGCGGCCTTCGCCAGCTGCAGGTAATCGACGAACAGCGCGTCCAGCCCGTGCTGGCGCTTCAGCCGCCGCGCCCGCGCCGCGAGCGTCGAGATCGGCAGGGCCGGGGTGTCGTCGATGTAGAGCGGACAGCTCTCCAGCGCCTTTGCCGCCTCGATGAACCGGCGCATCTCGTCCTCGGTCAGATCGCCGCGCCGGATGCGGTCGGACGGCACCCGGCTCGCCTCCGACAGAACGCGCGCGGCCAGCTGCTCTGCCGACATCTCGAGGCTGAAAAAGCCAACCACGCCGCCGTCCACCGCCCCTTCGGAGCCGTCGGGCCGGATCCCCCGCCGATAGGACCTGGCGATGTTGAAGGCGATGTTGGTCGCGAGCGACGTCTTGCCCATGGAGGGGCGCCCGGCCAGGATCAGCAGGTCGGACGGATGCAGCCCGCCGAGCTTCTGGTCCAGATCGCTCAGCCCGGTCGACAGACCCGCCAGCCCGCCGTCGCGCTGGTAGGCGGCGTTCGCCACCTTCACCGCATCGGTCGCCGCACGCAGAAAGCTCTGGAACCCCTTGTCGACCTTGCCCTGCTCGCCGAGCTGATACAGCGCCTGCTCCGCCTCGACGATCTGGTCGCGCGGCTCGCTGTCCATGTCCATCCGCGTGGCCTTCTGCGCGATCTCCTGCCCGAGCTGGATCAGGTCGCGCCGGATCGCGAGATCGTAGACGAGCTGCGCATAGTCGCGCGCCGCGAACAGCGAGATCGCGGCCCCCGCCAGCCGCGCGAGATAGGCGGGACCGCCAAGTTCCGCGAGGCCCGCGTCGTCCTCGAAGAAGGCCTTCAGCGTGACGGGCGAGGCCAGCGCGTTCTTCTGGATGCGGTTGGACGCCACCTCGAAGATCCGCTGGTGCACCGGCTCGTAGAAATGCTCGGCCTGCACCACCGCCGCGACCCGGTCATAACAGTCGTTGTTGACGAGAAGCGCCCCGAGCAGCGCCTGCTCGGCCTCGATGTTGTGGGGCAACCCCTCGTAGGCCGTGCCACCGGTATCTGCGCCATCCGCCATGATCTCTCTCCCGTGTCGACCCGTATAAGGGCCCGGTCCGGATTCGGTAAGCTGTGAACAGCGGGCATAACTCGGGCGGGCGGGCTCAGCCGCAGCCGGTGGACATCCGCTCGGATCTAGTCAAGAAATCGCCCGAGGGCCACAGAATGCCCGATGTGCCCTCGGGGGGGATGGATGAACCGACTGCAAGACAAGACCTGCCTCGTCACGGCCGCGGGCCAGGGGATCGGGCGCGCCAGCGCGCTCGCGATGTTCCACGAAGGCGGCCATGTGATCGCCTCCGACATCAACGAGGCGGCCCTCGCCGAACTCGCGGGCCAAGGGCTCGAGACCGCGGTGCTGAACGTGCGCGATGCGTCCGCGATCACCGCGCTGCGCGACCGGATCGGCGGCGTGGACGTGCTGTTCAACTGCGCGGGCTTCGTCGACCACGGCACGATCCTCGACTGCGACGAGGACAAATGGGCCTTCTCGGTCGATCTCAACATGACGGCGATGTACCGCATGATGCGTGCCTTCCTGCCGGGCATGATCGCCAAGGGTTCCGGGTCCATCATCAACATGGCCTCGGTGGCCTCCTCGATCATTGGCGCACCCAACCGCTTCGTCTACGGGGCCACCAAGGCCGCCGTCATCGGCATGACCAAGGCCGTGGCCGCCGACCACATTACCCAGGGCGTGCGGGTCAACGCGATCTGCCCCGGTACCGTCGAGAGCCCGTCGCTGCATGACCGCATGCGCGCGACCGGGGATTTTGTCGCGGCCCAGGCGAGTTTCACCGCCCGCCAGCCCATGGGCCGGCTCGGACGCCCGGAGGAGATCGCGGCGCTCGCCGTCTATCTCGCGTCCGACGAGAGCAGCTTCACCACCGGCACGGCCCAAGTGATCGACGGCGGCTGGTCCAACGTCTGAGAGAGGACATTCCCATGAAACTTCTGCGCTTCGGACCCGCCGGCGAGGAAAGACCCGGACTGATCGACGTGGACGGCGCGATCCGCGACCTGAGCGGTGTGGTGGCCGACATCGGCGGCGCCGTCCTGTCGGACGAAGGCCTCGCGCACCTGCGCGCGCTCGATCCAGCGTCGCTGCCGCTCGCCCCCGCGGAGGCCCGGATCGGGGCCTGCGTGGCCGGGACCGGCAAGTTCATCTGCATCGGGCTCAACTACGCCGATCATGCCGCGGAATCCGGCATGAAGGTTCCGCCGGAACCGGTGATCTTCATGAAGGCCACTTCCACCATCATAGGTCCCAATGACGACGTGATCATTCCGCGCGGATCGGAAAAGACCGACTGGGAGGTTGAGCTCGGCGTCGTCATCGGTACCCGCACGAAATACGTCTCCGAGGCCGACGCCCTCGCGCATGTTGCGGGCTACTGCGTCATCAATGACGTCTCGGAGCGCGCCTTCCAGAACGAGCGGGCCGGGCAGTGGACCAAGGGCAAGTCCTGCGACACCTTCGGGCCCATCGGCCCCTGGCTCGTCACCCGCGACGAGGTGGCTGATCCCCAGGATCTGCCGATGTGGCTGACCGTCAACGGATCCTCCATGCAGGACGGCTCCACCAAGACGATGGTCTACGGGGTGGCGCATCTCGTGAGCTACCTCAGCCAGTTCATGAGCCTGATGCCCGGCGACATCATCACGACCGGCACCCCTCCAGGCGTCGGCATGGGGATGAAGCCGCCCACCTATCTGCATCCGGGCGACGTGGTCGAACTCGGCATTGAGGGCCTCGGCACCCAGCGCCAGCTCTGCATCGCCGATGCGGACTGAGGCCCGGCCATGACCGCGCGGTTCCGCAAGGTCTTCGGCACCTCGAAGCCCGCGATCGCCATGGTTCATTTCGGAGCTCTGCCGGGAAGTCCGCTCCACGACGCCGAGCGCGGTATTGAGGGCCTGCTCGAGGGTTGCGCGCACGATCTCGACGCCCTGCAGGCGGCGGGCTTCGACGCGGTGATGTTCGGCAACGAGAACGACCGCCCCTACGAGTTCGCAGTGGACACGGCCTCCACTGCGACCATGGCCTTCGTGATTGGTCAGCTGCTCCGCCGCATCACGGTCCCCTTCGGGGTCAACGTGCTGTGGGATCCCATGTCGTCGGTGGCCCTTGCGGCGGCGACCGGGGCCGCCTTCGTGCGCGAAATCTTCACCGGCACCTATGCCTCCGACATGGGCCCCTGGACGCCCGACGCCGGCAAGGCGCAGCGCTACGCCCACCGGCTCGGGCGCGGCGACCTCGCCCTCCTCTACAACGTCTCTGCCGAATTCGCCTGGTCGCTGGACCGCCGGCCCCTCGCGGACCGGGCACGCTCGGCGGTGTTCTCCTCCGTGCCCGATGCGGTGCTGGTGTCGGGACCGATCACCGGCGAGGCCGCCGAGATGGGCGATCTGGAGGCCGTCAAGCGCGCGCTCCCCGACACGCCCGTGCTCGCCAACACCGGCGTCAAGCATGCGACCGTCGCCGACGTCCTGCGCGTCGCGGACGGCTGCATCGTGGGCTCCTCGCTCAAGGTGGACGGCGACACCTGGAAGCCGGTCGATCCCGAGCGTGCGCGCGATTTCATGGCCCGCGTGCGGGCCGCGCGATGACGCCCTCCGGCCGCATCCGGGACTGGCTGGAACGGCTGGTGGCGATCCCCGGCCTCAGCGGCCACGAGGACCGGGTGCGCCGCGCCATAGCGGGGATGCTCGACGATCTCGGCATCGCGTTCCGCGCTGACCGCCTCGGCAACCTCACGGTCACGCTGCCGGGCGGGCCGGGACCCTCGGTGATGCTGATCGCCCACATGGACCAGCTGGGCTTCGTCGTGCGAAAAATCGACCCAGACGGCCAGTTGCGTGTCGAGCGGCTGGGCGGCGTGCCCGAACGCGCCCTCGCCGCCCAGGAGGTCGTGATCTGCGCCCCCGGCCGTGACTGGCCCGGCGTCATCGCCAACAAGAGCCACCACGCGACCACCCCGGAGGAAAAGTACCGCGTGCTCCCGTACGCGGAGCTGCGGATCGACGCGGGCTTCGGCGACGAGGCCGAAGTGCGCGCCGCCGGCATCACCATCGGCACGCCCGTCGTCTACGCGCCGCGCCTCGCAAATCTCGCCGGAACCCGGATCGCAGGCACGGCCCTCGACGACCGCGCGGCCTGTGCCGTGCTCCTCGAGATCGCCCGCGCACTTGCACAGGGGGCCTCCGCCCCCACGGTGCATCTCGTCTGGTCCGTCCAGGAGGAGTTCAACCTCCGCGGCATCATCCCCGTCGTGCGGGCCCTCGCGCCCGACATCGCTCTCCAGTTCGATCTGGTGCTCGCCACCGACACGCCCGACATGGCCGACCGCGGCGACGTCCGTCTGGGAGGCGGCCCGGCCATGAGCCTCTATTCCTTCCATGGCCGCGGTACCCTCAACGGCCTCATCCCCCATCCCGCGCTCGTCGATCATTTCGACCGCACCGCCGCCGCCGCCGGCATCCCCCTCCAGCGCAGCGCCCATGTCGGTGCCCTCACCGAGACGAGCTACGTCCAGCTCGAGGGCGCGGGCATCGCCTGCCTCGATCTGGGCTTCCCAATGCGCTACTCCCATTCCGCCCGCGAGGTCTGCGACCTCGCCGATCTCGACCGCCTCGCAGCCCTGACGCTGGCAGCGCTCGTTGGAATGGACGCGTCCTTCACCCTCGACCGGGACGCCTGCACATGACGCGCTACATCGGCATCGACATCGGCACCTTCGAATCGAAGGGCGTGCGCGTGGACGCTCAGGGCAGGATCGAGGCCATGGCGCGACGCCCCCACAAGATGCTCACGCCTCAGCCCGGCTGGGCCGAACATCGCCCCGAGGAGGACTGGTGGGGCGATTTTGCCACCATCGCCCGCGAGCTGACGCAAGGCATCGACCCCGCGACGATCCGCGCCGTGGCCATCAGCGCCATCGGCCCCTGCATGGCCGCGCTCGATGCGAACAACCGACCCCTGATGAACGCCGTGCTCTACGGCGTCGACACCCGGGCCTCGGCCGAAGTGGCCGAGATGATCGCGGCCATCGGCCCCGACACGCTGATCGCCCGCACGGGTCAGACGCTCACCTCACAATCGGTCGGCCCCAAGATCCTCTGGCTCCAGCGCAACCGCCCCGACCTCTGGGCCCGCACCGCCCGCGTGATGAGCGCCTCGAGTTATCTCGTCCTGCGCCTCACCGGGGCCTTCGTGATCGACCATTACACCGCCGCGGGGTTCGGGCCGCTCTACGACGTCGAGCGGCTCGACTGGACCGACGACCTCGCCCCCGGCCTAATCGACAGGCACCGGTTGCCCCGCCTCGGCTGGTCCTGCGACATCGCGGGGCAAGTCACGTCCGCGGCCGCGTCCGAGACCGGCCTCGCCGCCGGGACGCCCGTCACCTTCGGCACTATCGATGCGGCGGCCGAGGCGCTCAGCGTTGGCGTGGCTGATCCGGGCGACGTGATGGTGATGTACGGCTCGACGATCTTCATCATCGCCCTCACGGCCGCGCGGGTGCGCGACGCACGGCTCTGGTACGCGCCCTGGCTCTTCCCGGGCCAGCATGCCGCAATGGCGGGTACCGCCACCAGCGGAACCCTCACCCACTGGCTGCGCGAACAGTTTGCCCGCGAGCTGGCCCCCGACGAGGCCTTCGCCCGCCTCGCCGCCGAGGCGGAGGCCGTGCCCGACGGGGCCGAAGGCCTGATCGTGCTGCCCTATTTCTCCGGCGAGCGCACCCCGATCCACGACCCGAACGCCTGCGGCGTCATCTTCGGCCTGAACCTCACCCATACGCGCGGCCATATCCTGCGCGCGGCCCTCGAGGGGATCGCCTGCGGCACGGCCCATGCCTTCGAGGCCATGGCCGAGGCAGGCGCGGCACCCGCGCGCCTGCTGGCGGTGGGCGGCGGCCTCCAGAACCGCGTCTGGACCCAGGCGACCTCGGATTTCACCGGGCTCGACCAGATCATCGCCCGCACGACCCTCGGCGCGAGCTATGGCGACGCCTTTCTCGCAGCCCTCGCGGTAGGCGACGTGGCCCGCACCGACATCACCGCCTGGAACCCCGAGGCGTCGCGCGTGACCGCAGCCCCCAGGCCGCTCCATGCCCGAAAGCTCGCGGCCTTCAAGGCGCTCTATCTGCAGACCAAAGACCTCATGGCGCTCGGATCCGCCTGAGCCCGACCATACGGACCCTTCCGGGGGTTGTCGAATTCCAAGGAGTGCCACCGATGCCGGACTGCTGGAGGCTCGACGCGGGCGGCCAGACCATGGTTCTCGTCAGCCGCGACGGCAGCCTTCCCGAAGTGGTCTATTGGGGCGGCCGCTTGCCCCCGGCGGAGGACCTCGGCACCCTCGCGGCCGCGGCCGGCCTCGATCTCACCGGCGGGATGCTCGACGCCTTGCCCGCGCTCTCGATCTGCCCTCAGCCGGGCGACGGCTTCCAGGGCCAGCCCGGCCTGATCGTCGCGACCGCGGAAGGCACGTCGCTCACGCCCGCATTCCGCCTGACAGACACCACCGGCGACACCACGGACCTCACCCTGAACTTCGCGGACCCGGATCTCGGGTTGCGCTATGCCGCCCGAATCGCGGCCACCCCCTCGGGGCTTTTCGCGCTGCAGGCGACCCTCACCTCCGTCACCCCGGTGCGCCTCGGCTGGCTCGCGGCCCCGGTCATGCCCGCGCCTCAGCTCTCCGACGACATCCTCGACGTCTCCGGCCGCTGGCTGGGCGAGTTCCAGCTCAATCGCACCCCCTGGAGTGCGGGCGTGCGCCTGCGCGAGGCGCGCACCGGGCGCAGCGGCCACGAGCATTTTCCCGGCGCGCTGTTTCCCTTGCGGGGTGCCAGCAATACGGCCGGCGAGGTGACGGCGCTCACCTACGGCTGGTCCGGCGGCCACCGTATGAACGCCGAAGAGCTGCCCGACGGCCGCCGCCAGATCCAGTTCGGCCATGCCGCAGGCTCCGAGCGCGCGCCCGCGCGGCGGTTCGAGACGGCGACGCTCTATGCCGCCTGGTCCGACAGCGGGCTCAATGGTGCCGCGGTCCAATTCCAGCGCCACCTGCGCGACCACCTCATTTCCTGGCCCGACCCCGTCCGTCTGCGTCCGGTGCATTACAACTGCTGGGAGGCGGTCTATTTCGATCACGACCTCGACGCACTCTGCGACATCGCAGCACGCGCCGCTGACCTCGGCGCCGAGCGCTTCGTGCTCGACGACGGCTGGTTCGGCCGCCGCGACGACGACACCACCTCGCTTGGCGACTGGGTCGTGGATTCCCGCAAGTGGCCGGGCGGCCTGCGCCCGCTGATCGACCGCGTCCACGCCCTCGGCATGACCTTCGGCCTCTGGGTCGAGCCCGAGATGGTCAACCCCGACAGCGACCTCTACCGCGCCCACCCCGACTGGGCGCTCGGACCGGCCGACCAGGTCCTCGGGCGCAACCAGATGGTCCTCGACATGGCCCGCCCGGTGGTGCGCGATCACCTCTTCGCAGCGATCGACGCGCTGCTCCGCGAATATCCCGTCGACTACCTGAAATGGGATCACAACCGCCTCCTTCCGGTCTCGGACGCCGCCCAGACCCGGGGCGTCTACGCCCTCCTGGACCGCCTGCGCGAAGCCCATCCCGGCACCGAGATCGAGAGCTGCGCCTCCGGCGGCGGGCGCATCGACTTCGGCATCCTCGCCCGCACCCAGCGCGTCTGGCTGTCGGACAGCAACGATGCGCTCGAACGCTTGCGCATCCAGCACGACGCCGCCCTCTTCCTGCCCGCCGCCGTCACCGGCAGCCATGTCGGCCCGCGCACCTGCCATTCCTCCGGCCGCGTCCTGCCCATGGCCTTCCGCGCCTGGGTCGCGGCACAGCGCCACATAGGCTTCGAGATGGACCTGCGCGAACTGACGAAGCCGGAGGCGGAGACCCTCCGCGCCGTCACCGCCTGGTGGAAGGACAACCGCGCCTGGACGATGCGCGCCGACATCCTGCGCCTCGACAGTGCAGACCCCGCCGCCATCGCCGAGATCCAGCTGGCCGAGGACGGTGCGCGCTTCGTCGTCTTCGCAGGTCAGGCCGCCACCGGCGCCCAGAGCCTGCCGCGGCTCTTGCGGCTGACGGGGCTCGATCCGGATGCCTTCTACCGGGTGACCCTGCGCAACCCGCAGGATGCGCCACGCCAGAGCCGGGGCGGGGTGGCCCTCAAGTCCGGGCCGCTGACCCTCTCGGGGCTGTATCTCATGGGCGCGGGTCTCAACCTGCCCCTTGCCTGGCCCGCGACGATGTGGGTTGTCGAAGGCGCGCGGATCCGGCCGGCGCGCCCGGATGATCGAGGAGACTTGTGATGCTCGGGACCCGGTTTGCCACCCGGCTCAATTCCTTTGCCTCGGGGGCCGGCAGCTACTGGCCAGACCAGGCGGAACGGCCCTCGCTCGGGCAGATGGTGGCCCGGGCTGCCACCGTGCGCGGCCTGACGGAACTCGATCTGAACTACCCCGACCACGCGGCGCAAAACCCCCTCGGCATCGCCCGGATGGTGCGCGACGCTGGCCTCTCGGTCAGCGGGCTCGCCATGCGCTACTACTCCAACCCCGCCTTCAAGCTCGGGGCCTTCACCAACCCCGATGCGGCCGTGCGCCGCGAGGCCATCGACCTCACGAAACGCGGCGTCGACACCGCCCGCCAGATCGGGGCCCCCATGCTCACCCTCTGGCTCGGTCAGGACGGCTTCGACTATGCCTTCCAGGGCGACTACCGCACCTTGTGGGACCTCGAGATCGCGGGCATCGCCGAGGTTGCGGCCCACGATCCTGACTGCCTCGTCAGCATCGAATACAAGCCGAACGAGCCCCGCGCCCACAGCCTGCTGCCGGATGCCGCGAGCACGCTGCTCGCCATCGCAGAGGCCGGGGCGCCGAACCTCGGCGTCACGCTCGACTTCGCCCATGCGCTCTATGCCGGCGAGCAGCCCGCGCAGGCGGCGTCCCTGATCGCGCGCCACAGTCGGCTGCTCGGGCTGCACCTCAACGACGGCTACGCCAAGCGCGACGACGGGCTGATGGTGGGCGCGGTCCACGGCCAGGCGACGCTGGAACTGCTGCGCCAGGTCCAACGCGACGGCTTCGACGGTGCGATCTATTTCGACACCTTTCCCGACGCGACCGGCCTCGATCCGGTGCGCGAATGCGATACCAACATCCGGACCGTCCGGCGCATGCTCGAGACCGTCCGGGCGCTGGAGGGCGACAACCGCCTCGCGGAGGCCCAGAGCCGACAGGATGCCGTCAGCGCCCAGGACATTGTCCAGGCCGCGATGGCGGGCGGGCGGGCCTGACCACGTGGAGCCGTTGGTCCTCATAGTGGGCAGCCTGCATCTCGACATCGTCGTCGAAGCCGGTGCCTTGCCGCAGCGCGACGAGACCTGCGTCGGCACCCGCTGGTACCCCAAATGCGGCGGCAAGGGCGGCAACCAGGCGCTGGCCGTGCGGCGGGCCGGCGTCGCCTGCCGGATGCTCGGGGCGGTCGGCGCGGATGACTTCGGCACGCGCCTGCGCGAAGGCCTCGCCGCCGCCGGCGTCGATCACGCCTTCGTCGCCTCCCTCGCGTCCCACGCCACGGGCATGAGCGCCGCGATCCTCGATCCCGCGGGCGACTACGCCGCGGCCATCGTGTCGGGCGCGAACCTCGCCATCGATCCCGCCGCACTGGAGGACGACGCCCTCTGGCGCTCCGTGCGCGTGCTCGTCCTGCAGAACGAGGTCACGCCCGCGCTCAATCTCGCGGCGGCTCGCGCCGCCCGCATGCGGGGCCTGCCCGTCGTGCTGAATGCAGCACCCGCGCGCGCGCTCGATCCGGCACTTGCGGCCGCGACGGACGTCCTCGTCGTCAACCGGGTCGAGGCCGAGGCCATGGGCACAGGACGGGTGGACACCCTCGACGCCGCCGCTGCCGCCGCGGATCTGCTCGGACGGGCCTGGCCCTCGGTCATCGTCACGGCCGGCGGCGCGGGGCTCGCCCTCCGCATGTCCGGGCGCACCACGCGCATTCCCGCCACGCCGGTCCGGGTCGTCAGCACCCACGGCGCGGGCGACGCCTTCACCGGCACGCTCGCCGCACGTCTCGCCCGCGGCGAGCACCTGGCGGCCGCCTGCGCCGCCGCGAGCGAGGCCGCGGCCGTCCACGTCGCCGCAGCGTCCGCCTGAACCCGCCTCACCCCAGCCGGATGAGCCGCGCCATAGCCCAGACCCCGGCGAGCGGCCCGATCGCCATAAGCCCGAGCGTCAGCGGCCAGCCGACGCCCGCCGCGAGCCCGGGCACGGCCTGAACCGTAAAGAACGTCAGCAGGAACCCGAACGCCGTCTGGAGCGACATCAGGCTGCCCGCGCGCTCGGGCGGGGCCGCATCGGCGACCAGCGCCGAAAACTGCGCACTGTCCGGGATCACCGCGATCCCCCAGAGCACGACCAGCACGACGAACAGCCAGCCGGGGCCCTGGAACGCCGCCGCCGTCCCGAGCCCCGCCACG